>NZ_CALMAW010000091.1:30157-30495 GCF_937859915.1 uncultured Sphingomonas sp. | reverse complement strand
GGCTGCGCCAGCAAATGTCGGCGCAGATGGGACACGTTCCGCTACCGACGCCGATCAACCTCGATCCGCCCGATCACACCAAGTACCGCCAGCCGCTGCAGCTCGCGTTCAGTCCCAAGGCGATGCTGGCGCGCAAGGAAGAGGTGCGTGCGCTTGCTAACGAGCTGATCGACGCGGTGATCGAGCAGGGGCATTGCGACCTGATCCCCGACATCGCCGAACCGCTGCCGGTGCGCGTGTTTCTCAAGATGATGGGGCTGCCGCTCGAGCGGTCGGCGGAGTTCCGGACGCTGGTGCATGAATTCATGGCGCCGTTGACCGACGAGATGGAAGCGATC
>NZ_CALMAW010000091.1:0-30147 GCF_937859915.1 uncultured Sphingomonas sp. | reverse complement strand
AGGTCGCGGATTCGATGAAGGACGTGATCGCCGCGCGCCGCGACGCACCCGCCGACGATCTCATCAGCCTGTTGTGGAAGGCCGAGATCGATGGCCAGCCGATGACGTTCGAACTGATGGAGGACTATGCCGTCCTGCTGTTCATCGCCGGGCTGGATACCGTCATCAACGGGATGGGCTTCGGCGTCCGTCATCTCGCCATGCATCCTGAATTCCAGGAGGAGCTGCGCTCGAACCCTAAGTTGGTGGTCGAGGCGGCCGAAGAGCTGCTGCGTCGCTATACCTTCACGGTGCCGACACGGCGCGTGGCCAGGGCCGCCGAGCTAGGCGGCTGGCAGGTGAAGGAAGGCGACAAGCTGATGATCTTCCTGCCCGGCGCCGATCTCGACCCGCGTGAATTCCCGAACCCCGACGCGTTCGACCTGAAGCGCGAGAACAAGGTGCACATCGCGTTCGGCGCGGGGCCGCATCGCTGCCTCGGCTCGCATCTCGCGCGGATCGAGCTGCAGGTGCTCTATGAGCAGATGCTGGCGCGACTGCCGGCGTTCCGGCTCGACGAGAGCAGCCCGGTGAAGTTCCATTCGGGCAACATCATCGCGATCGATTCGCTGCCGTTGCGCTGGGATTGAGCCGGTGCCGGCCTTCCGCGTGCTGCCGCGGCTCGACCGCGACAATCGCTTCTTCTGGACGAGCGGGGCGGATGGCTGGCTGCGGTTCCTGAAGTGCAACGCGTGCGACACCTTCGTTCACCCGCCACAACCCGTCTGCCCCGCCTGCCTGTCCGATTCGGTCGCGCCGGCAGCGGTGGCGGGAACGGGGGTGGTCCACAGCTTCACGGTCAATCACCAAAAATGGCACCCCGGCATGACAGTGCCGTTCGTGATTGCACGGATCGCGATCGACGGTGCGCCGGGCGTCATTTTGACGAGCAACGTGATGGGCTGCGATCCCGCCGACGTCGATATCGACGATCCGGTGCGCGTCGTGTTCGAACAGCATGACGAGGTGTATGTGCCCTTGTTCGAGAAGACCGCATGAGCGCGCGCGACGCCTATGTCACCGGCATCGGGCAAAGCCAGGTCGGCATGCGGATCGAGCGGCATCCGATGCTGCTGACGGTCGACGCGATCAAGGAGGCGCTCGACGATGCGGGGCTGGCGATCGGGGATATCGACGGGGTGGCGAGCTATCCGGGCAAAGCTGCGCAACCGCCGGGATTTTCGCCGGTGGGGTCCGAGGAACTGATCGACGCACTGCGCATCAAGGCGCGCTGGTACACCGCCGGGTTCGAAATCATGGCGCAGCTCGGGTCGGTGATCGACGCGGCCGGCGCGATCGCGACGGGCCGCGCGCGGCATGTGTTGTGCTTCCGAACGGTGTACGAGGCCGCTGCGGCGGCACGCCCGCAGGACTATCCGCCGGCCCGAGGGGGGGCGGCGGAAGGCTTCATGCAGTGGATGATGCCGTTCGATGCCTATTCGCCCGCCAACTGGACCGCGCAATATGCGATGCGCCACATCAAGAAATATGGCCTGACGCGCGAGCAACTGGCGCAGATCGCGATCACCGACCGCGCGCACGCGGCGCTCAACCCGCGCGCGCTGGTGCGTGAACCGATCACGATGGACGACTATATGGGCGCGCGGATGATTTCCGATCCGCTCTGCCTCTATGATTGCGACCGCTACACCGACGCATCCACCGTGCTGATCCTGTCAGCGGGCGATGCGCTCGGCGATGTGAAGTCGACCCCGATCCGGCTCGCCGCCTCTGCCTATGCGGTCGACCGGCACAGCTGGGACCAGGCCGAGCTGATGGCGTCCTACGCCACGGGTGCCGAGCTGTGGCGCTCGACGGATTACCGGCCCAAGGATGTCGATACCGTCCAGCTCTACGACGGGTTCAGCTTCCAGGCGATCACCTGGCTCGAGGGGCTGGGCTTCTGCAGGCTGGGCGAGGGCGGCGACTTCATCGATGGCGGCCACCGCATCGCGCTCGACGGCGAATTGCCGATGAACACGTTCGGCGGACAGATCGGCGCCGGGCGGCTGCACGGCTTCGGCTTCGCGCACGAGGCGGTGGTGCAGTTGCGAGGGCAGGGCGGCACACGCCAGATCGCGGGTGATCCGCGCGTCGCGGTCGCGACGTCGGGCGGCGGCCCGCTCGCCACGGCCCTGCTGCTCGCACGCGACTGACGATGCCGGACGGTCCGGGCTTTCGTCGTCGGATTCTGATCGAGCCGAGGTCGGGCCGCGTCTCCGCGGAGCTCGAGGACGACTGGCATCGCATGACCGTCGTGCTGAAGCACGATGACGAGACGATCACCGCAGTCGACAGCGTGATGACCCGGCGACCCTGGACGACCTGTCCGGGCGCGATTGACCGGCTGACCGAGACGTTCGTCGGTGTCGCGCTCGCGCAGGCCGCCCGGCGCGGCGAGAAGACCAGCAACTGCACTCATCTCTATGATCTGGCGCTCTTCGCCGCCGCGCATGCCGGCGACGATCGTGCCGTCGCTTATGATATCCACGTCTCCGACCCGGTCGATGGAGCGCGGACCGCGACACTGACGTCCGAGGGCACCGTACGGCTCGCCTGGACGATCGCGGGCGATGCGATGCTCGCGCCGCTGGAGCTCGAAGGGGCCAGCTTCGCCGCGATCGGCGGATGGATCGCCGGTCTCGACCCGGCGCTGCGCGAGGCGGCGCGAATCCTGCGCTGGGCGACGATCCTGTCGTTCGGCCGACAGATGACCATTCCCGCCGGCATATCCGGCAGCCGCTTCGCCACGGGCGCGTGCTTCACTTTCCAGCCCGACCGGGCGGCGATCGCACGGCGCAATCCGGACGCCGACAGCGATTTTTCGCACGGCCCGGGCCCATTGGCGGACCGGCCGACACACTTTCCCGCATAAGCCATACGGGTCCCGAGGTGCGCGAACATCCGAGCAGCACACTTGGAAAACAATGCAACGCGATAGATGCAATGTTTTATGCGACGAATAGCTGCTAAAAACAGAGGGACCTTCATTTTTGAGTTGACGATGGACAGCGCGGGGATGATGTTGGCGGCAACGAAAAACAGGAGAGCGACAGTGGCAACCGTGCTGGAGTCGAACAAGACGAAGATCGCGAAGCGCGTGATCGAGGTTTTCGAATATTTCGGGCCGACCAAACGCAGCGCGACGGTGATGGACATCGTTCGTCGCTACGATCGCCCGCAATCGAGCACGTCGGAACTGCTGGCCAGTCTCGTTGAAATGGGGTTGCTTTACAAGGATCCGGTGTCGCGTTCCTATTCGCCGACGCCCCGCCTCGCGACCTTGGGCAGCACAGCGCAGCCCGACCTGTTGCGTGACGGGCGGATCTACGCCTTCATGGACCGCTTGGCCCAGTCGACGCGGTGCGGTGTCGGGCTGTTCGGGATGGTGGGCACGCATGCGCAAATCTTCCGCTGGTCGCCGGGTGCCGATCAGATGTCCGACGGCGTCGAGAGCGGTGCATCGGAATCGTTGAGCGGGAGCGCGGTGGGTCTGTTGCTGCTGTCGACGTTCGGGCCCGAAAAGGCGCGCAAGCTGCTCTGGCGGCTGAATGCCGAGGCTGCACCCGAGCAGCGGTTCGATTATGCGTCGACGACGCAGCGCGTGGTGGATTATGCCCGCGCCGGCGCCGCAACCGGCGAGGCGGGCTTCGTTGCCGGGGCGAGTGTGACCGCGGTGATGTTGCCGCACGGTCTCAACGAACGCCCCCTGGCGTTGGGCGTGATCCATCCCGGCACGGCGTCCATCGATACCGAAGCCCTCGTGGCGACGATGCGGCACGAACTGGCCCAGAACGGAACCAGCGAACCGTTCATGCTGCCGCATGTGGGCATGCCGTTGATGCGCGCGATCTGATCGCGATCGCGCCGCTGTCCGCGGCGGCGCACTTTTCGCTCTCCGACCGACAGTAGAGCCCTGGCGGACCTTGGACAATCGGCGCAGACCATGAACGACATGTCCGCACGCGATGAATGGGCCGCGTCGTGGCCGCTGCCCTTCGTCGCGATGCTGGGGGTCGCGGGTTCCGCGACCTTCGCCTTTTCGAGCGGCGTATTCCTTGCGCCGATGACCGCCGAGTTCGGCTGGAGCCGCGCGCAATTCTCCTCGGCCTTCCTGTTGCAGATGATCGTGTTGCTGGTCGCGATGCCGATGGTCGGGCGCCTGGTCGACCGGTTCGGGCCGCGCCGGATCGCGCTGTCGGGCATCGGCATGGCCGCGGTCGGGCTGGCATCGCTCGGTTGGGTCAATACCGGGTCGCTGTTCGTCTGGGCCGCGGCCTGCGCGGTGCAGGCCGGGCTGACCGTCGCGGTCACGCCGCCGGTGTGGATTACACCTTTGGCGCTGCGGTTCGATCGGTCGCGTGGATTGGCGCTTGCGCTGGGGCTGGCTGGCGTGGGCGTTGCGATTGCGATCTGGCCGGTGCTGGCCGCGCTGGCGGTGCAGACGGTCGGTTGGCGCTGGGCATTCGTCCTGCTCGCGCTCTACTGGCCGGTATTGATGTTGCCGCTGACGCTCTTCCTGTTCCGGGTCGGACCTGCACGACGGCACCCCCCGGTGTCCACGACCGGCGAGGCGTTCCGCTACCTGCCCGTGCTGCGGTCGCGCACCTTCGTCTGCATCACCGCAGCAGGTGCGTTGTTCGCGATCGCCTCGTTCGGCCTGACCGCGAATCTCGTGCCGATCCTGCGGGGAGAGGGGATCTCGCTAACCGCTGCGGCGGGTATCGCAGGACTGACCGGCATCGCCTCGATCGCCGGTCGAGTCGGCACCGGCTTCCTGCTCGACCGGTTGCCGACACGGTTGATCGGCACCGCTATCTTCGTGCTGCCAATCGTCGTCGGCGCGCTGTTGTGGCAAGGGTCGACCGATGCGGCGATCGTCGCGGTCGTCGTCCTCGGGCTTGCGGCGGGGGCCGAAACCGACGTCGTCGTGTATCTCGCCGCGCGGCATTTCGCGGGCAGCGGCTTCGCCACGATCTATGCGGTCGCCAGTGCCGTGTTCGGGGTATGCGCGGCGATCGGTCCGCTGACCGCCGGGATCATCTTCGACCGCACCGGCGCGTATACGGGGTTTTTCATTCTGATCGCGCCACTCGTCGTTGGCGCGACGACGATGCTGTGGTGCGTTCCGAAATTGCCCGGGAACGGCGCGACCGACGCGGCGCCCACACCGTCCACCGCGGCCGTGGTCGCATGAGGGCGGCCGTCCTGCGCGACACCGGCGCGCCGATGACGATCGAGGACGTCGCGATCGCCAGACCCGGCGCGCGCGAGGTGCTGGTGCGCGTCGCTGCTGTGGGGCTGTGCCATTCGGATCTTCATGTCCTGACCGGCGACATCCCCTTTCCGCGTCCGGCAGTACTGGGCCACGAGGCTGCGGGCATCGTCGAGGCGGTGGGTTCGGCGGTGCAGACGGTGAAGCCGGGCGACCACGTCATCGGCCTGCTCGCGTTCAACTGCGGCCATTGCGAGCAGTGCCATGGCGGTCACACGCACCGTTGCTACCCTGCCGAAGCGGCACGGACGCCCGGGGAACCGGCGCGGCTGTCGATCGGTGGCGAGGCGATCGCGCAGGGGTGGAACATGGGCGCGTTCGCCGAACTGATGCTGTTGCACGAGAGTGGCGTCGTGCCGATCCGTCGCGACATGCCGTTCGACCGCGCCTGCGTGATCGGTTGCGGCGTGACGACGGGTCTTGGCGCGGTCATCAATGCGGCCAAGGTGCGGCCAGGCGAGAGCATCGCGGTGATCGGCTGTGGCGGCGTCGGACTGTCGGCGATCAACGGCGCCGCGATCTCGGGCGCGGGGCGTATCATCGCGATCGACCGCGTATCCGCCAAGCTCGCCCTCGCACGCAGCTTCGGCGCGACCGACACGATCGATGCGAGCCACGGCGACCTCGTCGCGCAGGTAATGGCGTTGACCAACGGTCGCGGCGTCGATCATGCGATCGAGGCGATCGGGTTGAAGACGACGATCGAGGCGGCGTTCGACATGCTGGCCAAGGGGGGCCTTGCCACCGTCGTCGGCGCGCCGCGCGCCGACGTCCGCATCGAACTGCCCGCCGCGCAGCTGCTTCGCGAGAAGCGGCTTCAGGGATCGATGATGGGCGGCGTGCGCAAGGTCATCGACGTGCCGCGCTATGTCGACTGGTATCTGGACGGACGGTTGAAACTCGACGATCTTGTCGCCGAGAGGATCGCCTTGTCCGACATCAACCGTGGCTTCGACCACATGCGCGGCGGCGGCATCGCCCGCTCCGTCATCATCATGGACAGCTGAGATGAACGACACCAGTTTCGAGGACTACCTAACCGGGTTCGGCACGATAGAGACCGCCAAGCGCACGCGCTTCCAGAAGATCGTCGCCAAGACGATGGTCGCCAATGCCACCGCGATCCCGCATGTGACGCATCACGACAGCGTCGACGTCACCGCACTCGAGGCGTATCGCAAGCACTCGAACGTCAAGGCATCACCGCTTATCTATCTGATCAAGGCGGTAGTCGCGGCGCTTCGCGAATCCCCGCAGTTCAACGCATCGCTGGCGCCGGACGGCGAGACGCTGGTGCTCAAGCGCTATTTCCATATCGGCATCGCGGTCGACGGGCCGCTCGGGTTGCTTGTGCCCGTACTGCAGGATTGCGACGCCAAGGATGTTGGCGCGATCGCGGCGGAACTGCGCGAGGTGTCGACGCTGGCTCGCGCGAAAGGCCTGCCGATGGAGCGGATGTCGGGCGGATGCTTTTCGATCTCGTCGTTGGGCGGGATCGGCGGGCATTACTTCACGCCGATCATCAACGCGCCCGAGGTCGCGATCCTGGGCGTCACCGGCATCCGGACAGAGCCGGTCTGGACCGGCGAGACCTTCGAGCCGCGACTGATGCTGCCGCTGTCGCTCAGCTACGATCACCGCGTCATCAACGGCGCCGATGCCGCCCGCTTCGTACGGCGCATCGGCGATGCGCTCGCGGCGCTTGCCGCCCAATCCTCAGGAGATTGACATGACACGCCGCAAAGTCCTCGTCACGGGTGCCGCGGGGGGCATGGGCCGCGCGTGCGCGCGGCTGTTCGGCGCTACGCACGACCTGGTGCTGACCGACGCTTCTGCCCGGCTGACGCTGGTTGCCGAGGAGCTAGAAGCCGATGCCTATACCGTGCGGGCCGCACGTACCGGCGATCTCGGCGATACGGCGCTGCTCGACGCGCTGGTGGCCGATCTGGGCAGCGGGGAACCCGTCACGATCCTGCACACCGCAGGCCTCTCACCGTCGCAGGCCGACTGGCGTTCAATCCTGTCGGTCAACCTCGTTGCGACCGAGAAGCTGCTCGCCGCGGTCGAACCGATATTGGCTCCCGGATCGGTGGTCGTCGCGATCGCTTCGACGGCGGGTCACGTTCCGATCGAGATTCCCGGCACCGCCGATCTGCTGAAGGCACCGCTCGATACCGCGTTCCTCGACACGATCGGTGCGATCATCGAGGCCGCGGCCGGGGGCAACGCGGCAGGCGCGTCGGGTCTTGCCTATCTGCTGAGCAAGCGTGCCGTGCTGCGTCTGGTCGAGCGCAAGGCGGTGGCGTGGGGCGCGAAGGGCGCGCGGATCGTCAGCATCTCGCCCGGACTGATCCTGACTCCGATGGGCCGGCAGGAGGTCGAGCAGACCCCCGGCGCCGCGGAGACGCGCGATGCCGCGCCCGCCGGGCGTCCTGGTACCGCGATGGACATCGCGCTCGCCGCGCGGTTTCTCGCCAGCGACTCGGCGACGTTCATCACCGGCACTGATCTGCGCGTCGACGGCGGCACCACCGCGGCGATGCTGTCGATGGCAGGATGAGGCGGGTGATCGTCTGGGTCGGTGGCGCGCTGGGCATCGCGGCGTTGCTGGCGCTCGTCCTCGTCGCGTTTCTTTACATCCAGGGGCGACGGCCCCCGCGTGGCGGGGCGGCCTATGTCGCGCTGGGCAGTTCGTTCGCAGCGGGCATAGGGCTCGGGCCGCGAGCCGAGGGCGCGCCGCTCGTCTGCCAGCGATCGACCAACGGCTATCCGGCGCAGCTCGCGCGCAAGCTCGGGCTGTCGTTCGAGGACATGACCTGCTCGGGCGCGACCACGCGGCACGTGCTGACTGGTGGGCAGGTGTTCCTCGGGCCGCAGATCGACGCGATCGGCCCGGGCACGCGGCTCGTGACGATCACCAGCGGCGGCAACGACGTGCGCTATGTCGGTGATCTGGCGTTCACGGCGGGTACGAAGGGCTCGTCGCTACTCGCATGGGGCATGCGGCGGCTTTGGTCGGGCCCGCTGGCGACGCGCGACTTCGCGGGATTGCACGATACCCTGCTGGCGACGCTGCGTGAGATACGGCGGCGTGCACCGCGTGCGCGGATCGTCGTGGTGACCTATCCGATGATCCTGCCGCCGTCGGGGACGTGCGCGACGCTGAACCTGTCCGCCGCCGAGGTCACGGCGATGCGTGCGGTCGGCCACCAGCTGGCGGAGACGACGCGCGACGCCGCGCGCGAAGCCGGCGCCGACCTGACCGACATGGAGCACATCGGCGTCGACCATCACGCCTGTTCGGGCGAGCCGTGGGTCAATGGCTGGAACGACGCGCATGGCACGCAATTCCACCCGACGATCGCCGGCGCGACCGCGATCGCCGACCGGATCGCGGCGTTGCTGAAAGGGCCGTCCCAATGACTGAGGAGGTCTGCCCCTTCGCGTTCAACTTCGACCCCGCGACCTTCGCGATCGGCGATACCGTCAGCTACCGTGTGACCGGTAGCCTGGCGGGCATGCCGTTCGTAGGGACGCTGGTCGGGGTGGCCGAGGATCACGTTGTGATCGCGGACGACCCGAAGGATCCGGCATCACGGATGCGCGGCACGCGGGAGAGCCGGCCCGTGGTCGAGGAAGCGGACATATGCTGAATGCTGGCGGGGCATTTGACTATCGCGGGCGGCGGGTGATCGTCACCGGCTGTGCATCGGGGATCGGTGCGGCGACGGCGGCGCTGCTCGTCGCGCTCGGCGCGGAAGTGTACGGGCTCGACCGGCGACCGACCGCGGGGCTGGCCGGCTTCCAGACGATCGATCTCAGCGATCCCGGATCGATCGCGGGGGTGGCGCTGCCCGAATCGATCGACGCGCTGTTCAACTGCGCGGGACTCGCGCCGACACAAGAGGCCGATGCGATCATTCGGGTCAACTTCCTCGGAACGCGCGATCTGACGAACCGGGTCGCCGCGCGGATGCGGGCGGGCGGCGCGATCGTCGGCACGGCGTCGAACGGTGGCCTGGGTTGGGCTGCACGACTAGAAGACCATCGCGGCTTCATAGCGACCGACGGGTTCGATGCGGGCTGGGACTGGTACGACGCGCATCGCGACACCGTCACCAACGCCTATGCCTTCGCCAAGGAAGCGCTGACGGTGTGGACGTTCGAGGCGGCGCAGCGACTGATCGCACGCGGCATCCGCGTCAACTGCACCAGTCCCGGCGCGGTCGCGACGCCGATGCTGGCGGAAATCGAGGGCAGGGTTCCCGCCGCGGCGATCAATGCGACGACACGCCCGATCGGCCGCCGCGCGACGCCCGAGGAACAGGCCTGGCCGCTGCTCTGGCTGAACAGTCCCGCGGCCTCCTACATCAACGGGGTCAACCTGCCGGTCGACGGCGGTTTCGCCGCGGCGCGGAGTCTGGGCGGCCGATAGTCTCGGTCAGGCGTCGGGGTCGTAGCTGCCGGCGCGATCGACATATTCGTCGAGCCGCGCGATGCGCCCGTCCTCGATCCGCGCGACGATGCAGACTGGCCATGCCTTGCGCGTGCCGCCCTGCGTACGGACAATCATAGTCTGCTGCTGCACGCAGCCGGTCTGTGTCGGCTGGCGACGGATGTCGGTGAACTCGCGTTCGGGGAAGGCGCCGACGAAACCGGTCCACGCCTTGTGCGTCGTCTCGACATTCTGGGGATCGCGATCGTACGAATGCCAGACGCGCGCGTCCGGGGTCAGGCAATCGCAAGCTGCGTCGACGTTGCCGGCCGCGAGGGCATCCCAGAGCCGGTCCACTACGGCGAGATCCATGGCTTGCTCCTTCACGCGGGTTTCTTCGGGACGCTGGCGAGCCCCGGCGCATTGGTCGGGTCCATGCCCCAGCCGAATTGACGGAAATTCTGCGTATGGCCGAGATGATGGAGGTAGAAGCCCGCGTCGAGCGCGTTGGCCTGGCCCTGGATGTCGAGCGTCTTGTTCACCGCTTCCTTCGCAAGCTTCAGCGCGAAGGCCGGCTTGCTTGCGATCTTGGTCGCCATCGCCAGCGCCGCGCCCTCCAGCTCGGCGCGCGGCACGACCTGGTTGACCATGCCCAGACGATGCGCTTCCTCGGCGTTCCAGCTGTCGGCAGTGAACAGGAACTCCTTCGCTTTGCGCGCGCCCAGCTCCCACGGATGGCCGAGCCATTCGACGCCGGGCATCCCGAACGTCATCACGGGATCGGAGAACACCGCGTCGTCGGATGCGAGGATGATGTCGCACACCCAGGCGAAGATCAACGCACCCGCGATGCACTTGCCCTGCACCGCGCAGATCGTTGGCTTGGACAGGTTGCGCCAGCGTTTCGCGGTCTCGAAATACGCCTCCTTTTCCGCGGCGAACCAACCGTGCGTCTCGGGTTCCTGAAACCCGGACCAGTGGCCGACGCGATTCTTCTCGACCTGGACGCGTTCTTTGTAGCTGTCGACCGTGTCGACGATGTCGTGCCCGGCGGAAAAATGCTTTCCGTCCGCGGCCAGGATCACGACCTTAACGGTATCGTCGTAGAGCGCGCGGTTGAACGCGTCGTTGACCTGAAAGATCATCTCCGGGTTGATCGCGTTGTACTTGTCGGCGCGCGCCAGCACGATGCGCGCGACGCCGGGGGCAGGCTCCTCGTAGCGGATCAGCGGCTCGGTCATGGCATTTCCTTCTCAGCGATGGCGCGCGCCTCGAGGCGCAGCACGTCCTTCTTGATCTTGCCCGACGGCACGCGCGGCAGGTCGTCGACCACCACCAGATGCTCGGGATATTTCTGCTTGGCCAGCCCCAGCCGATCAAGGAACGCGCGGATCGACGGCAGGTCGATCGTCTCTCCGACGCGCGGCAGTACAAAGGCGCAGCCCTTCTCACCGGTCGCGGCCGACGGCATCGCAACGATCGCGACCTCGGCGATTGCGGGATGGCCGTACAGCAGGTCCTCGACCTCCTTCGGGCTGACGTTCTCGCCCGAGCGAATAATGATGTCCTTCTTGCGCCCGGTGATGACGACATATTCGTCGCCGGCATCGCTCGTCAGCGCACGGCCCAGATCGCCCATGCGGAAGAAGCCGTCCGAATTAAAATTGCCGTCATTGTCCGACGGGTGGAGATAACCGACGAACAACCCGGGGCCGCGCATCAGGATTTCGCCCTCGTCGCCCGCGGGCATGGTCTCGCCGGCATCGTCGACGATGCGCATCTCGACTGGAAAGCGGACCGCGCCGTCGGTTTCCGCGCCGAGCGCCGCCTGGCAGGCATCGGAAATGCCGAGCGTCGCGGTCGTCATCTCGGTCGATCCGTAGACACGGAAGAACAGAGCCTGCGGAAAGATGCCGCTCGCCGCGCGGATCAGCTCGGGCGAGACGGTGGTGCCGCCGCAGAAGAAGAGCCGCAGCGACGACAGTGCGCCGGGACGTTCTCGTGCGACGTCGATGAGTTGTTGCAGGAACGGCGTCGCGCCGCCCGAGACGGTGCAGGCGTTGTCCTCGATGCAACGAATGCCGTCCTCCGCCGCCCATACGTCGATCAGCACGCTCTTCGAGCCGCGCACCCACGGCATGTCGAACGCCCAGAACGCGCCGGTGATGTGGCTGACGGGGGAGGGCATGAAGACGGTGTCGTCGGGGCCGATGTTCCACGCCTCGCCCATCGCGCGGACGCGGTGGTCGAAGCCGTGGTGGATGTGCATCACGCCCTTGGGCCGGCCGGTGGTGCCCGAGGTGTACATGACCATCATCACCGCGGCGGGATCGACCTGCGGCATTTCGGTCTCGTCCAGCGGTTCGCCCGAAAGCGCCTCGTCCCACGTCAGCGGCCCGGCGCCGCGAACGACGACGATGTCCTGCAGCGCCGGCAGCTCGCCGCGCAGCTCGGCGAGCATCGCGGTGTGATCGTGTCGGCGGAAGACCTGCGGCACGAAGATCATCTTCGCGCGGCAGTCGGCGAGAATATAGGCCAGCTCGGACCCGCGGTAGATCGGCGGGATTGGGTTAACGACCAGTCCACACATTCGTGCGGCGAGTGCCAGGATCGCACTCTCGATCCAGTTGGGCAGCTGGAACGACACGACGTCGCCCGGCACCAGCCCGCGCCGCTGGAAGAAGCCGGCGAGCCGCAGCGCCTCGCGCCACGCCTGCCCGCGGGTGAGGTGCCGCTCGCCCTCGATCAGGAGTACGCGATCGGAGTCCTCGGCGACGCGCGCTCGGGCGGCATCGACCAGGGTCGTCGGTTGCCACCAGCCTTCCAGACGGTAGCGCCGGGCGGTCTCTTGGTCCCAGCGGATCGCGAAGCCGCCGGTCGCGTTGCGCATCTCGCTCATCCGTGCGCCGCCGCGCTCTTGTGAAGTCGCGGCGCGAGCGGCCGGAACACCGGTGCCTGCCAGCGTTCCGCATCGGCATGGGGGAGGGCGGCGAGCAGCGGCGCCAGCGCGGCGAGCCCCGCCGCCTCGTCGTGCAGTTCGATCAGCACGCCGTGCGGGAACTTGCGGCAATTGCCGCGGATCTGTTCGTCGGCGAGCGTCAGATATTGTGCCGACACGACGCCCGGCGCGTCGGCCAGCCTGCGCAGTCCTCCGTCGATCAGCGCGTCGGCGAGCGCTGCGTCCGCGCCGTCGGCGGCGGTGAACAGGCCGAACGCGATCGTCCTGAACGACCCCGTATCTACGATCGGCCGGCGCGTGCTTCGCACTTCGGCGCGACGCCACATCGTCGGCGGCTGCACCGTATCCATGTTGATCGCGGGGCTGATCGGCATCTCCGCCGTTCCCTTCACCTTGGCAAGCTCGGCTAGCGTGAAGGCGGGGTCGTCGAGTTCCCAGACCATAAGGTAGTCGTGCTTGCCCGCCGGCCACGGCCCGTCGATGCGGCGGAAGCGCTGGCCCGACAGCACGCCCGGCGTCTCGACGCCATGGACGATGTGCGGCCCGGCGTACCAAGCGTTGAAGTCCGCCTCGAACCCCTCGTTGGGATTGGACAGCACGAGTTGCAGCGCGTTAGCCATGATCGTCCCTCTATCGCGCGCGCGGCAGGCCAAGCAGCCGGTCGGCTGTAATCTCGCGCTGGATCTCGCTGGTCCCGCCCGAAATGGTAAACACCCAGCTCCACAGATAGTCGTAGGTCCACGGGTGCGCGGTGCGGTCACCGTCGAACTCGAGGAACTCCCAGCCGAGCATCTCGCCGACCGTTTCGCTGAGCGCCTTGTGCGTGCCGGTGACAATCAGCTTCATCAGCGAACCCTGCGGCCCTGGTTGCCCGGTGCGGTCGCTCTCGGTGATGTGCGCGAGCGTCATCGCGCGGATCGCGAGCGCATCGGCCTTCAGGCTGGCGAGCTTCTGCGCGATGCCGTCGTCCTCGATCGCGAGCTTCCCCGTCTCGAGCCTGAGCTTGCCGGCCAGATGGATCGCGCGGTTGACCCGCTCGTAGAGCTCGAGCTGGTCGCCGATGAACCCCAGGCCACGCTCGAACGACAGCGTCGACAGCGCGGTCGACCAGCCCTGGTTCACTTCGCCGACCACGTTTGCCAACGGAATGCGAACGTCGTCGTAGAAGACGAGGTTGACGTGCTCGTCCATCAGCATCGTGCGGATCGGCTTGATGTCGATGCCCGGTGCAGTCATGTCGCAAATCAGCCAGGTCAGCCCCTTGTGCCGCTCGGACGTCGGATCAGTGCGGATCAGCAGTTCCTGATAGTCTGCGTATTTCGCGTCCGTTGTCCACATCTTCGAGCCGTTGACGACGATGTGATCGCCCTCGACGCGGCCGCGGGTCTTGAGACTGGCGAGATCGGACCCGGCATTGGGCTCGGAGAAGCCTTGGCACCAAAGGCTTTCGCCCTTCAGGATGCGGGGCAGGTGGAACGCCTTCTGCTCTTCCGTGCCGCGCGTCATCACGGTGGGGCCTGCGTGCATCAGCGCGATATAGCTTGTGTTGATATAGTGCGGCGCGCCGGCACGCGCGCATTCCTCGTACCAGATGACCTGCTGGAGCCCCGACAGGCCGAGCCCGCCATAGTCCGTGGGCCAATTGATCCCCGCCCAACCGCCGTCGTACATCCGCCGCTGCCAGTCGCGATCGAACTGCGCCGCCGCCGCACCATGTGCCGGACGCGTACCGCGCGGCACGTTGGTCGAGAGCCAAGTGCGGGCGCGCTCGCGAAAGCAGCGATCCTCGTCGGAATAGATCAGGTCCATGTCAGGCCGCCTTCGCGTGGAGCAGCCGCGCGAGCACCGCGCGCTTGCCGCCGAACAGCTTGCCGAGCAGCATCGCGTGCTTCAGCATCAAATGTGCATGGTGTTCATCGGTGACGCCGATCCCGCCGTGGAGCTGGATGTTGCTGTCCGCATTGGCGAGCGCCGCCTGATTGGCGAGGTGTTTGGCGGCATCGAGATGCGTATCGACGTCGTCGCGGCCTTCCTTCAGCGCAGCGGCGGCGTACCATAGCTGGCAGCGCGCGGCCTCGACGCGCAACGCCATGTCCGCGCAGGGATGACGCACCGCCTGATAAGCGCCTATCTTGCGCCCGAACGTCTCGCGCACCTTGGCATATTCGACGATCAGGTCGAGCGCGGCCTCGGCAATACCAACCAGCATCGCCGCGGTGCCAAGTACGCCGAACCGCCAGACATCGGGCCCGTTCGTCTTCACGACCGGCTCAACCAGCACACCGTCGGTCAGTCTCATCGAGGTTGCGGGATCGAGCGCAGGGCGCGTTTCACCTGCATCGGCGAGGCGCGCGAACCACGTGCGGTCAGGAGTCACGTTGAGCGCATAAGCAGCGTTGGTGCCACCGATCACACGCGTTCGGTCACCATCGCCAACGGCAAGCGCCACGCCGATCTCGCCCGACAGCAAGGCGGCATGGACATCGTCCGGCGCCGGCAACCGCGCGGCGAGAACCTGCGCGAGCACGTCGACCGGTCCACATTGCCGCCCCACCTCGCGAAAGAACAGCGCGTGCTCGACCGCAGATAGCCCGCTGCCACCGCTCGCTTCGGGAACGGCAAGCGCGAACCAGCCCATTTCACCTAAGTGCCCGCGCATCGCCGCCGACATGTCGGCAGAGCCGGAACTGTGCAGTCGGTCGATCGGCATCGCCTCGGCCAGGAAGTCGGCCGCAGCGGTCGCGATCTCCATTTCGTCGCCTTCAGGTGCGAGGAACATCGCACCCCACCCCGGAATTTCGCGTCATTGTCTGTCCCGTCTGTTAGATCAGCGCTCTATCGCGTAGCATACCCGCTCAATGCAATAGCATCATGGCATTTCGAAACGTCCGGCGGCGATTGCCGTGGGGGCGATGACCGGTCATCGAAATAGAAGGGTGTCGGCCATTCCCCGCTCGCCAGGCGTCAGGGCGAATAGCCCGCCGTTCAGATCGGCACCGGGCGTCGCCGGTTCGATACGCATCTGCGTCGACGTGATGTAGAGTGTCGCAAGGTCGGGACCGCCGAACGCGGGCTTGGTCGGGTTGGCGAAGGGCAGCGGAACAACGCGGTCGAGGCGACCGTCGGGTCGATAGCGCCGCAGTTCGGCGGCGGCCACCACCGCCAGCCAATAGCCGCCCTCGGCATCCACCGTCGCGCCGTCGACGTGCCCGTGCCCCGGCTCCAGTGTCAGGAACGTACGCTGGTTCGATACCGCGCCGGTGGCGGGGTCGAGATCGAACGCATCGACGGCGCGGCGCGGCGACATGCCCGCGTAGAGCGTACGGCCATCGGGGCTGAACGCCAGCCCGTTGGCGACCGCGATGCCGCGGATCACGGGCGTCAGTGTGTCGCCGTCGAGCCGGAACCAAGATGCTCCCTTCGCGTCGCGATCCGCGGGAAAGCGCTTGTCGAACCCGCCGACCCAGAGCCGGCCCTGCCGGTCGCAGGCGCATTCGTGCAGCAAGACCTCGGGCGGCAGCGGCGTCGAGACACGCAGGCTCAACGTGCCCGTTGCCGGTGCGAAATCGTGAAGCCCGTCCGCCAGCACAACGAGCAGATCACCGTCCGCCTTCCGCACGAAGCCGCCGATCCGTTCCGGCATCGCGAAGCGATCGTGTCGGCCGCTGACAGGGTGCCAGCGGTGGAGCTCGGGAGGATGCTCGCAGTTGATCCACCACAAGGCCTGTTCGGCGACCGACCAGACCGGCATCTCACCTAGATGATTGCCGGCGTCGAGCGCGCGCGTCACCGCCATGGCCATCATGCCATCCCCCCGGGAGGCGCCGCAGCCGCATCCTTCCTCCTGGCAAGCAGCGCACCGATGCCCGCCAGCCCTCCGAAATATGCCGCGCCCGCGATCGTCCCGAGGACGATGTCGCCGACGCGCGCAGCGGGCAGGATATGCGGATTGGTAACGATCGTCAGGAACGTCAGCGTTGTCGGGTTCACGAGCACCGCCGCGCGCCCGAGCAGGAACAGGTAAATCGCGATGAGGATCATCGTCAGCATGACAGCGTAGGCGCCCAGGGTTCCGAGCGATGGCGAAAGCCAGACGGGGATCGCCGCCATGACGATCCCAAATAGTGCGCCCGCCACCACCGACGGCAGTGTCTGCAGCTTCATCTCCGCGAAAAAGCCGAAGCACAGCAGCAGCACGAAGCCCGCCCACAATTCACGCAGGCCGATGGCATAGGTCACACCGATATACCCGACGCTGACGATCACGGCGGTGCCGAGCGCGCCGAGCGCCTTTAGCGTGCCGGGGCGTGCCCCGCCCCCGACGGGGTGCGTCATGCGGCGTAGCCGCTGGTCGCGTCACCGAGCGTGCCTAGATCGAGCCCGACGGTCGCGGCGCGGGCGATCGCGACGTCCTTTTCCAGATAGCGTGCTATCGCGGTCATCGCTGCCTCGGGCGCGCCATTTTTCGCTATGATACGAAGCGCCGTGCTGCCCGCGCTGCCGCGCATCAATACGCCCGCGGCGATCTCCGGGTCGACGCCTGTGGCTGTCACCAGACGCAGCGCATCGCTCGCGATCGCGAGGTTGGCGGCGAAGGTCAGGTTGTTGATGACCTTCAACGTCATCCCGCTGCCCAGCGGCCCGGCATAGGCAATGTGGTCGGCATAGGTGCGGAACACCTCCCATGCCTGGTCGAACGCGGTCGGATCGCCGCCGACCATCAGTGTCAGCGCGCCGGCTTGCGCCTCGTCCGGCCCGCCGCTGAATCCTGCGTCGATCAGCTCCACATCGCCGCGCACGGTGGCGAGTTCGTTCACGAAGGCGGGCGAGACGGTGCTGTGGATGGCGACGATCGCACCCGCCGGCACCGCCGCCAGCACGCCGCCGTCGATAAGCACCGCACGGACCTGTGCCTCGGAGAACAGGTTTACGCAAACCAGTTCGGCGTCCAGTACCGCCGCGACGGGATCGTCGCCGACGCTCGCACCCTCTGCGACCAGTTGGGCGTGCTCCTCGGGCCGGCGCGCATAACCCCGCAGCTCATGGCCCCCACGCACGACGCTTAGCGCCATCGGTCGGCCCATCGATCCAAGCCCAATCCACGCGACGCGCATCATCCCTCTCCTTCGCAATCCTACCTAGCCGCATCGTCTGCGCTGCCCATGCCGGCCATGCGCGATATCACCGCGACGATGCCGGAAGGATTGCCCGGGCGCCGTTCCGCTCCGATGCTAGGAGGGTGCAAGAGACGAGCAGACGGAGCGGCAGAGTGAAGGACGAATACGACTATATCATCGTTGGGGCCGGATCGTCGGGCTGCGTCCTCGCCAACAAGTTATCCGAGAATCGCGCGAACCGCGTGCTGCTCGTCGAGAGCGGTCCTGCAGATACGAGCATGTTCATCCACATGCCGCGCGGGCTGGGCGTGATTCTCAACCCCGGCAGCAAGCTCATCTGGGAATATCAGGTCAAGACCGGCGGCAACGGGCCGACCGAACGCTGGTATCGCGGGCGGACGCTAGGTGGATCGAGCTCGGTAAACGGCATGATCTACATGCGTGGCGCGCCGCTCGATTACGACGGGTGGGCGGCGAACGGCTGCACCGGCTGGGACTGGAAATCGGTCGGCGCGGCGTTCATGAAGCTGGAGGATCACGACCAGGGCGCTGGCGAATGGCGTGGCGCGGGTGGCCCGCTCAAGATCACCACCCACCCCAGGGGCGATCCGATCTTCGAGGCGTTCCTGACCGCGGGCGAGCAGATGGGCGTGCCGCGCGTGCGCGACGTCAATGCGGTGGATGCGGTGGAGGAGGGCGGTCTCGGCTATCAGCCGACCACGCGCTACCGGGGGAAGCGCTTCAGCAGCGCGCGCGCGTTCCTCGAAAGCGCGAAGGGCCGCCCCAACCTCGACATCGCGACCGAGACCGACGTCCTGCGGATCGAACTCAACGGCCGGCGCGCGACCGGCGTGCGGCTGCGTGACAAGGCCGGCGAGCGAAGCGTGCGCGCCGCGCAGGAGACGATCGTGTCGGCCGGCGCGTTCCAGACGCCCAAGCTGCTCCAGCTGTCGGGGATCGGCCCTGCCGCGCTGCTCGGTTCGTTCGGTATCCCGGTCGTCATCGACGCGCCAGAAGTGGGTCGTAATTTGCGCGAGCATCGCCATGTCGATCTGCGGCTGAAGGTGAAATCGAACAGCCAGAACAAGGATCTGGGCGGCTGGCGCGCGCCGTTGTCGCTGCTGCGCTGGATCTTCGGCAAGAAGGGCCCGATGAGCCACGCCGCGCACGAGATCGGCGGGTTCGCCAAATCCGAGCGAGGGCTCGACCATGCCGACCTCCAGTTCGGGTTCATGTCGTTGTCGGCGGCGAGCACGGGCAAGGAGGGGGCGGTGGCGCTCGAGCCGCATCCAGGCGTCACCTTCGTGACCTATTTCACGCGGCCGGAAAGCCAGGGCGAGATCCGAATCACGTCGGCCGATCCCGATGCGCCCGCCGATATTGACATGAAACACCTGACCGCCGAGATCGATCGGAAGAAGTTCGTCGCGGCGTTCCGGTGGAACCGCCAGCTCGCCTCACAGGCTGCGCTGAAGGACTGGGTGATCGAGGAAAGCTATCCGGGCCCGTCGGTGCAGACCGATGACGACATCCTGGCGCAGGCGATGGAGCTCGGCGGCACCTGCTTCCATTCGGCGGGCACTGCGCGCATGGGCGGCGATGCAGCGGCGGTGGTCGATCCGCAGCTGCGCGTTCGGGGCGTCGAGGGGCTGCGGGTCGCGGACACGTCGATCATGCCTACGCTCGTCTCGGGCAATACCAATGGCCCGGCGATGATGATCGGACTGCGCGCAGCGGAATTTATTCTCGCCGACAGGCCGGCGGCGGCAAGCGCCGCCGCCTGAGGGCTCACATCGGCACGTCGGGCATCAGGAACTGGCCCTTGGTCGATTCGATGTGATCGATGACGGTGTCGACTTCTTCAACGGAGAGGTCGCCCACCACGATCCCGTCGCCATCGGCCGCCTGCGTCCGCAGCGCCTTGAGCTTTCCGAGCGCGGTCATCAGCGTCGGTATGCTGTGTTCCTCATTGCGCCAAACCTGCGTCATCGTCGTCTCCCTCATGTCTTCAGCGGTGTGGACTGGAACGCGACGGTGCGCCATTCGGCTCCATCGCGCGCCCAGGCGGACAACACCCGGTTGTCGAGCGTCTTCTCGGTACCGTCGACCCGAACGCGCGTGAGCATCCGTCCGCCAAGCAGCGCGGCGGCATCGCCGAGCGCGATCACCTGTTCCTCGCTCCAGTCGATCGACAGATAGTCGATCCGGCCCGCCGCCATCTTGGCGAGATAGGCCAGCTTGTCGTCGATCGCGCCGGTCGCGTGCGAGAAGCGCAGCCGCGCGTCGAGCACCGCGTCGAGCGCGGCGGCGTCGTTCGCCAGCATGGCATCGCAGCGCCGCTTCTCCGCGGCGATCACTGCCGCGCTGATATCGTTCATCACGCCTTGTCTCCTGTGGTGCCGATCGTCCGGCAGGTGCGCGCCGCCGTCAACCATCACCGCGTCGCTGATCGCGTCGGCGGTTTGTCGGCGCGCGGATTGACCGCCGGGAACCGCGTCCGCACGGTCGAGCGACCTGAGGAGAGACGATAATGGCACGGCTTGATCGCACGATGATGGATGCCGCGACCTTTCCCTCCGTGGAGATCATCCCGACGCGCTACGCCGATCTCGACGAGCAGCGCCACGTCAACAACGCCGCGGTCGTCGTGCTGTTGCAGGAGGGGCGGGTCCGGTTCAACCAGAACATGGGGCTGCGTGGCGGGCTGGGGGGACTGCGGCTGATGGTTGTGGCGCTCGGCGTGGAATATGCTGCCGAGCTGCACCATCCCGAACCCGTCGAGCTGCATTCGGGCATCGCACGGATCGGTCGGACATCCTTCACGATCGCGCAGCGCATCCGCCAGCACGGTCGCACCGGCGTCTATGCCGAAAGCGTGATGGTGCTGGCCGACGCAAACGGCCCGGCGGAGATTTCTGATCATCTGCGCGGCGCGTTCGAGCGGCTGACACTGCGCTGACGCATCGTCGCGACGATCCTTGGCGGCCGGGGCGGCGGGGTGCATTCCACGCCCGCCCCGCGCGATCTAGTGCCGGGTGTCATCAACAAGGGAAGCGGACATGGCTCAGCTCGACGGACGCGTCGTCCTCGTCACCGGGGCGTCGTCGGGACTCGGCGCGCGCTTCGCCCGCATCGCCGCGGCGGCGGGGGCAAAGGTCGTGGCGGGTGCGCGGCGTGCGGACCGGCTCGCGGAACTGGTCGATTCGATCGCGGCATCGGGGAGCGAAGCGATCCCGGTATCACTCGACGTGACCGACGAGGCCTCGGTCCGCGCCGCCTATGACGTCGCAGAGGCGCGGTTCGGGCCGGTCGATTCGGTCGTCGCGAATGCAGGGGTCAACGCGACTGGGCGCTCGACCGACCTCGACGTCGCCGACTTCGACGCGGTGTTCGCGGTCAACGTGCGCGGCGTGTTCCTGACGGCACGCGAGGCGGCGAAGCGGATGCAGGCATCGGGCGGCGCCGATCGCGGGCGGATCGTGCTGATCTCGTCGATCACCGCGCATATGCAGACCAACGGCACCGCGCCGTACAGCGCGTCGAAGTCCGCGGTCACGCATCTGGGCAAGATGCTCGCCAAGGAATGGGCGCGTACCGGACCCAACGTGTCGGTCGTGTCGCCGGGCTATATCCGCACCGAGCTCGCAGGCGACTTTTTCGATTCGGATGCCGGGCAGAAGCAGGTCGCGCGCTGGCCGCGCCGCCGCCTGCTCGACGACGACGCGCTCGACGCCACGGTGCTCTATCTCCTGTCCGACGCGAGCGCGGGCGTGACGGGTTCGGAATTCGTGATCGATGACGGGCAATCGCTGTGACGAACGGCACTGTGAGGATTGAAGAATGACCGGCATACTACCGCCCCCCAGCGATCGCGCGCGCGCCATCGGCGAGCGCGTGGAGCGCTTCGTCCGCGACGTGGTGATCCCGCGCGAGACGGCCGCGCCACGCCACGATCACGGACCCGGCGACGCCTTCGTGCAGGAACTGCGCGAACTGGCGCGCGAGGCGAGCGTGCTGACCCCGCATATCCTGGGCGACGGCGATCACCTGAACCAGCGCGAGACGGCGTACGTGCTGATCCGCTCCGGCCTGTCGCCGCTGGGGCCGCTCGCATGCAACACGATGGCGCCCGACGAAGGCAACATGTACCTCCTCGGCAAGGTCGGCAGCGCGGAGCAGAAGGCGCGGTTCCTGGCGCCGCTCGTCGCCGGCGGCGCACGCTCGGCGTTCTTCATGACCGAGCCGTGGACCGACGAGGGCGCAGGGTCCGACCCCTCGATGATGAAGACGACCGCGCGGCTCGACGGCAACCATTGGGTGATCGACGGGCGTAAGGCGTTCATCACCGGCGCGGAGGGCGCGAAGGTCGGCATCGTCATGGCCCGCACCGATGCGGGGGACGGCAAGGTGACTGCAACGATGTTCCTGACCGAGCTGCCCGACCCCGCGATTCGTATCGAACGCGTGCTCGACACGATCGACTCGTCGATGCCCGGCGGGCATTCGATCGTCACGATCGATGGCTTGCGCATCCCTGCCGAGGATATCCTCGGCGCGCCGCACGAGGGGTTCAAATATGCGCAGGTGCGACTGAGCCCCGCGCGGCTGTCGCATTGCATGCGCTGGCTGGGGTGCTGCATCCGCGCGCAGGAGATCGCCACTGATTATGCCTGTCGGCGGCATGCGTTCGGCAAGCCGCTTATCGACCACGAGGGCGTCGGCTTCATGCTGGCCGAGAACGCGATCGACTTGGCGCAGGCCGAGACGATGATTGACTGGTGCGCGAGCGTGCTCGACACCGGCGACCTCGCCACTTCCGAGAGCTCGATGGCGAAGGTCGCGGTGTCCGAGGCGCTGATGCGCGTCGCCGACAAATGCGTGCAGGTGATGGGCGGCACCGGCGTCACGGGCGACACGATCGTCGAGCAGGTGTTTCGCGATATCCGCGCCTTTCGGATCTATGACGGTCCGACCGAGGTGCACAAATGGAGCCTCGCCAAGAAGGCCAAGCGCGATTGGAAGGCGGACCGGAGCGAGAGGGCCGGGGCATGAGCGAAGGGTTCGTCGGTGCGGGCGAGGTTCGCGACGCGCACCGTTTCGACGAGGCGCGGCTCGCCGACTGGATGGCGGCGAACGTGCCGGGCTATGCCGGGCCGTTGACCGTATCGCAGTTTAACGGTGGCCAGTCGAACCCGACCTACAAGCTCGTCACGCCGACGCATGCCTATGTGCTGCGTCGCAAGCCGCCCGGCGACCTGTTGAAGGGCGCACATGCGGTCGATCGCGAGGCGCGCGTGTTGCAGGCGCTCGAGACGCAAGGGTTTCCGGTGCCGCACGTCCACGCATTGTGCAGCGACGACGGGGTGATCGGCACCTGGTTCTACGTCATGGACCTGGTCGAGGGTCGCATCTTCTGGGCCCCGACGCTGCCTGACGTCGCCCGAAACGACCGCGCGGGGCTGTTCGATGCGATGAACGCGACGATCGCCGCGCTGCATATGATCGACCCGGAAGCGATCGGACTCGGCGATTACGGCCGGCCCGGCAATTACTTCGAGCGGCAGATCGGCCGCTGGACGCGTCAGTACCGCGAGGATGCGGATGCGGGACGCGACCCGAACGTCGACCGGCTCGTCGAATGGCTACCCGCGAACATCCCTGCGGGCGACGAGACGCGGATCGTTCACGGTGATTTCCGTCTCGACAACATGATCTTCGCCGCCGACGAATCGCAGGTGCTGGCGGTGCTCGACTGGGAGCTGTCCACGCTCGGCCATCCGCTCGCCGATTTCGCCTATCACCTGATGATGTATCGGATGCCTGCCTTGACCATTCCGGGACTGGTCGGTGCAGACCTCGCGACGCTCGGCATCCCGAGCGAGGCGGATTACGTGGCGGCCTATTGCAGACGGACCGGACGCGAGGGCATTCCCGATCTCGATTTCTACCTGGCGTTCAACTTCTTCCGCTTCGCCTGCATCTGCCACGGCGTGAAGGGACGCGCGCTGCGCGGCAACGCCGCCAACACGCAGGCGGCAAGACTCGTTGAGGACCTCCCGGTGATCGCCGAGATCGGCTGGCAGCAGGCGGTGCGCACGGGCGCCTGACCCGAGAAGGAAGCACGCGCATGTTGGATACCGGTACCCTATCGGGGTCGCGCAGGGCGCGTGGCATTCGCGGAATGCCGGCATTACGGGACTCGAGCGACTCGAGGCGCTCGAGGACCTGCGCACGCTGAAGGCACGGTATTTCTATCATCTCGATCGGCAGGACGGGGTTCGCAGGGGCGCGGTATTCACCCGGGACGCGACGCTCGACGTCTCGTCGCAATTCCCCGACTCGGACCCCGCCGACTTCCGCCTGACGGGTATCGCGGCGATAGTTGCGCTCGTATCGGGCATGACGGCGGGCGTGGTCAGCGCGCATCACGGCCACACCCCGATCCTTGAAACGGACTGAGCCACCGCCGCGCACTGCATATGGGCGATGAGGGATAATCTCTATCTGCCTGACGGCGTGCGGATTCTCGGCCACGGGTGGTACGAGCAACGCTACGTCAGTCAGGCGGACGGATGGCGGATCGCGGCCTGTACGCTGGTGCGATCGAAGATCCTCTTCACGCCCGCCCCGCCGGCGCTCTGATCGCGGCCGCCGGCTGGGCGACGATCATACCAGCAGCGGGATGATCGTATGGTCGTAACCGTCGTTGACCAATTGCGTCGCCGATGCCAACTCCTTGGGATCGGCGCGGTTGAGATAGCCGTCGATCAGCCGCTGATAGTTGCTGATTAGCCCCTCCCAGTCCTTCGACAACCGCATTTCCTCGAACCCGTGCAAGCCGCGCTGCTGACGCGGCAGGTTGTTGTAGTCCTGGCGCGGAACCTCGGGGAAGTCCTCGCTGTCGAAGGGGAGCATCGTCGGTTCCTTCGGCGACACATGATCGTCGGGCAGGAATGCCAGCGACCAAATCTCGAACAGGCACGTCTCGGATGTCAGCGGGCGGATACGGTAGGACGACATCGAGCCGAAGAATGGCAGCAGGAAGAAATGCGGGAAGATGAACTCGACCTGCTTGTGTGGATGCGACGCGTCGACCGCGTTGATGTCGGGCACCGCGAGCCCGCGCGCCTGGCCGTCGGCGTGGAGATCGGTCTTGAACTGCTGGAAGAACGCGCCGATCGCGCCCGGCACGTCGTCGGGCAGCGGCATGTCCTTGGTCTTGGCCGCCACCTTGACCTCGTCGGCATGGACAAGACCGGCCATGCCGTCGCTCAACCGTTCGAGAAACGCGTAGAAGCCGTACACCGCCTCGCGCGGCGTGGGCGCGGCGGCACCCGGATCGGCGGCAATGCCGCTGGCATATTGCGGCGACGGGGCCAGCATGTGAAGCTGCGGGTGCGTCTTCATGACGTGGTAGCTTTCCATGAAAGCCTCCATCGCCAGCTTCCAGTTCGTCGGCAGCACCGTGCCGTACCACCAGTCCGCCCGCAGCTTGTCGACGTTGCGCACGTCCATCCGCTCGGCGACTGGACCCAGGCAGTCGAGCAAGGCGGGTGCGTCGTCGTCGAGGTTGATCCACGCCATTCCGCCCCACAGTTCCATGCGGCACGCGATCAGGTTGATCTCTGCCTTGTCGAGCACTTCGGGGCTGAAGATGTGCGGGGCGAAGACAAAGGTGTTCTCGCCCTCGGTATTCCAGCGCCAGCCGTGGAACGGGCATACGAAGCCTTGGCGGCCACAATTGCCCGCACCCTCGACCAGCGCCAGCCCGCGATGGCGACAGGTGTTGTGGAACGCCTTCACGCCGTCCTTTGTGTGAACGATGATGATCGATTTTCCGAGGATCTCGTATGTCTGGTAGTCGCCGACGTTCGGGATCTCCTCGAGCCGCGCGGCCATCTGCCAGACGCGCGGCCACAGCCGCTCGTTCTCCATCCGGAAGAATTCGGGATCGTAATAGCGCTTCGCCGGGATCCGTTCGGGATCGGTGATCTGGAAGGGTATGCCGAAGCTGCCGGGGGCCATGTCGTTCATGGGAACGTCCTCTCGCTCAAATCGCGGCGGTCACGCAGGGTCGCAACGCGTCGGTTTCTCCATAAACCACTGCGTGGCCGCCGATAAGCATCGGGCGAGGGCATCGCCCCGGCGAATTGTGTCAGGCCGCGTCGATCCACGTACCAAGCCTATCGGCTGCACGGGCGAGGCCTTTTCCATATCCGTCGGCGGCGAGTCGCGGCCCGATCACCTCGATATCCCAGAACCCGTAGAATCCCGCATGCACGATCAGCGGCACCAGCCGGTCGAGCGGGATCATGCCGTCGCCCGGTACCGCGCGGCACGGCAGTGCACGATCGCCAGCGACATGATCGCTGACCTGCACCAGCGCCGCGATCGGGCCGGCGGCCGCGATCGCATCTTCGATATCAGCATCGGTCCAGCACGCGAACAGATCGATTCCCACCCCGATCCCGGCGGCCCGTGCGAGCGCGACGGTGTCGGCGAGGCGGTGCGCGATCGAGGCGTCGGCGTAGAGATGCGAGGTCGGCTCCAGCGACAGCGCCACGCCGGCGGTGCGCGCGCGCTCGGCGCAGGGCGCGATCGCCTCAGCGAAGCGCGCCGCAGCGTCGCGCCACGACAGCGCGCCACGCCCGCCGGTGGTCATCGTGATCGTGCGTGCGCCGATCGTCGCGGCCACGTCGATCGTGGCGTTCAGGCGGTCGCGCCCGGCGCCCGCGTCTTCCGTGGTAGCGAAGGAGAAGGCGCGGTGAGTCAGGGTCGATACCGTCAGCCCGGCATCGCGAAGCGCGCGCGCCGAGGCGTCGACGCCGGTGGCCGTTATCTCCTCGAGCCCGGGCCCGATCGCTCGCGCGCCCAAGCGCACGACCTGCTCGAGATGCGTTGCGAACGGTGCCTCGGGAAGGCACAGCGTATTGATCGAGATGTTCGGATGCATCGTGCGACAATAGGTCGCACGACCCGGACGACAAGCTGTGCGGTGCCGATATCGCGCGGGCAATGCGAGGGGACGACCGGATGAGCAGCGAACGGTGGGCGGTACGGCCCCAGGGCTCGAACTGGGGCAATTTCGGACCCGACGACCAGATCGGCCGTCTGAACCTAATCAGCACGGCGCATCGCCGTGCCGCGGCGGCGGAAGTGCGCGAGGGGATCGTCTTCTGCCTGTCGCTGCCGCTCGACTGCCCCCGGCACGTATCCCTCCACCCACGTCGTCAGCCGCCCGCGCTCGACTGGTTCCTGAGAGGGCAGGATCCAACGATGAATTACCCGATGGCGCGCGTGACGCCGGGACAGACCGACATCGTCAACGACGATCGCGCCGCGCTGAGCCTGCAATTCTCGACGCAATGGGACAGCCTGTGTCACATCGGCGCGCAATGGGATGCGCACGACGACGACGTGTGTGAGGCGACCTATTACAACGGCTATCGTGCTAACGCGGACATCCGCGGGCCGGTCGACTATATTGCAGGGGAGACGCCGCGCGAGGGGCCGTACGGCGCGTTCGCGCTCGGGATCGAGACGATCGCTGAGACTGGCATGCAGACGCGCGGCGTGATGGTCGACCTGTTCGCGCATGTCGGGCTGGAGCGGGTCGCCGTCGGATACGACATGCTGATGCGCATCCTCGACGCGGACGGGGTCGAGGTTGGGGAGGGCGACGTGCTGTGCCTGCGCACCGGGTTCGATCGTGCGCTGCTCGCGCGCTACGTCGATCCGGCCGCGCCGTTCGACCAGCAGCGCTGTTCGGGCCTCGACGGCGCTGACGAGCGGTTGCAGCGCTGGATCGACGACAGCGGGCTCGTCGCGATCGTGTCGGACAACGAGGCGGTCGAGCTGTTGCCGAACGGTGCACGCGACGGCCACCACGGCACGCATATCCCGCTCCACCATCTGTGCCTGTTCAAGCTCGGCATTCCGCTCGGCGAAATGTTCCTGCTGTCCGACCTGGCCGACTGGCTGCGAGCGAACGGCCGCTCGCGCTTCCTGTTCACCGCGCCACCGCTGCGGCTGCCGGGGGCGGTGGGCTCGCCGGTGACCGGGGTGGGAACGGTCTAGCCGAGCATCGACTTCAGATCGCCGCCGGACGGGCGGGGCGTTGCCGATCCGCTGCAGGCAGGCATGAAGCGCGGACTGGTCGTCGAGCTTGTCGTGTAGGAACGCCGGGACTTGCGACCGGCGGAGCCGTCACACGTTGTCGGGTCGGTCGCGACCGTAGACCTGCAACATGCCGGTACGGTCCATCGCATCGCTCAGCGGCATCATCTCGCTGCCCGATGCCGCGCGGATCGCGGTGATCGTCGCCTCAGGGTCGTCGCAGTCGAGTTCGTAGATCGCCAGGCTGCGCCACGGCGGCGTCGCGCCCAGATTGGACTTGGTCCATTCGACGGTCGATCGCCGTGCGCCGACCACGCCCGGCATGCGCGCGACGTCGGCGAGATGCCGTTCGTCATACCATCGGTCGAACTCTTCCTCCCGGCCCGGATGCGCGCAGACGAACGCGATATAGGTGAAGCGCGCCATGCTCAGCCCGCCAGCGAGAGCGGAATCGCCGCACCCGTGATCGCCCCGGAGTCATCGGACAGCAGAAACGCGATGACGCGGGCTGCCGCCTGCGGCCGTACCCAGCCGGCGGTATCGGCGTCGGGCATGTCCGCGCGGTTAGCCGGCGTGTCTATGATCGTCGGCAGCACCGCGTTGACGCGAATGCCGCGCGCCTTCAGTTCCTCAGCCAGGCTCTCGGTCAGCGCGCGCACGCCCGCCTTCGACGCGGCATAGGGGGCCATGCCGACACCCGGCCGGGTCGCCCCGGCGGCGCCCACGTTGACGATCGCGGTCCCGGTGGCGAGGAGTGTGAGTGCGGCGCGCGTCGAGACCACGGCTGTCTTCAAGTTGATCGCGTACATGCGGTCCCAGCTGTCGAGGCTGCCTTCAACGACCGGTTCCCATACGAACCCGCCGGCGACGTTTACGAGGCCCCCGAGCGCACCGAGCGTTTCCGCCACCTGCGCATAGGCTGCCGTGACCGCGACCTCGTCGCCGAGGTCCACGCCGCCGAGCGCGAGCGCCGCGCCATGATCCGCGGGCGCCGCCGCCTTGTCGATCGCGGCGACACCGTGGCCTCGCGCGGCGAGATCGGCCACGACCGCGCGGCCCAGCACGCCGAACGCGCCGGTGACGATAATTACGCTCACGCGGCGGCCCCGACGAGTTCGCTGGCAAAGGTGGTGGCTGGGCCGGTCGGCAGCGTGGTGATCCGGTCGATGACCGTCGCGCGGTGCACGGCGGGGGTGCCCCAGGCCTGGCGGAGTGCCAGCGCGCGCTTGAGGTAGAGGTGCAGGTCGACCTCCCACGTCATGCCCATCGCGCCGTGCACCTGCACCGCGGTGCGCGCGGCCAGATCGGCGGCCTCTCCCGCGGCGATCTTGGCATGCGCGATCCGCGCGCGCGATGCGAGCGTGCCCAGCGGCAGCTCAGCGGCGGCGGCGTGGACGACGGGACGGGCGAACTCGATCCTGACCTGAGCGCTGGCGAGGAGGTGCTTGACCGCCTGGTAGCTACCGATGGCTTTCCCGAACTGCGTGCGCTCCTTGGCATAGGCGACCGCCAGGTCGATGCAGCGCTGGCCCAGTCCAATCAGCTGCGCTGCGGCGATCAGCGCACCGCGATCCGCGGTGTCCTGCCAGCCTTCGCCGATCCGCGTCGCGTTGGTGGGCGTCCAGTCCACGCGGAACAGCCGGCGGAACGGGTCGATGCTCTCGACGCGCTCGACCGTCACCGCGTCGCGCTCGATTAGATGGATCGCGTCGCCATCGACGAGCAGCAGCGCGTCCGCTCGGTCCGCGCCCTCGACGAGCGCCTGTCCCGGCGCGGCAACCGCGACGGGCGCGCCACCGATCACGCGCGCCAGCCACCCGCGATCGTCGGCGAGCCCAGCCAGCAACGGCACGACGACGCCCGCCTGCACCGCTAGCGGCTCGGGCAGCGCGACATAGCCCGCGGCTTCGGCGATACCGACGAGGTCGCTGGCGGCGAGCCCCATGCCGCCCGCGTCCTCGGGTGCGAGCATGCCGAGCAATCCCATCTCGACGATCGTCCGCCACCGCGCGGAGTCGATCTCTTCTCCGCTGTCGAGCAGCCGTCGCAGGTCGGCGGGGCTGCAGGCCTCGACCAGCATCTCGCGTGCAGCGTCGGTGATCGCGAGCTGGTCTTCGGTAAAAGCGAACTGCATGGTCTCAGGCTCTCGGCAGGCCGAGCATCCGCTCGGCGATGATGTTGCGCTGGATCTCGTTCGAGCCGGCGT
>NZ_CALMAW010000090.1 GCF_937859915.1 uncultured Sphingomonas sp. | reverse complement strand
TCTCGGTGGAAATTTATGCCTTCTCCGGGTCAGCTCTCAGTGCAAATCAACACGCACATGTCCGATCGCAATCCTAGCACCGATGCGTGCCAGCTGAACACCACCGAATTCGACCAGAACAATGTCGAAAAATGTCGACCCGCCGTAATCGAGCGCTTCCTTAACCCCGAACATACCGCCGCAACCAAGCCCAAGCGGCGCGCGGAGGTTATGATGGAACGGCTCAGCTACAGCGTGAAGGAAACCGCCGCATCGCTCGGCGTCCATGAAAACACCGTCTGGAATTACATCCGCCGCGGAGATCTCGAGAGCGTTCGCGTAGGCGGCCGCAGGCTTATTCGGGTGGATAGCGTCCGCAAGCTGGTCGGCGCGGCGTGATCCGGCATGGCTTCTGCCTCCGCGGTCGCGCTTCGACCCAATAACGAAGCAACCCGCCCAGCCCGTGCAGGGGCCGAGCGGGCTACCACGAATTATGTCCCGTCAGACGATAGCCTGGATAATCTTTTCGAGCGCCGTTCGCAATACTTGGTCTCGTCGCTTGGCATGGCGCCGCAGCGCGCCAGCGTCGTCGCTTCGATGGCCTGGGAGGTGCTGCAATGAGCGCGCCCACCATCATCGTCGCGCGCGCCGGCGCCAAGACCGCCGTCCGAGTCGTGCCGCCCGGTCACATCGATCGCGACCGCGCCTTCGGATCCTATAGTCTGGCGCGCGCCTATGCCGAGGAACTTTGCGACAAGCTCGGCGATGCGTCGATCGACGATCACGCGCGAGGCGGACAATGACCGTCCTGCCATTCCCTGGCGTCGACCTGGCGACGATCGGCGAAGTGCTGAGCCCGCGCGGCAAGGTGCTGCACATTCAACAGCACGGCCGCCGGTTTTATCTGCGGGTCTGGCCGGCGGGCTGGGTCTACACCAGCTTTTCGACTGCAGCGCAGGCACGCAGCCATGCGGGCGATCTGTGCCAGTCCTATCCGCTGATATATTCGCGCGTGGTCGACGAGACCCGGTCGACTAAGCGATCGCTTGGCGAGGTTATGGCCGGCAGCCCGTGGGACGGAGGGCATGCGGCATGAAGCCGATCGCCACCATCCTTAAGGGCAAAGACCAGATGCTGCGGGTCAGTGCCGGCATCATCGACGGTAAGCAGATCATAGATATGGCGCTGCTGCCGATGGACGGCTCGGCGGCAAACCCCCGAAAGGGGATCGCCATCGAACTAAAGACGCTCGGCCCGTTGGTCGCGGCGCTCGAGATCGCGGCGAGCGCGTTGATTGAGGGCGAGATATGAGCGCGCCCGACGAGATCATGCCGCGCTACCTCGCGCGCTACGGACCTGTGCTCGACGGCCTCAAGCCGGGCTGCTCGGACGAGGAGCGCCGTCGGCGGTGCGGCATCCTGTACCTGCGTGACCGGGCCATCGCTGGTCGCAATCGTTCATCGTGGGAGGCCTCGATCGTGCTCGGCGCGCTCGAGAGCCTGAGCTGCGTTCACGCCACCACATCCATGTCGACCGACAAGCTCGACGTCTTTCACCGCGCGATGGTCGGGCTGATGGCAATTGCCACCATGCTCGAGACCGGCGGGCCGCAGGCGGAAGCCGTGGAGCCGCAAATATGACGATTGCACCGCTGCGACCGGTTCAAGCATCGCCGCCGCGCCCCATGATCCAAGTCCGCGAGGGCGATCTGCACAACATCGCCACTGACGGCGAACGAGCGCTGATCACGGCCGAAGCGCCGTTCTACGTCCGAGGCGGCATCGTTCGCCCGGTCATAGACGAGATGCCCGCCGCGCACGGCATGCGGACCAAGGTCGCGCGGCTTTGCCCGGTCGACGGCGACGCGATGATCGATCATCTGTCGCGTGCCGCGGACTGGACGAAATGGAACGCCCGCAAAAAGGAGCTCGTGCCGACCGATCCGCCGCATAAGGTGGCGGCGACGATCCTGGCGCGCGACGGCGAATGGCGTTTTCGCAGGCTTGCGGGCGTCATCACTACACCGACCCTTCGCCCCGACGGCACCATCTTGTCGGCCGCGGGCTATGATCCCGATACGCAATTGCTGTTGATGGACCCGCCGAAGCTGCCGGCCATCCCCGACCAGCCTACGCGTGATCAGGCGCTTTCCGCGCTTGCCTTCCTTGATGCGCTACTCGGCGACTTCCCCTTTGTTGACGCCGCCAGCCGCTCCGTTGCGCTATCTGGCCTGATCACGCCCGTTGTCCGCGGCGCCATGCCTGTCGTGCCACTGCATGCGACCGATGCGCCTGTCGCTGGATCCGGCAAGAGCTACCTGACCGACTTGTTCTCGGCGATCAGCACCGGCGAGCGCGCACCTGTCATAGCCGCCGGCCGGACGGAAGAAGAGACCGAAAAGCGTCTCGGCGCGGCCTTGCTCAACGGGCAGGCGATCGTCTCGATCGACAACGTCAACGGCCAACTCGGCGGCGATGCCCTGTGCCAGATGATCGAGCGCCCGGTCGTCTCGGTGCGCCCGCTCGGCGTGTCGAAGCTGGTCAAGATCGAGAGTCGAGCGACATGCTTCGCGACCGGCAACAACATCCAGCTCATCGGCGACATGACCCGTCGCGTGGTCGTCTGCTCACTGGATCCCAACGTCGAGCGGCCTGAGTTGCGCACCTTCGTCGCCAACCCGTTCCAGACGGTGCTCGCGAAGCGAGGCACCTATGTCGCCGCCGTGCTGACCGTTGTCCGCGCTTATGTGGTCGCCGGCTATCCAGGCGTCCTGCCGTCGCTGGCTTCGTTCGAGGATTGGAGCCGATTGGTCCGCTCAGCGCTCGTCTGGCTCGACCGGGCGGACCCGTGCGACACGATGGACAAGGCCCGCGCGGACGACCCAATTGTCGGCGTGCTCAGCAGCGTCTTGCGGGCGTGGCATGAGGCGGTCGGATCTGCGTCGCAGACGACGGGCGAGATCATCGCCGAGGCCGAACTGCGCAACGTGGCAAGCCAGCAATTCGTCAATCCGTCGCTCAATGATGCGCTGCTCGAGGCCGCCGAGGTTCGCGGGATGATCAACTCGAAGTCGCTCGGCCGCTATCTGGCCCGCCATAAGGGGCGCGTCGTCGAAGGCTTAAAGATCGTGGGAACCGAGGACACGCATGCGGGACAGGCCCGCTGGAAGGTGGCGCGAGTATGACACAGAAAGCCGGTTGCGGGATTAGGGAAGCTCTGCGTAGGTGGGATTTTGGGTGGTGAGCGGCGGCAGTCACGT
>NZ_CALMAW010000089.1 GCF_937859915.1 uncultured Sphingomonas sp. | reverse complement strand
TCGATATCCCGACCGACAATCTCTATGCCGCGCCGGTGATCTCGGCGGACATCCAGGCACGTTTCTCGGGGCGCAATCTGATGGTGGTGTCGCCCGACGTCGGCGGTGTCGTGCGGGCACGCGCGCTCTCCAAGCGACTCGACAATGCGCCGCTGGCGATCGTCGACAAGCGCCGCGAGCGGCCCGGCGAGTCGGAGGTGATGAACATCATCGGCGATCCCGCCGGGCGCTTCTGCATCCTCGTCGACGACATCGTCGATTCGGCAGGCACGCTGTGCAACGCCGCGGCCGCGCTGCGCGAGGCGGGGGCGGAGGACGTCGTCGCCTATGTCAGCCACGGCGTGCTGTCGGGTGGTGCCGTCGCGCGCGTCGAGGGTTCGGTGCTGAGCGAGCTGGTCGTGACCGATTCGATCATGGCGCCGCCGGCGGTGGCGGACGCGGTCAAGGTCCGCCAGCTGACGATCGCGCCGCTGCTGGCCGAAGCGATCAAGCGGATCGCCGACGAAAGCTCGGTATCGTCGCTGTTCGATTGATGCGCTGTCGGCGCGGCGCCTAATTAGCCGGCCGTCCGCCATTTCTTCGTCGTCATCCCGAACGTGATCCGCGATCCATAATCGCGGCGCCACACGGTCACGCGTGGCGCCTATGGATGCCCGCCTTCGCGGGGAGGACGGAAAGACTCGATGGGCTCGAGTCTACGCATCCACCGGCGGCGCGTACGGATCATAGCTCCCGAAGCTCCAGACATGCCCCTCGGGATCGCGCGCGTCGTAGCCGCGGCCGGGATAGCCCTCATTGTCGTGCGGCGGCACGAGGATTTCGGCGCCGGCGGCGACCGCGATCGCATGATGCGCGTCGGGATCGGCGACCACGGCATAGACGCACATTGTGATCCCCTCGGCCTCGGCGGGAGTCATCCAGCCGTAGAGATTGTCGGTGGCGTCGTCGCGGACCGAGCCGAGCATGATCATATTGCCGTCGAGCAGCAGCTGCGCGTGGTGGATGATCTGCTGGTCCTCCTCATCGGTATAGACGGCGTGCGGCACGAAGCCGAACGCGTCGCACAGGAACAGGATCGCGGCGGGCGCATCCTCGTAGCGCAGGCAGGGGATCAGGGCGTGGCGCATCGCTTGGGTCTCCTCGAGTGGATCGACTCTACCGCGACGGCGCCGGGCCCGCTACGGCTGGCGGCATGACCGACGACGATATCCGCCTCGCCCAGCGCCTCGCCGATGCCGCGGGTGACGCAATCCGCCCCTATTTCCGCGCGCGCTTCGACCTCGAGCGCAAGGCGGACGCCTCGCCCGTCACCGCGGCCGATCGCGCCGCCGAAAGCGCGATGCGCGCGATCCTCGAGATCGAGCGGCCGCAGGACGGCATCGTCGGCGAGGAATATGGGGTGTCGCGCGAGGGCGCCGAGCGGGTCTGGGTGCTCGATCCGATCGACGGGACGCGCAGCTTCGTCGCCGGCCGTGCGATCTTCGGCACGCTGGTCGCGCTGGTCGAGGCGGGGCGGCCCGTGCTCGGCGTGATCGACCAGCCGGTGCAGCGCGAGCGCTGGATCGGCGCGGCCGGGCGCCCGACGACGCTCAACGATGCAGCGGTGACGACGCGCGGCTGTGCGGTGCTCGGCGACGCGATCCTCGCCACCACCGGCCCCGGCTACTTCAAGCCCGACGAGATGGCGGCCTATGATCGGTGCCTCGCGCCGGCGCGCGATTCGATCTGGGGCGGGGACTGCTACAATTACGGGCTGCTGTCGCTCGGCCAGCTCGACGCGGTGATCGAGGCGGGGCTGAAGCTTTATGATTTCGCGGCGCTGGTGCCGGTGGTCGAGGGCGCGGGCGGCATGATGCGCGACTGGCAGGGGCGTCCGCTTGATGCCGACAGCAAGGGCCAGGTCGTCGCGGTCGGCGATGCACGGCTGATGGCGCCGATATTGGCGCTGCTCGGCTCGGGGTAGGGTCTGCCTACCCCGTCCTACCCGCGAAGGCGGGCATCCATAAGTGCTGCGCCTGAAGAGCAAGCGCCGCGTCGATGGATCCCGGATCGAGTCCGGGACGACGGGGAAGAGACAGGGTCGGCACCGTCCGGCACCGACCCAAAAGATCAGGCGTCGGCCTTGAGCGTGGCCTTGGCGATCTTGCCGGGGCTGCGCGGCGGCTCGCCCTTGGGCAGCGCATCGACATGCTCCATGCCTTCGATCACTTCACCCCAGACGGTGTACTGATTGTCGAGGAAGCGGGCGTCGTCGAAGCAGATGAAGAACTGGCTGTTCGCCGAATTGGGCTGCGACGAGCGCGCCATCGAGCAGATTCCGCGGACATGCGGCTCCTTGCTGAACTCGGCCTTGAGGTCGGGCTTGGTCGAGCCGCCCATGCCGGTGCCCTTGGGATCGCCGCCCTGCGCCATGAAGCCCGGGATGACGCGGTGGAAGATCACGCCGTCGTAAAAGCCTTCGCCGACCAGCTCCTTGATCCGCGCGACATGGCCGGGGGCCAGATCGGGGCGCAGCTTGATGACGACGTCGCCGCCTTTGCCCTCGCCCGCGTCGAGCGTGAGGACGAGCGTGTTGCCGATATCGTCTGCCATGTGCATGTCTCCTTTTTTGAGTTGGCGCCGGCTCTAGGCCGCACGGTCGAGCATCGCCAGCCCCTATTCGGCGGCGATAGGATGGTAGCGGCGATGGGGCGCGGCCTGATCCGGCGGGATGCCGACCAGCATCAATTCGCCCGTCCTGCGGGGCGGGGCGACCCGGTCGTGTCCGACGGGATCGGCGACGGCGTGCGCACGCAGAGGCAATCGGGTGCGTCCATTGCCATGATCTAATGCGCGTCCCGCCTGATGGAAGGGGCAGGGCGTGCATTCGGCGGCTGACAGGCCCGCTTTGCGCGCCTAAGGGCGGTCGCGACGCAGATATGGAGGCGGCAGATGAGCGACACCGACCTCGAGGCCCCCATCGAGACCGACGCGATCGTCGCCGAGCCGAGCCACGACAAGGACAATCGTCTGAATCGTGACTTCATCGACGCGGTCGTCGACTATGTCGAGGCGGGCGACGACGAAGCCGCGCGCGCGCTGGTCCGCCCGCTCCATCCCGCCGACGTCGCCGATCTGTTCGAGCTGGCGCCCGGCGACATGCGCGGGCCGCTCGCCGCCGCGCTTGCCGAACTGCTCGACGGCGACGTGCTTGCCGAGATGAACGACTGGGTGCGCGACGCCGCAATGCGTGCGCTCGATCCCGGCCAGGTCGCGACGCTGGCGACAGAACTCGATACCGACGATGCGGTCGCGATCATCGAGGACATGGACGAGGACGATCGCCGCGCGGTGCTGCGCGCACTCGATCCCGACGACCGCGCCGCGATCGAGGAGGCGCTCAGCTACCCCGAGGAATCCGCCGGCCGCCTGATGCAGCGCGACCTGATCGCGGTGCCCGAACATTGGCGCGTCGGCGACGTGCTCGACTATCTGCGTCGCAACGAGGACCTCACCACCGATTTCTGGGAAATCTACGTCTGCGACGCCGCGCACCATCCGATCGGCACCTGCAAGCTGAGCTGGATCCTGCGCACCCCCTCCGACGTCGCGATCGCCGACGTCATGCAGCGTGAGCAGACGCTGATCCCGGTCGACATGGACCAGGAGGAGGTCGCGCTCCGCTTCCAGAAATATGCGCTGATCTCGGCGGCGGTGATCGACCAGTCCGGCCGCCTGGTCGGCATGATCACCGTCGACGACGTCGTCCACATCATCCAGGAAGAGGCCGGCGAGGACATTCTCGCGCTGTCGGGCGCGGGCGATGGCGACATCAACGAGCCGATCCGCTTCACCGTGCGCACACGCCTCGTCTGGCTGGTGATCAACCTTGGCACTGCGATGATCGCTGCCGCGGTCGTCGGCCTGTTCGACGACGAGATCGCGCGTTACGCGGTGCTCGCCGCGCTGATGGGCATCGTCTCGGGCATGGGGGGCAATGCCGGCACGCAGACGCTCGCGGTGGTGGTGCGCGCGCTCGCCACCAACCAGCTGACCTCGTCCAATTCGCTGCGGATGATCCGGCGCGAATTCTACATTGCCGCCGCCAACGGGATCTTGCTCGGGCTGCTGATCGGCCTGGGGACCTGGATGCTCTACGGGCGCAGCGACCTTGCCCTCGTGTTCGGCGCGGCGATCCTGATCAACAATCTGATGGCGGGGCTGTCCGGCGTGCTGATCCCGATCGGCCTCGACAAGGCCAAGATCGATCCGGCGGTGTCCTCCGCCGTGTTCGTCACGATGTGCACCGACTGCATGGGGTTCTTCAGCTTCTTGGGGCTGGCGACGCTGTTCCGCCTGCACTGACTTGCAGCGGCCCGGCGCGGCGCCCATCTGGGCCGCGATGGTGGCGTTGCTCAACATGACCAAGGTGGCTGTCGGCTGCGCCGAGCTCGACACGCTGCGCGTCCGGCTCGAGTCGCGCGCGGAAGGCGGCGAGACGCACATCGTCACGCGCTTCCGGCCCAAGCGCGAGGCGGAGCTGATCGGCGGCTCGCTCTACTGGATCATCAAGCACCGGCTGGTCGCGCGGCAGGAGATTTTGGGGTTCGCCGACGATCCCGACGGCAAGCGCTGTCGCGTGCTGTTGTCCGCCGCGCTGCTGCCGGTCCGCGCCCACCCCAAGCGCGCGCACCAGGGTTGGCGCTATCTTGCCGGGCCCGACGCGCCGGTCGATCTCGGCGGCGAGGAGTCAGATGGGATCGATGCGCTGCCGGGTGCGATGGTCGCGGAATTGTCGGCGCTGGCGCTGATCTAAGGGCGGCGCCGTTATTCGGCATCGCCAATCTCCGTTCAGCCTGAGCGCAGTCGAGTCCACGCGATGCCGTGGCTGCACTTCGACTGCGCTCAGTGCGAACGGGACCTATTTGGCTCGCTAATCTAACCGCCAAGTCGCTCGATCGTCGCCATCGCGGCGTGCGGGGCGCGGACCTTGGCGCCGTTGATGTAAAACATGAACACGTCACGCGGCGTTGCCGTGGGCACGTCGTCGGGCGCGGCGAGCGCGAAGGCGTCGGGCGTCGCGCCCTTCGCCCAGTCGCGCGCGACACCCACCCAGCGATCGACGGCGTCCAACGCATAGCCGAGCGGCTCGTCCTCCTGCGCATTCATCAGCCGGGCATAGGAAATCGGGCCGCTGGCGTCGCCGATCGCGGGATGGTCAGGTGAATCGGTGTGGACGATCGACACGCCCGCCTTGCGGCACAGCGCGACGAACGCGGGATCGACGAAACTCTCGTGACGCACATCGACGACGTGGCGCAGCGCCAGCCCGTCCTGCTTGGCGGGGAGCAGCGCGAGGAAGCCGCCGAAATCCTCCGCGTCGAATTTTTTGGTCGGCATGAACTGCCACAGGATCGGGCCGAGCTTGTCGCCAAGCTCGACAATGCCCTGCGACAGGAATTTCTCGATCGAGGCGCCGCCTTCCGCCAGAATCTTGCGGTTGGTGCAGTAGCGCGACGCCTTGAGGCTGAAGACGAAACCGTCGGGCACCGCCTTGGCCCAGGCCGCGAAGGTCTTGGGCTTTTGGCTGCCATAATAGGTGCCGTTGACCTCGATCGCGGTCAGCTTGGAGGCCGCATAGTCGAGCTCGCGCGCCTGCGGCCATTTGTCGGGATAGAAGGTCCTGCGCCACGGCTCGTAGGTCCAGCCGCCGATGCCGACCCGAATCCTGCCCGTCATGCCTTGTCCCCCGCGAGCCGCCGCTCGATCATCGTCCAGAGTTGCGTCACCGCGGCCGTCACCGGCGAGCGCGGCGCATAGTCGCCGATCGCGGCGTGGCGATCGGCCATCTCCTCGGCGGCGCTCGCCATCGGGATCACCGGCCAGTCGGGTTCGGCGGCGGTCGCCGCGCAATGCGCGGTGCGCCGCCGGTCGGCCATGCTGAACACCGGCAGGATCGGCGTCGCGCCCTTGTGCTGGCGGCCGAGATGGTCGCGCACCTCCGCATAGGTGCGGCGCGACAGCGTCGAGGGGATCACCGGCATCACGATCAGGTCGGCGGCGCGGATCACCTGGTCGCCGGTGTCGCCGAGCCCGGGCGGGCAGTCGAGCAGGATGCGGTCGTAGCGCTTGGCGAGATCGTCCATCAGCCGCCGCAGCCGCTTCTTCTTGTCGAGTTGCGCGAACAGCACGTCGAGCCCGCGGATCGAGGCGTCGGCCCCCAGCAGGTCGAGGCCAGGTATCGCCGTCGCGACGATGGCGTCGCCGGGATCGAGCGACCGCTCGATCACCTCCCGCGCCGACGCCTTCGGCCGGCCGGCGCCAAGAATGAAGGTCGCGGCGGCCTGCGCGTCGAGATCCCACAGCAGCGTCCGCCGGTTCGACCGCGTCGCCGCCGCCCAGGCGAGGTTGACCGACAGCGTCGTCTTGCCGACACCGCCCTTGGCGCTGTAGATCGCGATGCTGCTCATCGCCTCGTCATAGCGTGGATGGGGGCGCCGCGGATAGGCTCGGCGCGGGGCCGTCGCCGCTCAGAGCCTCGTCGCTGCGTGCAAGGAGATTTTCGATGCGTGTCACCGTTCCCGCGACTGCAGTGGCGGTGCTGATCCTCTCGCCCGGCGTCGGGGCCGCGCCGCTATGCCGCGACACAAAGGGACTGTTCACCCCCTGTATTGGCACGGCGGCAAGGACGGCGAGCGCACGGCGAAACGGCGGCGAGCCGGCTGGGGTACGGGGCCGTGCCGACGCGGAAGACTCGACTGCGCCGGCCCGCACGGCATCGGCGCGGCCCGCAAGACCAGCGGTGTTCGGCCGCGGCCGCCTATGTCGCGACACGAAGGGCCTGTTCAAACCCTGCTGAGCGGCGCCCGGATCAGAGCGCGATCAGGCCGGCCTGCGGCGCGCGACCGGTCAGCCCGCCCGGGATGATCTGGATCGAGATGTCGAGCTTGCCGTCGCAGTGGATCGACACCCATTTCGCCCAGCCGCGATCCCCGCTCGAAAAGGTCCGTCCGAGATCGTCGGCAAGCGTCAGCGCATAACCGAGCGCGGCGGCGCGATCGTCGAAGCGGTCGGGCCGCTCGACGGGCGGACCGTCGGGATAGACGATGGTGATCAGGAAGGTCATGGCGCAGGCTCCGTCACCGTCCTGCATACCCGCTTGCGGTGGTCGTTCGGGTTTGGCCGGGAAGGTGAATCAAGGGCTAGACCAAAAGCAACAGGTTCGGGAAGCAGCTTCCTATCTCGCAGATGCAGCGCAAAGCACGGACCGCCCTCAGGAATATTCGTCGGACACATCATATTTGAGACCCTGCAGCCGGGTCACCGCCTGGCCGTCGCCGACCGATGCCGCGATCAGCCGGATCCAGCGACGGCCGCCGCCGAGCGGGTGGATTTCGGCATCGAGCGTGAAGCCCCGACGATGCCTGATCGCATGCGCGCGCAGCCGTTCCATCGCGGCGCGCGACTGTTCTGCATAGAGCGCGACCGTCGCGGCGCGCGCCGCGGGCACATCGCGCGGCAGGCCGAACAGCGCGTAGACCTCGGTCGACCAGGACAAACGGTTGTCGGCGAGATCGCACGCCCACGTCCCGACCCCGAGGCTCGGGTCGATCGGCCCGGTGGTGGGCGCGCCCGTCTCGTCAGCCAGGGCGACGCGCCCTAGGTCGAAGTGCAGGCCGCGTTCGAAGATCGGCCAGCTGTGGCTGAGTTGCAGGGGTTCGACGAACGTCAATGCGGGGGGCCGGTGAGCATGCCACCGCTCTAGGGCCAGGGTCTTAAGGCTTGATTGTCGGAACAGCCGTCGGCCCCGGTCGATCGTGCTCAGCCCTCGCTATGGTGGCCCGCGCCAAATCGCAGAAAGCTCCGCACCCGCGCGAGCAGTGATCCCGACGCATCGAGCGGCTGGCAGGATCGCGCGGCCGCGTCGCGGTCGAGCAGCGCCAATCCGCGCTGGACCGAACGCTCGAGTGCGGCGCTGACGTTGCGGTCCGCATCGAGCAGCGCCTGGAGCGCGGTCTTGGGCAATTCGAGCACCTCGCCCGCGGTGACCGCGGTCAACGACGCGGCGCGCGGTTCGCCGGTCATCATGCTGATCTCGCCGATATATTCGCCGGGCCCGATCCGCCCGTGCACCAGCGTCGACCCGTTCTCGCGCTGCTCGCTGATCTCGAAGATACCCGCACGGACGACGAAGATCGCGGCGCCGACGCTGCCCTGCGCGAAGATCGCCGCACCCGGATCGACCCGGCGATCGACCAAGCTCGCAGCAAGCGGTGCGATCTGCTCGGGGGTCAGCGATTCGAACAGGATCAGCCCGGCGAGCAGGTCGGCGGGCACGGGTTTGTGCCCGTCCGGGATGCCGGCATAGTGGAACAGGCGACGGATTTCGCGCAGCAACTGGCTCTTCGCCGGGGTCAGCGCCGCGGTCGTCGCCACATAATAATTGACTCCGATCGTTGTCGTACGCGTGCCGACATGCTTGAGGACGACGCTCGGCTGCGGCTGCGCGAGGATGGCGGGGCACAGCAATGCCGCCTGTCCGGCGAGCGCGATCAACGTCTCGGAGCGTGCCGTCGATTGGGTCGGCACCTCGACCGAGGCGGCCCGGCGCTCGGTGGGATTCGATCGGTTGATGATCTGGCTGCGCGCCACGATGCTGTTGGGGATCGTCGCGACGTCCTCACCGTCGGTCTGGATGCGGATCGAGCGCCAGTTGACCTCGACCACCACCCCCTCGGCCTGGTCGGCGATCGTGATCCGGTCGCCGATATGGAAGGGCTGTTCGAGCCCGACCGCGATCCCCGAGAAGACGTCGGCAAGCGTGTTCTGCAGCGCCAGGCCGAGCACGATCGCGATCACGCCGGAGGTGGCGAGCAGGCCCCTGACGGGCAGGTCGAGTACCGTGTTGAGGATGATCAATATGCCGGTCAGGTAGATTGCGCCGGCGAGCAGATCCGAGAACAGCCGCGCCTTGCGCGACTGCACGTCGCGGCCCAGCCCCAGCGTGGTGAGCGTCGCGACGAGGCGGACGGCGACCAGCCACCACACGACCGCGAGCGCGCGGAGCCAGGCCGCGTCGGGCAGCGTCGCCAGTTGCGGCGCGCTTGGCAGCGGCGAGGCGCCGCGCGCCAACAGGCCGCCGCCGATCAGGGCGAGCAGCGCGCATTCGCAGGCCAGTTTCGTCGCGGTCGAGCGCGAGCGCAGGACCACGACCGCAACCAGCGTCAGGATCAGCAGGGTCGCGGGGAGGAAGGCGATCCCGACCGCCATCAGGCGCCCTCGGCCGGCCGGTCGCTCACAGCGTGGGCGACACGGCGTCGAGGATGGTCAGCCGCTCGCCCCGGCCATCGTCGCCGACGCTCGACGCGGTGATCAGGATCGTCGTGCCCGGCCGCAGCGCCGACTGGATGTCGGCATAGAAGGCCCGCGGCAGCTTGAGACGGTTGATCGTCGCCTCGTCGAGCGGCCGGCCGGCCTCCTCGTCATGTCCCGGCAGCCCGACATAGACCCAGCGCGGCGTGCCGTCCGGCCCGGTGGTCAGGTTGATCACGTGCGAGCCGGGATCGTCGTCGTTGATCTGCGCGACGCTCCGCCCGATCTCGGTGCCGTTGCGCAGCACCACGACGCGCTGGTCGGTCTTGGAGACGATGATCGTCAGCGGCCCCGAGGGCGCCTTGTCGGGCGCCCAGACGAAATCGGCATTGTCGAGCCGGTCCTGGGTGGTCGGATTGCCCTTGGCGTCGATCGGCGCGAGCAGGCTCGCGTCGGTGGTGCGGACATGGTTCACCGCATCGCCGGCGATCACCACGGTGCCGCCGAGCGCGGTGATCCCGAACAGCGCCTGCGAGAAGCCATAGGGCAGGTGGACGCAGCCATGGCTTTCGGGAAAGCCCGGCAGGCCGCCGGCATGCAGCGCCACCCCGTCCCAGGTCAGTCGCTCCTGAAACGGCATCGGGGCGGCATGATAGAGGCTCGAATGGTGGGTCGCGTCCTTCTGCAGGATGGTGAACACGCCGGTCGGCGTCTCATGCCCGGCCTTGCCCGACGAGACCGTGCTCACCGCGATCCGGACGCCGTTGCGATAGACCGTCGCGCGCTGGCGGGAGAGATCGACATAGATCAGGATCGGACCAGATGGCGCGATGCTCGCCGCCCAGACCCATTCGCCGGGCTTCAAGCCATTGGCGACGCGCGCCAGCTCGGGCGGCGAGCTCACGGTGGCGCCTTGGCCATAGGCTGCGCTCGACAGGCCGGCGATCATCATGGGGGCCAGCCAGGGAAACATTCTGCGCGCCAGGCCGTGCGTCATATCGCCCCCTTATCATGCGTCGAAGACCGCGCCGGGCCGGACGGGGGCATCGCTGCCTTCTTCCGTCCGATCAGGGCGGGATGATCGACGAAGTTGCGCATGGCATCAAGGGCCACGTCCCGATCCGCATCGCGCGACGATCCGACATGCGCCGGGGCGGCGCGAAGCGCGTGGATCCTGAACCACGGTAAGAGCGTCTAGTGTCTGGAGGAGGACGACGATGGGCGTCGAATGGGAATCGCCGCGGAATGACCTTGCGGGCTCGAGCAAGGCCTTCGGCCGGCAGCTTCGCGAGACCTATGGCGGAGCGTTCGCCGGGCTCGACAACCGCATGATCGATCTGCTGGAGCTGTTGTTTCAGATCCCCAGTGTCACCGGGGCCGCGACCGACAGCGACGCCGCCTGAGGCCTCAGGCCTGGGTCAGCGCGACCAGCTGGGCCAGCACGGAGGGATGCAGCGGCGCGGCGAACTGGCATCCCGCGATCCGCTGCCGGTTCCACATCACCCGCGCCATCTGCGGCGCCAGCGTGCCCATCTTGAGCCAGACCACGCTGTCGACCGGCAGGCGGTCGAGCGCTTCGACACGGAAGCCCGACGCCGACAGATCGGTGATCACGCCGCGGATCGCGCTCGACCCGGAGCGCCGGATCCCGGCATCGACATGCGTGTCGAAGCGCTCGCTGTTGCGAAGGTCGCTGATCGATACCTCTAATTCCGCCTCGGCGCCCATTATCCACCTCATCGAGCTTTGCCCGCCATCCTAGCGGCAGATGGCTAATCGCGAGTTAAGGGCAGCGGGACGTCCGCGTCACAGGCGCGGCATCGCGGGGCCCGCCGGCGGGATGCCGCGCGATCGCTGGCGGCGGTCATAGAGACAGGGGGAAATGGTGCCCGGGGACGGAGTCGAACCGCCGACACCGTGATTTTCAGTCACGTGCTCTACCAGCTGAGCTACCCGGGCACGCCACGTTTTCACGAGGCGAGGCGCGCCTATAGAGGCCCGACGCCGCCGCTGTCCAGCCCCCGTCTGACCGTCGGGCTCAGTCTTCGTCCTCCGCGCTCTCGGCGGGGCGTGCGGGGATGCGATAGCCTTCGCCCAGCCACTGGAGCAGATCGCGGTCGCGGCAGCCCTGGCTGCAAAACGGCGTGTGGGCGGGCATCGCGGGCTTGCCGCAGACGGCGCAATTGCTGCCGCGGCGGCGGATTGGTTCAGGGTCCGGCATGACCCGCGGATATGGCGAGCGCGGGATCGGGCCGCAAGGCGATCGCGCCGCCGACCCGCCGGGCCAGCGCATCGATCCAGTCTGGCCGCGCGTCGAGCCGGGCGATCACCGCGGGGGCGGCGGCAAGGCAGCGCGGCCCATGCCCCCGTGTCGCGATCCGCAGCAGCGCGAGCGCCGCGGTCAGCGCCGGGTCGGCGCGCACCAATTCTGGCAGCGAGGCGCGGGGGCGGGGGCGCACGATCTGGACGAAGCCGAAGCCGTTGACCGCGGTGCGCTCGAAGGGTTGCGGCAGCATGTCGTCGATCGCGGCCGCCGCCGCCGCACGTTCCGCTTTCGAGGCGAGCGTCGGCAGGTCGATGCCGATCGAGCCCCCGATCGCCAGCCGGCGGGTCGCAAGCGCCGCGGCGCGCGCGCCGGCGATGGCGAGGTCGGCGGGGGGCAGCGCGCCGTCGACGTCGAACAGCGTCATCGCCGGGGTCGGGGAGAGGCGGAGGTGACCGCCTGTGAAATCGATCTCGCCGGTCGCCGCCTGCTCGATCAGCTCGGACCAGCCGGCCGCCTCGAGCGGGTCAGCGTCATGCGGCGCGATGCGGCGGGCGTCGGCGAATCGCTCGGCCAGAGTGGGGCCGGGGCGGGGCGCGCCGGCGTCGCTGGCCCGGGCGCGCGCCGGCTTGAGCCGGCCCGGTTCGGGGATCGCTTCGCGGACGATCTCGACCAGCAGGCTGCGGCCCTGCGACAATCCGGCGGGAACCGCCTCGAGAATCGCATCGCCCAGCGCCGTCGCGAGCCAGGCGCCGCGGCCGACGCGCTCGCCGAGCTTGGCGCCGACGATCGCGCCGACGCGCAGCCGGTCGCCCAGCCGGTCGACCGCGGCCTCGAGGATCTGGCCGTCGGCGAGGAGCCCGGCGCGGTGCTCGCCGATCCCCTCGTCGAGCCACCACTCAGCCACGACGCCAGCCGGCCGCCTCGAGCAACGTGCGCGTCTCGTACAAAGGCAGCCCCATCACCCCCGAATGGCTGCCGGTGAGGCTGCGCACCAGGCTTTCGGCAAAGCCCTGGATCGCATAGCCGCCCGCCTTGCCCTGCCATTCGCCGCTGGCGAGATAGGCGTCGAGCTCCGGCAGCGAGAGACGCTTGAACGCGATCAGGCTGGTCGAGGCGCGATGCCGGGCGCGGCCGTCGCCGTCGATCAGCGTGATCGCCGAATGGACCCGGTGGCGGCGACCGGAAAGCAGCGTCAGGCACGCGCGCGCGGTATCGACATCCTCCGCCTTGGGCAGGATGCGCCGGCCGACCGCAACGACGGTGTCGGCGCCGAGTACCAGCGCGCCGGGATGGCGTGCGGCGACCAGAGCGGCCTTGGTGGCGGCGAGCCGGCGTGCGTGCGGCAGCGGCTCCTCAGCCTTGAGCGGGGTCTCGTCGCACGCCGCGGGGTCGATCGCGTCGGGCACGATGCCGAGCCGCGCGAGCAGATCGAGCCGGCGCGGGCTGGCGGACGCGAGGATCAAGCGTGGCGCACCGGTCGCCCGGCTGTCGCCGACCGTCACTTGAAGCGGTAGGTGATGCGGCCCTTGGTGAGGTCGTAGGGCGTCATCTCGACGAGCACCTCGTCGCCGACCAGCACGCGGATACGGTTCTTGCGCATCTTGCCCGCGGTGTGGCCGAGCACCTCATGGTCGTTTTCGAGGCGGACGCGGAACATGGCGTTGGGCAGAAGCTCCATCACCTGGCCGCGCATCTCGAGAAGCTCTTCCTTCGCCATCAATCCTCTAGGTCTGCCAATGTCCCGAAATAATCTGCGCGCCCATAGCCGCTGGCGCCGGATAAGGGAAGCGTTGCGGAAATCCGGCCGATGCGCGCGAAAACGCGTGATTGCCGAGCGGGCCGCTGGGGATTAGGGCGGAACCGACATGCTCGCTCAGAAGACCCGTTACGCGTTGCGCGCGCTGCTGTATCTCGCGGAGGCCGAGCCGGGTCGTTCGGTGCAGGTCGCCGATATCGCCGCGACCCAGCAGGTGCCGCGCAAATATCTCGAGCTGATCCTGCTCGATCTCAAGAAGGCCGGGTTCGTCGGCAGCCGGCGGGGGCCGGGCGGCGGCTATACGCTTGCCAAGCCGGCGGCGGACATCAGCTTCGCCGAGGTGATCCGTGCGGTCGACGGGCCAATCGCGCTGGTACCCTGCGCCAGCCTCAATTTCTACGCGCGCTGTGGGGACTGTCATGACGAGGCGAGCTGCGCGATCCGGCGGGTGATGGCCAAGGTCCGCCACGATGCCGTCGAGACGCTGGCGGGCACGTCGCTTGCGGACGCGGCGGCATTCGAGACGCTGGCGGCCTGATCTCCCTCTCCCCGTCGGGGAGAGGGTCGGGGTGAGGGGAAGCTCGGCGCAGCCGAGCGTCCCGCCCCGAGGTCGGCCACTCTCACCCAACCCTCTCCCGCGAGCGAGAGGGTTGTAGCGCCACCCGGCAAAGCTGCGCTTCACCCCCGCGAAACAAAAGCGCTATTCCCCACCTCAGCGCTCGGCAATAGCGTCCTGCCGTCAACAGGGAGGATTGGGTCCATGCGTCGTTTCGTTCTTGCCGGTCTCGCGGCGACCTTGATGGTCGGCCCGATCGCGCTCGAGGCCGCCCGCGCGGCACCCGCGCCGGTCGAGCTGCTCAACGTCTCCTACGATCCGACGCGCGAACTCTACCGCGACATCAACGACAGCTTCGCCGCGTCGTGGAAGGCCAAGACGGGGCAGGACGTCACCATCCGCCAGAGCCACGGCGGATCGGGCGCGCAGGCGCGCTCGGTGATCGAGGGGTCGCCCGCCGATGTCGTCACGCTGGCGCTGGCCTATGATATCGATTCGCTGGCCGACAAGGCCAAGCTGCTGCCCGCCACTTGGCAGAGCCGGCTGCCGCACAATTCGACGCCCTATTATTCGACGATCGTGTTCCTGGTCCGCAAGGGCAACCCCAAGGGCCTCCACGACTGGGGCGACCTGATCAAGCCGGGCGTCCAGGTGATCACCGCCAATCCCAAGACCTCGGGCGGCGCGCGCTGGAACTATCTCGCGGCCTGGGGCTATGCCAACAAGGCCTATCATGGCGATCCGGCCAAGGTCCGCGATTACATGACCAAGCTGCTGCGGAACGTTCCCGTGCTCGATTCGGGCTCGCGCGGCGCGACCACCACCTTCGTCCAGCGCGGCCAGGGCGACGTGCTGCTCGCCTGGGAGAATGAGGCGTTCCTCGCGGTCAACGAGCTTGGCAAGGGCCAGTTCGACGTCGTCGTGCCGTCGGTCTCGATCCGCGCCGAGCCGCCGGTGGCCGTCGTCGACGCCAATGTCGACCGCAAGGGCACGCGCGCGGTGGCGACCGCCTATCTCCAATATCTCTACACCCGCCCGGCGCAGCAGATCATCGCCAAAAATTATTACCGCCCGATCGATCCGGTGGTGGTGAAGCAATATGCCGACAAATTCCCGCGCCTGCAGCTGTTCACCATCCAGAATTTCGGCGGCTGGACCAAGGCGCAGGCGGCGCACTTTGCCGACGGCGCATCCTTCGATCAGATTTTTGCTGCAGCCAAACATTAGAACGCCATATAGGGCCGAATATAGCGAGGCGTGACCGGAGCACCGGCGCGTCTTGCTAGGGGTTTCATATCAAGGGGGATATTCATGCGCCTAGCGCTTCTCGGCGGGGTCTCGCTCGCCATTCTCGCCACCACGCCGGCACTGGCCGAGCAGCCTGTCTCCAACGCCGCGATCGTGGCGCGGCTGAACGCGCTCGAGGCCAAGGTCGACTCGCTCGAGGCGCGCAACGCCGATCTCGAGCATCAGCTCGCCGCGCAGAAGGCGGCGGTCAGCACCGCGCCGCAATTCGCGCCGCAGGCGACCGGCGTCGCGGCGCAATCCGCTTATCCGCCGGCACGCGCCGCCTCCTCGGGCGGCGCCGACACCGCGCGCGTCGTCGCGGTCGGCGGCCCGCCGGTGACCTGGACGATCGTCCCGCAGTTCAACTCGCCCGATGGCAATTTCACCTTCAAGCCGCGCGGCATCCTCGACCTCGACTATGCCGGCTTCGACGAGAAGAAGGGCGGCTACGACTATAACAACGGCACCCAGGCACGCCGCGGCCGGTTCGGCTTCGATGGCACGCTGTACAAGCAGTTCGCGTGGCGGCTGGAGGCCGAATATGTCGGCGGCACGGTCAGCCTGCTCGACGCCTATGTCGCCTATACCGGCAAGAAGAATTTCACGCTCACGCTCGGCCAGCTCAAGATCCCGGCGGGGCTTGAGGCGAACAGCTCGGACTCGTTCAACGAATTTCTCGAGCGTGGCATGGCCAACACCGCCTTCGGGCAGGTCGGCGGCGAGCGCCGCGTCGGCGTGACCTTTGCCTATGCCAACCCGCTGATCACCGCGACCGCGGGCATCTATGGCGCGGGCGAAGCGGTCGCGCGCAACACGACGACGCCCGACGAGGTATGGGGCTATAATGGCCGCGTCACGATCGAGCCGATCAACCAGCCCGGCCGCCTGATCCATCTCGGCGCCTCGGGCTACCGCGTGAAGGACCTCGCCGCCAACAGCGTGACGCTCGCCGACCGGCCCAATGTCCGCGTCGACAACGGCTTCCTCGAATCGATCGCGATAAACAGCACCAACCCCGCCAACGGCGCGCAGACCGGCGTCAAGGACGCGGTGTTCTACGGGCTCGAGGGCGCGGGGATCCTGGGGCCGGTCTCGGTGCAGGGCGAATATAGCCATATGCACCTCGATCGTTTCGCGGCCGCGCCGTCGCTCAATTTCGACGGCTATTATGTGTTCGGATCCTTCTTCGTCACCGGCGAATCGCGCAGCTTCAAGGGCGGCGTGATCGATCGGCTGCGGCCGCTCCGGCCGTTCGATCCGGGCAAGGGCAATTGGGGCGCGATCGAGCTTGCCGGCCGCTACGACCGGATCAACCTGACCGATCATGCGCTTTCGCCGCTCGATCATGACGGCCATGCCTGGACAGCCGCGCTGAACTGGTATCTCACCGGCAATGTGAAGGTGCTGTTCAACTATATCCGCTTCGAGGGCGCCAATTCGCCGCTGGTCTCGACCCCGGTCTCGGTGTTCGGCACCACCGCCAAGGGCGACGCGTTCGCGACGCGCGTCCATCTCGACTTCTGATGGCGACGGCGTCGGCTCTTCCAGCGCCCGGTGGGGCGGGCCGACGCAAGCCGATCTTCCGGCGCCGCGTGGCGATGCCGGGGCTCGGCCTCACGCTCGGCGTGACGTTGCTGTGGCTCGGCCTGCTCGTGCTGTTGCCGATCGCGGCGGTGATCGTGCGCTCGCTCGGGCTGGGCCCCGCGCATTTCGCCGAGGTCGCGCTCTCGGCACGGGCGCTCGCCGCCTATCGGCTGAGCTTCGGCGCGGCGCTGGCGGCCGCGGCGATCAACGGCGTGTTCGGGCTGCTGATCGCCTGGGTGCTGGTGCGCTACGACTTTCCCGGCAAGCGGCTGGCGGGCGCGCTGGTCGACCTGCCCTTCGCGCTGCCGACCGCGGTCGCGGGCATCGCGCTCACCGCGATCTACGCCAATACCGGCATCGTCGGCGGACCGTTGGGAAAGATCGGGATCACGCTGGCCTATAATCCGGCCGGCGTCGTGCTGGCGCTGATCTTCATCGGCCTGCCCTTCGTGGTGCGCACCGTCGAGCCCGTGCTTGCCGATCTCGGCCAGGATATCGAGGAGGCGGCCGCCACGCTGGGCGCGAGCCGGCTGATCGTGTTCCGCCGCGTGCTGCTGCCCGAGATCCTGCCCGCGCTGCTCACCGGCTTCGCGCTGGCCTTCGCCCGCGGCGTCGGCGAATATGGCTCGGTCATCTTCATCGCGGGCAACATGCCGTTCAGATCGGAGATCGCGCCCCTGCTGATCGTGACCCAACTCGAGCAGTTCGATTATGAGGGCGCGACCGCGATCGCCGCGGTGATGCTGGTCGTCTCCTTCGCGATGCTCGCGGTGATCAACCTGATCCAGGCGCGCGAACGCACATGGCGCAACGGCGGATGAAGAGCGCCACCACCGAGGCGCGCGGCATCCGCGCGCTGCTGATCGGGCTCGCGCTGGTCTGGCTGGCGCTGATCATCCTGCTGCCGCTGCTCGCCGTGTTTGCGCAGGCGTTCGACAAGGGCTTCGCCACCTTCTGGGCGGCGATCGTCGAGCCCGATGCGCTCGCGGCGATCCGACTGACGCTGCTCACCGCGATCATCGTCGTGCCGCTCAACTGCGTGTTCGGGATGTGCGCGGCCTGGGCGATTTCCAAGCATGACTTCCGCGGGCGCGACCTGCTGACCACGCTGATCGACCTGCCCTTCTCGGTGTCGCCGGTGGTGGCCGGGCTGATGTTCGTGCTGCTGTTCGGCGCCAATGGCTGGTTCGGGCCGTGGCTGATCGCGCACGGCGTGCGGATCATGTTCGCGGTACCCGCGATCGTCATCGCCACCGCCTTCGTCACCTTTCCCTATGTCGCGCGCGAACTGATCCCGCTGATGAGCGCGCAGGGGAAAGCCGAGGAGGAGGCCGCGCTGACGCTGGGCGCGGGCTTCTTCCAGACCTTCTGGCACGTGACGCTGCCCAATATCCGCTGGGGGCTGCTCTACGGCGTGCTGCTGACCAACGCGCGCGCGATGGGCGAGTTCGGTGCGGTGTCGGTGGTGTCGGGCCATATCCGCGGGCTCACCGACACGATGCCGCTGCACGTCGAGGTGCTGTACAATGAATATAATTTCGTCGGCGCCTTCGCCGTCGCCTCGCTGCTGGCAGCGCTCGCGCTGGTGACGCTGGCGGCCAAGGCGCTGCTCGAATGGCGCCACCGCGACTCGATCGCCGCGAGCGGACACTGAGCGATCGCTTGAGATCGCGACCACAGGTAAACGACACGCATGACCATCACGATCGATCATCTCGTCAAGACCTTCGGGACGGCGTCGGCGCTCAACGGCGTCAGCCTCGAGATCCCGGACAAGTCCTTCGTCGCGCTGCTCGGGCCCTCGGGCTCGGGCAAGACGACGCTGCTGCGCATCATCGCGGGGCTGGAGACCGCCGATTCGGGCTATGTCCTGTTCGGCGGCGAGGACGTCACCGATCGCCCGGTGCAGCGCCGCAACATCGGCTTCGTCTTCCAGCATTATGCGCTGTTCCGCCACATGACGGTGGCGCAGAACATCGCCTTCGGCCTCACCGTGATGAAGCGGCGCGAGCGGCCGAGCAAAGATGCGATCGCCGCGCGGGTCGACGAGCTGCTGGCGCTGGTCCAGCTGCCGGGCCTCGGCGGCCGTTTCCCGTCGCAGCTGTCGGGCGGCCAGCGCCAGCGTGTCGCGCTCGCCCGCGCGCTGGCGCGGGAGCCCGCGATCCTGCTGCTCGACGAACCCTTCGGTGCGCTCGACACCAAGGTGCGGCGCGAGCTGCGCGGCGCCTTGCGCGAGATCCACGACCGGGTCGGGCTGACCTCGATCTTCGTCACGCACGACCGGGAGGAGGCGTTCGCGCTCGCCGACACGGTCGCGATCCTGTCCAACGGTCGCATCGAGCAGTTCGCCGCACCGCGCGAGATCGAGCAGGCGCCGGCCAGCGAGTTCGTGCGCGACTTCGTGATCTGAGCGCATAGCTCACGCGCGGGCCACCGCCGTCATCCCGGCGAAAGCCGGGACCCATGGATGCGGCCCGCTCCCTATCGGCCTTGCCGTGTCTATGGATCCCGGCTTTCGCCGGGACGACGGAAAAGAAACGGTCACCCTTTGTAATCGCTTCGTCACTTGGGTCGCTACCGCCGCCGTGCCAAGCCCGCGCCATGACCGATCGCCGCCTCGCTCTCCCCCTCGCGCTCCTCGGCGTCCTGCTGTTCGCCGCCGGGCTTCTGCTCTGGTGGCAAGCCCCGCTCGATCTTGCGCTCCACCATGCGCTGTGGCTCGGCCACGGCCCGGCCGACAAGCCGATCGTGCGGCTGAGCGCGCTCGGCGGCTTTCTTGTCATGGGCCCGCTCGCGCTGGCGGTGACGTTGCTGCTTCTCCTGCGCGGCGAACGGCGCGAGGCACTGTGGCTGTTCGCGACCATCGCCGTCGGCCGGCTGATCGTGGAAGGCGGCAAGGATCTCGTCCACCGGCCGCGTCCGCCGCTCGCCGACCGGCTCGAACATGTCACCTCGTGGAGCTTCCCGAGCTCGCACAGCGCCGGCACGATGATGACCGGCGTCGCGATCGCGCTGGTGGCGCGCAGCGGGTGGGCGGGGTTGCTGGTGGCGCTGCTCGCCGCCGCGACGATCGGCTGGACCCGCGCCGCGCTGGGTGTCCACTGGCCGAGCGACGTGCTCGCCGGCTGGGGGTTCGGGCTCGCCTGGGTCGGCGTCTGCTGGCGCTACGGCGCGCCGACGCGATCGGGGTGAGCCGCCGCGAACGACGCCAGCGCGGTACAGCGCGCGTCGATCGCAACCAGCTTGGGATAGGAATCGAGCGCCACCGCGTTGCGGCGCGCATTGTAGAGCTGCGGCACCAGGCAGAGATCGGGTAGCCCCGGCGCCTCACCGGCCAGATAGGGCGTGTCGGGCGCCATCGCTTCCATCGCGGCGAGGCCTTCACCCATCCAGTGCTCGGTCCAGCGCGCGCGGCCGTCGTCGTCGACGCTGAGGTCCTGCTTGAGCCGGCGGCCCATCCGCAGGTTGAGCGGCGGATGGATGTCGCACGCGACGATCAGCGCGAGTGCCATCGCATCGGCGCGTGCGAACGGGTCGGCGGGGAGCAGCGGCGGCGCGGGGAAGCGGCGGTCGAGATAGTCGATGATCGCGAGGCTCTGGACGATCCGCCGGCCGTCGATCTCGATCGTCGGGACCAGCCCCTGCGGATTGGTGGCGCGATAGGGCTCGGCCGATTGCTCGGAGGCGAGCAGGTTCACCGGCACCGATGTGTAGGCCAGTCCCTTGATGTTGAGCGCGATCCGCACGCGGTAGGCGGCGGACGAGCGCCAATAGTCATAGAGGCGGATGGTGGGCTGGGTCATGGGATGATGCAGATATCGAACGATCGAACGAACCGAAACTCCGTCATTCCCGCGAAGGCGGGAATCCATAGACGCTGCGCCCGATCTTTGGGCGCCGCGTCTATCGATCCCGGATCACGTCCGGGATGACGGAAGAGGGAAGGTCGCGTAACGATCGCGCCTATCCCCCCGCATGCGCTGCCAGCGCCGCGAGCAGCAGCAGCGCGACGATGTTGGTGATCTTGATCATCGGATTGACCGCGGGCCCGGCGGTATCCTTGTAGGGGTCGCCGACGGTGTCGCCGGTCACCGCGGCCTTGTGCGCCTCGCTGCCCTTGCCGCCATGATTGCCGTCCTCGATATATTTCTTGGCATTGTCCCACGCGCCGCCGCCCGAGGTCATCGAGATCGCGACGAATAGCCCCGAGACGATCACGCCGAGCAGCAGCGCGCCGAGCGACGCGAAGCCGTTCTCCGGCCCCGCGACGAAGCGGATCACGAAGAACACGACCAGCGGCGCCAGCACCGGCAGCAGCGAGGGGATGATCATCTCGCGGATCGCCGCGCGTGTCACCAGATCGACGGTGCGCGCATAATTGGGCCGCGAGGTGCCCGCCATGATGCCGGGATTGTCGCGGAACTGCGCGCGCACCTCCTCGACCACCGCGCCGGCCGCGCGACCCACCGCGGTCATCCCCATCGCGCCGAACAGATAGGGCAGCAGCGCGCCGAGCAGCAGCCCCACGATCACATACGGATTGCCGAGCGTGAAATCGACGGTGAGATCGGGGAAATAGGTCTTCAGGTCCGACGTATAGGCGCCGAACAGCACGAGCGCGGCCAAGGCCGCCGAGCCGATCGCATAGCCCTTGGTGACCGCCTTGGTGGTGTTGCCGACCGCGTCGAGCGCGTCGGTGCGGGTGCGCACGTCATGTTCCAGCCCGGCCATCTCGGCGATGCCGCCGGCATTGTCGGTGACCGGGCCGTAAGCGTCGAGCGCCACCACCATGCCGGCCAGCGCCAGCATCGCGGTCGCGGCGAAGGCGATGCCCAGTAGCCCCGCGAGCTGGAACGCGACCACCACCGCGATCACGATCACCAGCGTCGGCAGCGCGGTCGATTCGAGGCTGATCGCGAGCCCCTGGATGACGTTGGTGCCGTGGCCGGTCTGCGAGGCGAAGGCGATCGAGCGCACCGGGCGATAGTTGGTGCCGGTATAATATTCGGTGATCCACACCAGCGCGCCGGTCACCGCGAGGCCCGTGATCATGCACCAGAACAGTTTCATGCCGTCGACCGCGACGCCGCCGGCGGTGGTGGCGATCGTCGCGTGCATGTCGCCCAGCACCCACATCGTCGCGGGATAGAAGGCGATCGCGGAGAGGATCGCGGCGGTCCAGAAACCCTTGTAGAGCGCGCCCATGATCGAGCCCGATCCCAGCCGCACCATGTAGGTACCGATGATCGAGGTGACGATGCAGACGCCGCCGATCAGCAAAGGCAAGGACATCAGCCGCAAGGTCGCGGCCTGGTCGGTGCCGGCGGCGGCCAGTGCGATCGTCACCATCGTGACGCCGAGGGTGACGACATAGGTCTCGAACAGATCGGCGGCCATGCCCGCGCAGTCGCCGACATTGTCGCCGACATTGTCCGCGATCACCGCGGGGTTGCGGGGATCGTCCTCGGGAATGCCCGCCTCGACCTTGCCGACCAGATCGGCGCCGACGTCGGCGGCCTTGGTGAAGATACCGCCGCCGAGCCGCGCGAAGATCGAGATCAGCGAAGCGCCGAAGGAGAGCGCGACGAGCGCGTCGACGACGGTGCGATCGCCGGGGTCGCCCGGGATGTGGTGCGCCGGGCCGACGAGATACCAGAAGAACACGCTGATCGCGAGCAGGCCGAGGCCGGCGACGAGCATGCCCGTGACCGCGCCCGACCGGAACGCCGCGGTGAGCCCGGCCTGCAGACTGAACCGCGCGGCCTCGGCGGTGCGGACGTTGGCGCGGACCGAGATGTTCATCCCGATGAAGCCGGTGATCCCCGAGAGCAGGGCGCCGATGACGAATCCGATCGCCGACACCAGCCCGAGCGCGACAAACACGATCACCGCCATCACCACGCCGACGATCGCGATCGTGCGATATTGCCGTGCGAGATAGGCGCGCGCGCCTTCCTGGATCGCGCCGGCAATCTCGATCATGCGGGGGTTGCCCGGAGAGAGCGCGAGCACCTGGCGCGCAGTGACGAGTCCGTAGAGCACGGCCAGCAGCCCGCAGGCGATGGCGACATAGACGACGACCATAGAACATCCTCCTCAGGATGGGCCCGATCGGATCGTCGCCGCCCCGGTTTCCGGGGTCGACCACGCGGGCCGCGGCCCGAATAGAGACTGCGAATAGAGACTTGGCAAGCCGCGCGATTCGCGGCGCTTATTCCGTCGTGCTGCGCGCAAACGTAATCTGCTCCCCGGCGTAAGCCGGGGCCCAGGCCCCAGGCTTCTGTCAAAGCGCCGCGCCCGCCACCTGCTTCGGGCCTGGGCCCGGCCTGCGCCGGGGAACAGCCTCGCCGGATGGGGGCCTGGCCGCTAGTCGCCATGCTCCCAGCCGAGACTCGCCGGCAGCGCCATCGCGCCGTCGCTATCGACGAGCCTCAGGCCCGTGCCGGCGCTGAACCGGCCGATGCGGACCGCACCGATCCCGAGCGCCGCGATCGCCCCGGCGTCGCCCGGATCGGCGGCGAGGATCAGCGCATAGTCGTCGCCCGCGGTCACCGCCGCCAGCCGCGCGGCCCGATCGTCTCCGGCGAAGGCGGAAAGCGCCGCCGAGCGTGGCACCGCGTCGAGATCGATCGCGACCGCGAGGCCCGAGGCGGTGGCGATCCGGCCGGCATCGATGAGCAGGCCGTCGGAGACGTCGGCCATCGCCCGCGCGAACGGCGCGAGCGCGCGGCCCTGCGCGAGCAGCGGCTGCGGCCGGCGATAGGCGGCGAGCAGTGTCGCGGGGCCGTCTGCGC
>NZ_CALMAW010000088.1 GCF_937859915.1 uncultured Sphingomonas sp. | reverse complement strand
ACCGGAGCCGCCGCCCACATGTCCCTTCATCTATACCAACAATGAGAATGAACCGGATCACGCGTCAAAAACACCTGAAAATAGGCGCTTCCGGCTCGCGATCAGTAGGTCGACCGTGCGTCGTTTCTAGCGAAGCGCCGTTCGGAGGGGCGCAAATAGGTCGACAGGCTTTTGTCGTCAACCCGATTCGTCAGAAAAATCCGCGGGTGCGGTTTGGGCACGGCGCGAGAGCAGATCGAGCAGGTCGGGACGGCGCCCCGCCTTCTGGATCTGCTGTCACTCGATCGCCATCTGGTCGCCGTCGATGGCCTAGCGCTCGCCGCCGACATCGCGCAGGGCGCTGTCTCGCTGTTCCAGGCGTTCAGCCACGCCCCTCCCTCCGATCAGGACCGCCGCCGCCATGGTCACCGCCCGTCTTTCCCGCCCGCTCCAGCGACGCTGCGCCCAATGCCGGCGCGTGCAGGAGGTTCGCCTGGCCGCGCTCTACCATATCGTCGTACCCAATCGAGGCGGGGGCACGCGGCGCGATGGCGGCTATGACTGCCGCTTCTGCGGGACGGCAAATCCGATCCCGGCGACGGAGATGCCGCAAGGCCTTGTCGCCACGCTGCCGAGCCGCGACGAGCAGCGCGCAGCGGCAACAGCCCTCCCTCAACCCGTCGCCGATGCGGCAGAGCGTGCGCCACCGCTGGTCCGTCCTGCGCAGCCGATTCCGGCGCGCGCGACGCGGCTGCCGCGCCCGGACCGTATCGCGCCACCGCCGGCATGGGTGGTCGGCGGCGCGGCGCACGCGATGCTCAAGGACGCGGTGCGGCGCACCCGACGCGCAACAGAGGGTTTCTGCACCGGCTATGTGCGCGACGCAGCCGGCCTCCTGATCGTGGTCGAGCTACGGGATCGGGTCGAACCCGACACAATTCTTGCTTGGCTCGATCATAGTCGGTGCGAACTGCTCGTGCTCGGCGGTACCGATCCGGACGGTTCGCGGTGGAAGGCCATATTCCATCCGCTCGCCGGCGCCGCGACGCTGGCGGTCGAGCCCGCGACAGGACCGTAGCAGACCGGCGGCCGCATGACCCGCGCCTCGCCGGCGGCGCGAGCGGGAATAGCGCAAGCGGATCGCACTCCGCGCCTCGCGTGACGAATCGCTGCCACGCCAATAGGAGGTGGTCCGCTTCGGCGTCGACGCCATCGGCGAGCAGGTCGACACCCGCAAGGCGCTGGGCAGCGTGCGCCACCCGTTGACCGTATTCTCAAGGTCCGCGCTGCAAGCGACCCTGCCCATGCGACAGGCCGGATACGCGCGACACTGGGGCCTGCGCGCCGTTCGACCGGCGATTTTGATCATCCTATGTCGTAGGCATCGATCGACTGGCAAAGGCGCGCCAGCAGGAGGGGCGCGGTTGCAGAGCCCGCGATCTCGGCCCCTCGTGGCAACCGCGACGACAGCCGCCCGACATCGTGGCTCGATCCACGCCGGCGTACGTTAGGAGCCTCGCGCCCTCGATGCGGCGCGGACGAGGGGATCCTATGACCGTTGCCGAACGCGCCGCAGCGCTGATCGAAGGCGCGGTGCGCGGCGTGTCCTCACCGCTGGTCTCGGGCATCGCCGCGTTCAACCGCTGGCGGCTGCCGCCGCGCGACGCGCCGCATCCGCTGCTCACCGGCCTCCACCGGCCGATGACCGAGGAGCTGACGCTGACCGACCTCGTCATCGACGGCACCATCCCGGCCGAACTCGACGGCCGCTATGTGCGGATCGGCCCCAATCCGGTCGATGCCGACCCCCGCAGCTACCATTTCTTCACCGGCGACGGCATGCTTCACGGCATCCGGATCGCCGACGGTCGTGCGCATTGGTATCGCAACCGCTGGATTCGATCGAAGGCGGTGGCGAAGGCGCGCGGCGTCGCGGCAGCGCCCGGTCCGCGACACATTTTCGACACGGTGAACACCAGCATCCTGGGACATGCGAACGGCGCCTATGCGCTCGTCGAGGCGGGGAGCACCCCGGTCCGGTTCGACGAGACGCTGGAGGGACAACGGTTCGACGATTTCGGCGGCACCCTGCCGGGCTCGTTCACCGCGCATCCCCGGCGCGACCCCGCGACCGGTGAGCTCCATGCCATCTGCTATGAGGCGACCGATCCCAAGCGCGTCCGCTACAACATCATCGATACCGTAGGACGAGTCCGGCGCACGGTGGTCATCCCCGTCGCGCATGGGCCGCTCATCCACGATTGCGCGATCACCGACCGGTTCGTGATCGTGCTCGACCTGCCGCTCACGCTTTCGCTGCGCACGGTCGTCTCGGGCCATGGCTTTCCCTACCGCTGGAACGCCAGCCACCCGGCCCGCCTGGGCCTGCTGCCCCGCGATGGCGACGCCGAGGACATGATCTGGATTGCGCTCGACCCGTGCTTCGTCTTCCACACCGCCAACGCCTATGATCTGCCCGACGGCCGGGTCACCCTCGACGTCATCGCCTACGACCGGATGTTCTCCGACGAGAATGACGGCCCCGACAGCAATCCGCGCGGCTTCGAACGCTGGACGATCGATCCGCTAGCCCGCACGGTCACCCGGCAGATGATCGATGCGACGCCGCAGGAATTGCCGCGGATCGACGAGCGCCGCACCGGACGACCCTATCGCTACGCCTATGCGATGGGATTGCCCGACGAGATCGGCGAGACGCTCGTCGGCGAGGCGCCGCTGTTCAAGCATGATCTCGAGGCGGGTACCCGGCAGGCGCACATTTTCGGTAAGGGCCGGGTCGCCGGCGAGTTCATGTTCGTGGCGCGCGGTGAAGGCAAGGCCGAGGACGACGGCTGGCTGATCGGCCTGGTGATCGATGCCGGTGGGCACAGCACCGCGCTCGAGATCATCGATGCGCGGACGATCGATGCGCCGCCGGTCGCGGTCGTGCGCCTGCCGCACCGCGTACCGCCGGGGATACACGGCACCTGGCTGCCGACGCGTAATCCGTAGCGGCATCGCACCAGTCCGGGTTGCTCTGCTCGACGCCGTCACCAGGCGAACGCCAGCCGATACCGAGCCCAGTCCCGTCTTCCGTCGCAGCCGGCGTCTGCTGCCCGTCAGCCGGCTGGCCTCGGGGGCACCGGATAGACGATGAAATCGGCGTGCCGGTCGATCGCGGGTGGCGACTTTGCGCTCGCGACCGCCTGGTCCAGTTCGGTGATCGCCGAGGGCGGCAGCGCAAGACCGTGTTCGGCCGGATGCGTCGCGGCCTTCATCGGATAGTCCTGCCCGGGCGTCGTCGTCATCTCGATATGGGCGCCCAGCAGCGCGCGGATCGGATGCGTCTTGGCGAAGGCGGCGAGACGGTCCGCGCTCGCGCGATAGGCGTCGAACTGGTTGAGCGGCACGTAGAGCCGGCCCGGATAGAGCATGTCGCCCGAGAACATCAGTTGGGTCTGCGGATCATAGACCATGATGTGCGCGGGCTCATGGCCGGGCGTCGGAATGACGTCGAGCAGACGCCCGCCGAGATCATAGTGGCCGATCTCGCGCGGCCAGTCGCCGATGTGGAAAAACCCCGCGACCGCCTCCGGCTTGAGCCCGACGACCTCGGTGTCAGGCCGACCGCGGAATTCGTCGTCCCCGCCATGGTGATCGCCATGGCCATGCGAATGCGCGACGATCAGATGGACCGGCCGGTTACCATGCTGGGCGCGCCAATCGGCGATCACGCGCTCGATTGGCGGCCTGATCTGAAGCCCACCGGCGCCGCTGTCGATCAGCAAAGCGCGGTCCTTGCCGAACAGCAGATAGAGAAACGGTGCCTCGAAATTCGTCTTCACGGACTGGCGCATGACGAACGTGTCGGCGTCGATGCGCTGAACCTGGGTCTCGGGTTCGTCTGCGGTCGTGCCGTCGATCCAATGCGTGAAGGCGGGGCCGAGACGCGCCGGCGCGCTGGCCGGCGCGGCGGCGACGGACAGCATGAGGGTAGCGACAAGAGCCGCGGACCTCCGCAACGTGGCGACGCGACGGACGAAGATCATGACAGGACCTCGGTCATCTTCAGCTCACTCGCCGATCTTTGCGGGTTGCTTCCACCACGACAGCGTATGCACGTCATGCGAGGTGGTCCATATGCGCTTCGGCGTGTAGCGCAGCGCACCGCTGCCGGTCGCCGCACCCACCCGCGCCTTGATCGCGAGCGTCCCGGGATCGATTACGACGAAGGTCTGCCCGGCGGTCGTGCGCAGCCAGATCTTGCCGCCGCCCGCGTCGATATCGCCATATTTGAGCGTCTCGTCGACCTTGACGCGGCCCGACACGGTGCCGGTCTCGGGATCGATCCGTGCCAACGTCCCGTCGCCCTGTTCCTGGACCCACACCGCGCCTTCGCCGGCAACGAGGAAGCCGGGCTCGCGGCCGAGCGCGGTGCGTGTGACGACCTGGTTGGTCCGCGGATCGATCTTCTGCAGGCTCTGATGAACCGCGCTGACCGCCCAGAGCGATCCGAGACCGAAGGCCAGATAATAGGTGCTCGGATCGACCTGAATCGTCGCGGCGATGGCGTTGGTCGCGGGATCGATGCGGGCGATCAGACCCGCGTCGTCGGTCGCCACCCAGATCGATCCGGCACCCGCCACGACGTTGAGTTCGCCCTTGGGATTGGCGATACCCGTCGCGATCACCGCCGTCTTCTGCGCGGTCTTGAGATCGATGCGATTGAGCGTCCGCTCCTTGCAGTCGGCGACCCACAGGGATCCGAACGCGACCGCCATCGCGCCGCAGGGGTGCGTCATGACGACCTCGGCCAGCTTGCCTTTCTTCGACCAGCGCTCGACCCGGCCGCGGTTGGTCGCCCAGACCGACGATCCGTCGACGGCCAGGAAGTCGGCGAAGCCGGGGACCGTGAGCACGCGCTCCTCGGGCGCCGAGGCGGCGGCGGGCGTTGCGGCAAAGCCCGCGCCAATGGCCATGGCGAGCGCGCCCCTCATCCAAAGTCTGTTCATGATCAGCAAGACACGCCCCTTGATCGCCCCATCATCCGGCCGCCGTCGATGACGCGATGGCGGTTTCCCGATCTCTCATGCCGCGATCGGCCACGGTCTCGGCAGTCTGCCGCCGCGCCCTGAGCTTGGCGACCGCGGGCTGCAGCGGGAACAGGAACTGCTCCGGAATCGACAGCCGCCGGCGCGCGTCCTGGCCGACCAGCTCGGACTCTCCATCGCGATAGGTGCCGAATAGGCGATCGATCAGGATCAGCGAATTGGCATAATTGCACCGCGTATCCTCATAGGCGACCGAATGATGGAGGCTGTGGTGGCGGATCGTCGTAAACAGGAAGGCGTACCAGCGCGGCGGATCGCAGCGCGTGTTGGCGTGCGCGAAGGTCGAGATGACCGCGAGGACGTTGAACGCGCAAAGCTCGGCGGCTAGCGACAGGTCGAACAGCGCGACCACGCTCAGGCTGATCAGGAAGAGCTCGATCGGATTGCCGACCGCGCCCTTCATAGCATTCAGCTGGGTGATGTGGTGATGCGGCGCATGCGTCAGCCAGAAGGGGGTGGCGTTGTGCATCAGCCGGTGCATCCAATATTGCCCGAACTCGACGAGGAAGACGACCAGCGCGACCTGCGCCACGAACGGCAGATGCATCGCCCATGGTGTCGCGATGCCGAGCGCGTGCTTGGCGGCCTTGAGCTGATCGTCGGCCAATTTGGTCGACACCCACTGGATCGCGGTCGCGCCCAGCACGACGTAGAAAAGGTCGGTGAAGAACTCCGTCTTGGTCAGCCGCCAGCTGGCGTGCCGCTCGTTGACGAGTTCGAGACCCAGGACGAACAGCGTCGTCACCGACGTCGCGATCGTGAGCGTCCATGCGCCCTTGACCCAGCCCGCCGGCGCGAACGCCCAGAACAGCAGGACGATCGCGACCATCGCGGGCTGCGCATAGCTGAACAGGATCTTCTTCATCGCATTCCCACCCGGTGACGGCTGCAAGAGAAAGAGATTTGCGGGAGGCGGACCTGCGCCCCCCGGACGTTCAGCATAGGGACGTGATCGCGACCGTATAGGTGTCCGGATGACGTAGCCCCCCGCGCTGGACCACCGCGTCATCCGGACCGGTCTCGCTCAATAGTGGAAGTTGAAGTCGAGGCCTACGCGCCGCGGCGTCAGCACCGATTGCGTGTAGAAGCGCTCGACGACGCCCTGGCCCGCCACCGTCCCGAAGGCATCGCGGATCCGATCGAGCGAGCTCTGGTCGTTGCCGATCGACGTCACCGCATATTTGTCGAAGATGTTGTCGGCGAACAGGCTGATGTCATACTTCTTGGTGCGATAGGTCAGCGACGCGCGGTGCGTCACATAGCCCGGTATGCGGGTGCCGAAGCCGCGCAGTCCGACGCGCGAATAGATGCTGCCGGTATAGGTCGTGGTCCAGTTCGCCTCGACCGCGCGATCCTCGCCGAGCGGATAGGTGTAGGTCGCCTGTGCGCTGCCCGAATTCTTGGTCGAACCGGGCAGCCGGTCGCCCGGCTCGCCATCGAGCTGCTCCTGGGGATCCTGCACGACAACCAGATTCGGCGCGACGCTGGTCAGATGTGCGTCGGTATAGGCATAGTTGGCCTGGACGACGAGCCGCGGCCTGACCTTGACCGTGCCGGTGAACTCGACGCCCTGCGACACCGCCTTGCCGGCATTCTTGATGATGCCGATGGCGCCGTAAGTGGTCTGGCTGGGCACCTGGATGCCCGTCCAATTGATATGGAAGCCGTCGAGCGTGAACTGCACCCGCTTGTCGAACATCGATGCGCGGACGCCGATCTCGGCGTTGCGCGTCTTGTCCGGATTGTAGAACAGTTCGTTCGGCAGCGCGCAGAGCACCTGCCCGCCGGCGGCGGCGCGCGCCAGGTCGGCGGCCGTGCACGGCACCACGCGGTTGGCGCCGCCGACCCGGTAGCCGGTGGAATAGGTGGCATAAGCGAGCAGATTATTGCTGAACTTGTAAGAGGTGTTGGCCTTCCAGACGACCCCGTCGGCGGCGGCATGCCCCGGCGTGAAGCGCGACGGGTCGATCGTCGTCGACGGATAATCGGCGATGCCGACGCCGATCAGCGGCAGCGCCTGCCCGCCGACCGTGTTCACATTATATTTGAAATAGCGGATGCCGCCGGTGACCTGCCACGCCTTGGTGATGTGCAGCGTGCCCTCGCCATACACCGCCTTCTCGGTCAGCTTGCTGTGCGACGAGGATTCATATTCGAGATTGTCCGGGCGATCGATGCCGGCGAACTGCGCGAACCCCGGCGTATATTCGTGGCGGTCATTCTCGGTCTTCTGCTGGTTGTAGAAGCCGCCGATCACCCAGTTGATCGGACCGCCATGGGTGGAGACCAGGCGAAGCTCCTGGTTGAACTGCTTATCGCGTTCATGATTGATGGCGTAGGACGAGAAATTCGGGAACGCCTCATAGCCATAATTGAGGTCGAGCAGGAGATCGGTATTGTCTTCGGTGTTGGTGAATGTCTGCTTTGTATATTCGGTCGCGCTGACCAGCTGCGCGATGTTGAACATGTTGACATACACTTCGGCCGAATAAAGGTCGGCCTTGCGATCGAAGGGCTCCGCGTAGCGGAACGGCGCCTCGTAGTCACCGGTACCAAGGACGCCGTCTGCATTAGCCTGCCTGCCGCCCGTCTTGGTCTGCTGATGCGCGTAGGTCAGGTAGGCCTTGATGTTGGGATTATATTCGAGGAGCAGCTGATTGCGCGTCGTGAAGGTGTGCTCGTAGTTGATGTCCTTCTTCGCGCGGAAATTGGCGGCATAGTCGGCCGATGTCCCGAACCCGTTGTCGGCGATCGCGGTGCCGCGCGCCGGTTGCGGATTGGACGTGCCGGGGTTCTGGAGAATGTACTTGTCGTCGATGAACCCTGCTTCGTCGTAATAGCCCGTCGCGGTTCGGAACGCGATGTGGTCCTTCACAATCGGGATGTTGATCGCAACGTCGCCACTGCCGCCGAAATCATCCGAATGCGACTCGGCGTAGCCGCGACCGTGAACATCGACCGAGAAGCGGTCCGTGTCCGGCCGGTTGGGAATATAGCGCACGGCGCCGGCCAGTGTGCCCAGCCCGTAGAGCGTGCCCTGCGGCCCCTCCAGCACCTCGACCCGCTGGATGTCGATGAATTTGAAGTCGAGATAAAGCGGCACTTCGCCGAAATAGACGCCGACGGAATTATTATGATTTGCGCCGGCGTCGCTGGTGTCGCCGGAATTGATACCGCGCAGGATGATGTTGCCGGTCGAGGCCGGCCCCGTATCGACAGCGGTCAGGCCGGGCGTGAATGCCGCCAGCCCGCGGACGTCGTTGATCCGCTCCTTCGAGAGCGTTTCGGCCGATATCGCGCTGATGTTGATCGGCGCATCCTGCAACGTTGTCCGCCGGCGGCTGCCGGTGACGATGATCTCGTTGCCGTTGGCGGTGCTGCCATTGGCAGTCGTCGAGGTCGAGGACGCATCCTGCCCCGCAGCAGGCGCCTCCTGCGCGAAGGCGGCCGTGCCCGCAAAAGTGACTAGCGCGGTCGCACACAGCAACCTAGTGCGGGAGAAACGTCCACCCATCTTTATGTCCCCTCGTATTTTGTCCCGAGCGCCTCCTGCGACATCCCTTCCCTGCGCCAGCCATCTTAGGGCTATCCGCGTATTACGAATATGTTAAACGATAATAACGGCGTCTCCGACATGGGGCATTTGACGTAAGCGAACGAATATCCGCGCACCCTACGTCAAACGGCGCATTACGCGGCGGTGCGGCGTCTCGTATCCGGCGGCTATGCTAATATGCGCCTCCGCACGACCGGCACGACGAGCCGCCGCCATCCTGGTCGCCATGACGGTGGGTTGTACGACGGGAAGCGGGGCTGCTGCGGCACAGGCTCGGCTCGTCCATTGCGGCAGTGATACCTGCCTTCGCGTCTCGGGGCGCCGCGCCAATGCCGCGGTTGCGGTGCGGATCGCGGGACAGAATTTCGTGGTCGAGGGCATCCATGCCTGGCGCGTGACCGTGCCGCTTCGGGTGGCGCGAGACTGGCGGCGCGCCACCGACGGCACGCTGCCGGTCAGCCTCTCGGACGCGGCCACCGGGATCGAGACGGTGGACCCGGCGGTGCCGCCCCCCGGCGCACTCGAACGACGTGTGGAACTTGCGACGCTTATAGTGCGCGCACATTAGTCTTGAATCCGGTAATAATCTTACCAATCCTCTATTCAGTAATATTTGTCATTATACTTGCATAGACTGCCGGCCGGTCTTACTTGCCGGCTGCCTGATCGCCGCAGAGCGACAGGCGAGCAGATGCAGGAGATGATGATGAAATTCGGCATGGCGGCATTCGTCGCGATTCTGGCGGCGACGCCCTCCCTGGCGGCCTCGAGCGACAATCCCTTTTCGGCGGACAGCGTCGTGCTCGATCTGCGCGGCCTCGATCTCACCAGTGTCGACGGCCAGCAGCGCCTCGCAATTCGCATCGACCAGGCGGCCAACAGCGTCTGCGGGGAAGGGATGAGCTCGATCCATCTCGCGCTCGGCGAACAGGCACGCGCCTGCCGCGCCGACGTGACGGCCGACATCCGCTCGCGCATCGCAGCCGCGACCGCACGCGCCGACACGGGCAAGACGACCCAGCTGGCCTCGCGCTGAGGCGTTCCGGACCGGATTAGGCGTTGCCGGCAACGGTGGCGACCCAGTAGGCGCGGAACGTACCTTGCACGTGAAACGAAGTGATCCGACGCCGGACGTGCCGGCCCGGGTCGCTTCGCGGCTCGCGCGTGCGCAGCGTTACTCGACGGCGATCCCGTTCGCCTCGAGATAGGCGCGCACCGGCTCGAGCGCCCCGGCATGCCGTTTCCATCGCGCCACCGAGTCGCGATAGATCGGGCGACGGACTTGCGCGGCGCTGGGCGTAGACACCGCGCCGGCGTTAGTGTGGAAATCGAGGCAGTCGTCGGTCCAGTCGAGACCGCAATGCGCCAAGAGCCGGCGGCTTTCTCCCTGCTGGTCGACGATCAGTGCTTCGTAGCGAAGCTCGAGGATACGGCCCGGCAGCGCCGCGCGCCAGAACGCCATCAGCCGGTCGAAGCGGACATAATAGGCCGCGATGTCGAGCAGATCGTAGCTATAGTCATAGTAACGCGACCCGGTCGCGAACAGGTTGCGGAAATTGGCGAGGATAGTGTCCATCGGATGTCGGCGCAGGCAGACGATCGACGCTTCGGGCAGCGCGCGTGCCGCCAGCCCCGCATAGAAGACGTTCCCCGGAAATTTGTCCACGAAGCGCGGCACCGCCGTCCGCCGATGATGCGCGGCGCGGGCGAGATAATCGTGCCCGATCGCACGCATGTCGGTCGGCGCGGCCGCCAGGATCGTCTCGGGATCCAGCACGGTGCGGCTGCGGGTCCGCGACGCCGCCTTGACCGCGAGCGGCAGCGCCTGGAGTTCGCCCGCGCTTTCCACATCGGGATGCGACGCCAGGATGCGGTCGACGAGCGTGGTGCCGGTGCGCGGCATGCCGATGATCAGGATCGGCGAGTCCGCCGCAGCGCGCCCGGCGGGCGCCCGCGCGACGTGCGGCCAGGCCGCCTCCACCGCATCGAAGATCGCCGCGTCGCGTCCAGCGTCATAGTCCAGCCCGCGCCGGTGCGCGGCGTTGATCGCGACGAGATGCGCGAAGGCCTCGTCGCCCTGCCCGATATCCTCGAGCTCCTTGACGAGCGCATAGCCGGTCAGCAGGCGATCGCGCCCCGGCGGCGCCCGATCGCGCGCGATGCGGAGACGCCCGACATGATTGCGCGCCTCGGTCTGTTTGCGCAGGCCCGCGAGCAGATGATGCGCCCGCGCGTCATCCGGCGCGTGGGCGAGAAGTCTCTCGAGTTCGGCTTCGGCCTCCTCGGCCTGTCCAAGAAAGCTCAGCGTCGCCGCACGATTGTAGCGGAACGCGTCATTGTCCTGCGCGAGCGCGACCGCGGCATCGAAATGCGGAAGCGCCGCATGATGATCCCCCAGACGCGCATAGACGCATCCCATCGTGTCGCGCCCGAGCGCATCCGCGGGCGGCGCCGCCTCGGCGTCGCGCAAGGTCGCGGCCGCGTCGCCGTCGCGCCGGACCAGCGCGTAGAGCCGCGCGAGTTGCGCGCGATATTCGCCGTGGGGCGCGATTGCCACCGCCTGCTCAATCTGACGGATGCCGTCTGCCACCCGGCCGCTCCCGGCGTCGGCCATGCCGAGCAGGAAATGGCCTTCGGCCCTGCCGGCGGCATCGGTCATCCGAACGGCGGCCAGCCGACGCGCACCGTCGAGGTCGCCGCGCTCGAGCGCGGAGCGGCCGGCAAGGCTGAGGGGCGCCCCGGTCGCCACGCTATTCGCAGAGCGTTCCGACCGCGATCGCCGTCGCCGACGCCCGGTTCTCGACTCCCATCTTCTCGAAAATCTGCTCGAGATGCTTGTTAACCGTGCGCGGGCTGATGTGCAGTATCTCGCTGATCTCCCGATTCTGCTTGCCGCGGCTTATCCAGATCAGCACCTCCGCCTCACGCGAGGTCAGGCCGTGGCGCTCGGCAAGCAGGCGTTCCGCATCACCCTCGCGGCGCTCGGTCAGGCGGAACAACCATTGGCCGGCGCTCGAATGGCGCAGCAGCGTGCATTCGACGAGGCTGTCCCCTATCTCGAGGGCGACGTGCGCGCCGTCGGGCACGTCGGAACCCTGGAGACGCTGCACCGCGACCGCAAGCTGCTCCGGCAAGCGCACATCGCTGAGCGTCCAGCCGGGATATAGCCGCTCGATCGTAGCGCTTGCCACCGGCGTCAGCCAGCCGATCGCCCCGTCCGCATCGACTGCGAAGGACGGCCGCCCGGCGGTATCGAGCGCGAGCTGGCTACCTTGCGCGTTCCGCGCATTGGCAAGGTGGACCGAGACTCGCGCAAGCAGTTCGTCGACGACGATCGGCTTGTGGACATAGTCGACCCCGCCCGCCTCTAGTCCCTGCACGACATGCTCGGTCTCGGTCAGCCCGGTCATGAAGATCACGGGCACATGGCGGAAGCGGCTGTCGGCCTTGATCCGCCGCGTGGTCTTGAAGCCATCGAGGCCGGGCATCACCCCGTCCATCAGCACCAGATCGGGCGTGACATGCTCGAGCAGTTCGAGCGCCGCGAGCCCGTCGATCGCAATCAGGACGGTCATCCCGGCGCGCTCGAGCGTCGTCGTCAAGAAACGCAGGGATTCGGGCGTGTCGTCGACGACGAGAATGGTAGCGCCCGATCCGCTGCCCAGGCGATCAGCCGACATCGTCGAGCCTTCGCGCCAGCGACCGCAAATCGAACGCGCCGAGCAGCCGCCGCATGTCCGCGACGGCCCCGGCGCTATCGGGCACGGCGGCCTCCAGTTCGGCGAGCGCCGTCTCGATCGCGCGGACGTGCCCGAGTTTGACGTGATGCCGCAGCCCGTCGAGAAACGGCTCGGCGGCTGCCGGAAGCGCAGCCGATGCGTGGCCGAGGTCCGGCGCGCGGTCATCGGCCACGATCCAGGCGAGGCCGAGTTGATGACCGATCGTGTCGAGCAGCGCGTCAAGATCGACCGGCTTCGACAGGAAGGCATCATGCGCGCTCTGGCCGTCGTTGCCCGCGCGAAACTCGTGCGCATTGGCGGAGACCATCACGATCCGCAGCGACCGGCCGAGCGCCGCGCGGAGCCGCGCCGCGACCTCCCATCCGCTGCTTCCCGGCATCTGGATGTCGAGCAGTACGAGATCCGGCGCGCACCGCTCGGCGAGCGCCACGCCGTCGGCACCGCTGGTTGCGGCGAAGACGACGAAATTGAGCGGCCGAAGCAAATGCTGCACGACCGTCTGCTGCGCGAAATTGTCGTCGATGACCAGGATCGTCTTGGAGTCGCCGCGATAGCCGACAACGCGGTCATAGGCAGGCACGCCGACCGGAGGCGTCATCGGCTCGGGCAGCAGGATCTGCAGCCGGAACCGGCTGCCGCGGCCAAGCTCGCTCGATACCGTCACTTCGCCGCCGAGGATCCGCGCGAGCAGGCGGGTGATCGACAGGCCGAGGCCGATGCCGGGCTGCAGCGCGGATTCGGGCGCGCCGCCGCGCTCGAACGGCTCGAAAATCCGTTCGAGATCGTCCGCGGCGATGCCGATGCCGGTGTCGGCGACGTCGACCAGCGCCATCTGGCTGCGGTAGCGGATCGTCAGGGTCGCGCCGCCGGTGTCGGTATATTTGATCGCGTTGGAGAGAAGATTGATCAGGATCTGACGCAACCGCTTCTCGTCGGTCCGCACGAACGCGGGCAGCCGGCCTTCGACCCTATAGTCCAGCGAAAGCCCCTTCGCTGTCGCTTGCATGCGGAACATCTCGACGATGTGGTCGAGCAGCGCGGGCAGGCGGACGACATCCTGCCGAAGCTTGAGCACGCCGCTTTCGATCCGCGATATGTCCAGCAGGCCTTCGACGAGGTTGGTGACATGTTCGGCGGAACGCCGGATTACGCCGCCCGCCTCAATCGGCGGAATCGCGTCGTCGCGCTCGAGAAGCTGGGCATAGCCGTAAATGGCGTTCAGCGGCGAGCGGATCTCGTGGCTGACCGCAACAAGGTAGCGCGTCTTGGCGGCGTTGGCCGCTTCGGCCACCTCCTTGGCGCGCAGCAAGTCGGCGTTAGTCGCGGCGTGCGCGGCGCGTTCATCCCGCAGCATCTGCGCATCCCGTAACCGCTCTAACTCTGCAGCGCGGCGGTTGCGCACGAGGAAGACCGACAGCGCCACAAGGCCAGTGCCAAGGATCGCCGCGACCCCGCCGATGTCCAAGAGCGCATTCGGCGTCACGCGGCCACGCGCTCAGTGCCGCTGCATCAGCGGAAGCCTCGCTGCCACTATCGTGGCCCGCCTGCGATTAGAGCGGCAACGACCCCGCCAATCGCGCGATCTCCGACTGGTTATTGCGGCTCCAAGGTGACTCGCCTGCCTCTCGTTCACGGGTAGAAAAGCAGCGAGGATAGTGCGCAAATGACGCATTGCGGCATCCAAAAATGAGGCGGCAGGTCTCATGCAGTCGATATATATTTTATTACCGGATTGCGCAAACGTAATATCGGCGGCACAGTGCGGGCAGGAATTCTGGGTGTTTCTGGCGCACGACGCGAAGCATGGGGATAGACATGGCGAACTTGCTGTCGAAGGCGCGTCTGGCAACGGCAACCATAGCGATGCTGCTGGCGAGCTCCTGTGGCGGCAGTGCACAACACGCGACGGCACGCCACGACTTCGCGATCGGCTGGTCGATCTATGCCGGCTGGATGCCATGGCCCTATGCCCAAAAAGCCGGCATCGTGAAGAAATGGGCTGACAAATACGGCATCAAGATCGATTTCACCCAGGTCAACGACTATGTCGAGTCGGTCAATCAGTTCAACGCCGGCAAGCTCGACGGCGTCACCGTCACCAACATGGACGCGCTCACCATTCCCGCCGCCGGCGGCAAGGATACCAGCGCGATCATCCTCGGCGACTATTCGAACGGCAATGACGGCATCGTCCTCAAGAATGCCGCCAGCCTCGCCGACATCAAGGGCCGTACCGTCTACCTCGTCGAGCTGTCGGTCTCCCACTATCTGCTGGCGCGCGGGCTCTCGACGGTCGGCCTCCAGCTGTCCGACGTGAAGACGGTCAACACCTCGGATGCCGACATCGTCGGCGCCTTCGCCAATCCTGCCGCAACCGCCGCGGTCACCTGGAACCCGCAACTCACCGAACTCGCCAAGATGCCGGGCGCCAAGCTGGTGTTCGATTCCAAGCAGGTGCCTGCCGAGATCCTCGACCTGCTTGCGGTCGACACCGCGACGCTCAAGGCAAACCCCAATCTCGGCAAGGCGCTTACCGGCATCTGGTACGAGACGATCGGCCTGATGCAGCAAAAGGACGCCGCCGGCGCCGCCGCGCGCGCCGAGATGGCACGGATGGCAGGCACCACCCCACAGGCGTTCGACGCGCAGCTTGCCACCACCCACCTCTACAGCACGCCGCAGGATGCCGTGTCGGCGCTGACCTCGCCAACGCTCGGCAGCACGATGACGAAGGTGCGCGACTTCAGCTTCTCGAAGGGGCTGTTCGGCCCTGGTGCTAAGTCGGCGGATGCGGTGGGCATCGGCCTGCCCGGCGGCAAGACGCTCGGCGACGCGGCCAATGTAAAGCTGCGCTTCGATCCGAGCTTCATGCAGCAGGCCGCAGCCGGCAAGCTCTGAGAGGATCGCAGCGATGCGCTGGGTGAACATCAGGCCGAACCGTCGCGCCGCGACGCTGCTCGGCGTCTTGCCGCTGCTGCTGGTACTCGTCGTCTATCTGTTCGCCTCCGCCGCGCGTCACGCCGCCAACCCCGCCGACAAGGTGCTGCCGACACCCGCCGCGATGGCAGCCGCGATGCACGGCCTGCTGCTCGATGCCGATCCCTTGAGCGGCCAGATAATCTTCTGGGCGGATACCGCCGCCAGCCTCGAACGGCTCGGCCTCGGGCTCGGCATCTGTACGCTATCGGCGCTGCTCGTCGGCATGGTGCTGGGCGTGCTGCCTGCGGCGCGCGCGACCTTCGGTGCGCTCGTCACCACGATCGCGGTCATCCCGCCGATCGCGCTGCTGCCGATCCTGTTCATCGTCTTCGGGCTCGGCGAGACCGCCAAGGTCGCGCTGATCGTGATCGGCATTACCCCTTTCATGATCCGCGATGTCGCCGCGCACGTTGCGGCCCTGCCGCAGGAGCAGCTGGTCAAGGCACAGACGCTGGGCGCGAGCAGCTGGCAGCTGGCGCTCCGCGTCGCGCTGCCGCAGGCGCTGCCGCGGCTGATCGCGGGGCTGCGCCTCTCGCTCGGGCCAGCCTGGGTCTATCTCATCTCGGCCGAGGCGATCGCCTCCGACGTCGGGCTCGGCTACCGGATTTTCCTGGTGCGGCGCTATCTGTCGATGGACATCATCATACCCTACGTCGTCTGGATCTCGCTCCTCGCCATCGCGATGGACTTCGCGCTCGCGCAACTCAGCCGCCGCGCCTTCGTCTGGGCGCATCAGGTCGACCGATGAGCGCCCTCCTCGCCTTCGACAATGTCTGGCTTGAATATGGCGACAAGATCGTGCTCGAGCGCGTCGATCTCGCCATCGCCGAACGGAGCTTCGTCTCGATCGTCGGACCGTCCGGCGCCGGCAAGAGCAGCTTCCTGCGCCTCGTGCTCGGACAGGAGGCCGCGAGCCGCGGCCGCATCCTGCTCGACGGCAAGCAACTCGCCGCCGAGTGCGGGCCCGATCGCGGCGTCGTCTTCCAGCGCTATTCGGTATTCCCGCACCTGACCGTGCTGCGCAACGTCATGTTCGCGCGCGAGTGCGCGAAGGCGCGCTTCACCGGGCGGCTGTTCGGCGCCGCGCGCCGCCGCGCCGCCGAGGAGGCGGAGGCGATGCTCGCCGAGGTCGGGCTCGACGATTCGCTGCATCTCTACGCCGCGCAGCTTTCGGGCGGCATGCAGCAGCGTCTCGCGATCGCGCAGGCGCTGATCGCCCGCCCGCGCGTGCTGCTGCTAGACGAGCCGTTCGGCGCGCTCGATCCCGGCATCCGCCAGGACATGCACCGGCTGATCCTGCGCCTGTGGGAGGAGCATGCGCTGACCGTGCTGATGGTGACGCACGACATCACCGAGGCGTTCAAGCTCGGCACGCGCGTGCTCGCCTTCGACAAGCGCCGCATCGATCCGCACGCCCCGCACCGGTTCGGCGCGACCGCGGTCTACGATCTGCTGCTCAAGAACAAGCTGCCGATCGAGACACCGGAGGTGTCGGTGACGGGTATTACGATTGACAGAGTTGGTAATAATGGCCAGAACTGAATCCGTGAAGGACACCCCGCCCGCCAGCCTCGCTCGGCTCAGCATGAGCCTCCCGGCCGAGCTTTCCCGCCAGCTTGACGTGATGGTCGACGAGCGCGGCCTGCCCTCGCGCTCGCAGCTGATCGCAGAGCTGATCCGCAACGAACTCGCCGAACATGGCGCCGCGGTCCGCCCAGAGGACATGCTCGCGGGCACGATCACGCTGGTCTATCGCGGCGACATGGGGCGCGTGCGGCATCAGCTCGCGCAGACCCAGGCTGAATATCTGAAAGAAGTGATCTCATCGCAGCACGTCTTCCTCGAGGACGACCAGTCGCTCGAAGTGTTGCTCGTCCAGGGTCCCGCGATACGACTGCGCGACCTGTGCGATTCGCTGCGCAAGGTGCGCGGCGTGCAGCAGCTGCGCCTCTTCACCACCACGGCGCTGCTACCGCCGCTCCACGAGCAGGAACGCGGCGCATCACAGCCAGGAAGCAAAGCGGCATGAGCACGGCCCTCGCCGATCCCAATGCGGCCCGCGCGCATGCCCGCGCGATGGAGGGGACCGTCGTCGCGGCGATGCCGGTGCTGCCGCCCCGCGCCGATGATCTGCCCGCCGGAATCTCGTCCCGCGATCTGCTCTGGGAAGAGACGATCGCCGCCGGCGGCTATGCGTCGCGGTTGCTCGCGCGGGGCACGCGGCTGCGGCTGATCGATCTCGAGGGGGATGCCTGCGCCTCGCTGCTCCTGTTCAACGCTGCGATGCCCAGCGAGCGGCTCAACATCGCCGACACCGTCAAGGTGCAGTGGGACGCCTATCCGTCCACGGGCAGCCTGCTGCTCTCGGACATGGGGCGCGTCATGGCCAGCATCGAACAGGACGACGCCGGCACGCACGACGCTTTCTGCGGCGCCTCGAACGAGGCGTCGAACCAGCGCCGCTATGGCGACGGGCGCAACTCGGGCGCCCACCCCAATGCGCGCGACCGGCTGCTGCTCGGTGTGGCCAAACATGGGCTGGGCCGGCGCGACGTCCATCCCTGCCTCAACCTGTTCAAGGGCGTGCGGATCGCCGCCGATGGCGCGATCGCCCCGCAGATCGGGCCATTTGCGCCGGGCCGTTCGCTTACCCTGCGTGCGGAGATGGACGTGATCGTGGTCGTCGCCAATTGCCCACACGTGCTCGACGAGCGTCCCTGGAGCGTCACGCCGCTGCGCGCGACGGCCTGGCGCGGGCCTGTCCCCGCGGAGGACGATCCGATCCGCACCGCGACGCCCGAACGCCGCCGCGCCTTCCTCAACACCGAAGATCTGTATCGCCGCTGATGACAAATGATCCGCGCATCGCCGGTCTCGCCGGCCCCCTGATCCACGACGAGATCGTAGCCGCCCGCGCACCCTGGATGCACCGCATGAAGGCGGGGCACTCGCTCCGCATCGTCGACCTCGACGGCAATCAGGCGGTCGACTTCCTGCTTTACGCGACCGCCGACGATGCCGAGCGCTACAGCGCGCAGGACACCGTCGCGGCGCAGGGTAACATCTTCCTGCGCACCGGCAGCGTGCTGCGCTCCAACGAGGGCCGGCCGATGATGACGATTGTCGCCTCCGCGGTCGACTATCATGACACGATCGGCGGCGCCTGTTCGTGCGAGTCCAACAGCCTGCGCTACGGCCACCACACCAAGGCCCAGCACAGCTGCGTCGACAATTTCCTCGATGCGAACGTGCGCGAAGGCCGGGGCAAGCGCGACATGGTCTCCAACATCAACTTCTTCATGAACGTGCCCGTCGAGGCGGACGGGGCACTCGGCATCGTCGACGGCATTTCGGCGCCGGGCCTGACGGTCGACCTGCGCGCCGAGATGGACGTCACCGTCGTCGTCTCCAACTGCCCGCAGATCAACAACCCCTGCAACGGCTTCAACCCCACGCCCGTCCGCATGATCGTGACGGCATGACCGTCGGCGCCAAGATGTTCGGCACCGTCCTGATCGCCAATCGCGGGGCGATCGCCTGCCGGATCATCCGCACGCTGCGGGAGATGGGAATCCGCTCGGTCGCGATCTTCTCCGATGCCGACGAGGCCTCGCGCCATGTCGCCGAGGCCGATGTCGCGGTGCGGATCGGGCCTGGCCCCGCCGGCGAAAGCTATCTCGACGCCGCGCGCATCCTCGCCGCCGCGCGCGAGACCGGCGCCGAGGCGATCCATCCGGGCTATGGCTTCCTCTCCGAGAACGCCGACTTCGCCGAGGCGTGCGCGGCCGCCGGCATCGCCTTCATTGGACCGACTCCCGACAATATCCGCGCCTTCGGCCTCAAGCACAGCGCCCGGGCGCTAGCCGAGGCGCAGGGCGTCGCGCTCGCCCCCGGCACCGGGCTGCTCGCCGACGCGGAGACCGCGGTCACGGCGGCGGCGCGGATCGGCTATCCGGTGATGCTCAAGGCGACCGCCGGTGGCGGCGGCATCGGCATGCGCGTCTGCACCGACGCGGCTGCCGTGCGCGATGGCTATGCCGCGGTGGCGCGGCTGGGCGCCGGCAATTTCGGCGATGCCGGCCTGTTCCTCGAACGCTTCGTACCGCGCGCGCGCCATGTCGAGGTACAGATTTTCGGCGACGGCCAGGGCCGCGTTGTCGCGCTCGGCGAGCGCGACTGCTCGCTCCAGCGCCGCAACCAGAAGGTCGTCGAGGAGGCCCCCGCCCCCAATCTTCCCGACCATGTCCGCACCGCGCTGACCGACGCCGCGGTCCGCCTGGGCGCCGCCGCCCATTACCGCTCGGCCGGCACGGTCGAATTCCTCTACGACGCCGAACGCGAGGACTGGTTCTTTCTCGAGGTCAACACGCGGCTCCAGGTCGAGCATGGCGTCACCGAAGAGGTGACGGGCATCGATCTCGTCGAGTGGATGATCCGCGGCGCCGCCGGCGACTATGCGTTCCTCGATACCCCCGTCCCTGCTCCGAGCGGCTGGTCGATCCAGGCGCGGCTGTACGCCGAGGACCCGGCGGTCGACTTCCGGCCCGCTTCGGGAACGCTGACCAAAGTCGCCTTTCCCGATACTGCGCGCGTCGAAACTTGGATCGAGAGCGGGTCAAAGGTCTCGCCCTTCTACGATCCGATGCTCGCTAAGCTGATCGTGCATGGAGAGACCCGCGAGGCAGCGGTCGCCGCGATGCAGGTTGCGCTCGAAAAGACGCAGCTCGCCGGGATCGAGACCAATGTGCGCTGGCTGCGCGACGTCGCGCGCAGCGAGGATTTCGTGTCGGGCGACGTCTCGACGCGGTCGCTCGAGCGGGTGGTGCACCACCCGCGCAGCATCTCGGTGCGCTCGGCGGGAACGCTGACCACCGTTCAGGATTATCCGGGTCGGATCGGGCTGTGGGATGTCGGCGTGCCGCCGTCCGGCCCGATGGACGCGCGCGCCTTCCGGCTCGGCAACGCGCTGCTCGGCAACGATCCGGGCGCCGCCGGGCTCGAGATCACCGTCACCGGCCCGACGCTCGCGTTCAACACGGCAACACGCCTTTGTCTGACCGGCGCCGACTTCCAGGCGACGCTCGACGGCAAGCCGCTGCCGCGCAACCAGGCCGTCACCGTCAACGAGGGGCAGGTGCTGGCGCTCGGCCGCGTCCATGGCGGCGGCATGCGCGGCTATATCCTGGTCGCCGGCGGGCTCGACATTCCCGCCTATCTCGGCAGTGGCAGCACCTTCGATCTCGGCGAGTTCGGCGGCCATGGCGGGCGCCGGCTGCTGGTCGGCGACACGCTCCACCTCGCGCCGCATCCGCCCGCGGTGATCCCAGGGCCGCGCGCGATCGAGCAGGCCGCGTTCGGACCGGACTGGACGATCCGCGTCCTCTACGGCCCGCATGGCGCCCCCGATTTCTTTGCGCCCGAAGATATCGAGACGATCCTCACCGCCGACTGGCAGGTCCATTACAACAGCAACCGCACCGGCGTGCGGCTGGTCGGGCCCAAGCCACGCTGGGCGCGCCAGGATGGCGGCGAAGCGGGACTCCACCCGTCTAACATCCACGACAACCCCTATGCGATCGGCGCGCTCGACTTCACCGGCGACATGCCGATCATCCTCGGCCCCGACGGGCCGTCGCTCGGCGGCTTCGTCTGCCCGTTCGTGGTGATCGCCGCCGATCTGTGGAAGGTCGGCCAGCTGGCACCCGGCGACCGCATCCGCTTCCAGGGCGTCAGCCTGACCGACGCGAATGCGGCGACCGCGGCGCTGGAGGAGTGGATCGAGGGCCGCCCCTTCCCGCTCGTCATCGGTGATGCGGGCGGCGGCTCGGATGCGATCCTGACCGAACTCGCGCCGCAGGGACGCCGACCCCGTGTTCTCTACCGCCGGCAAGGCGACCGCAATCTGCTCGTCGAATATGGCCCGATCACGCTCGATCTCGAGCTGCGGCTGCGCGTCCACGCCGCGACCACCGCGCTCGCCGCGCTGGACCTGCCCGGTATTCTCGACATCGTGCCGGGCATCCGCTCCTTCCAGGTCCACACCGACGGGGTGCGCCTGACCGAGGGGGCGATACTCGACCGGCTGATCGCGATCGAGGATGAGCTCGGCGAGCTCGACGACTTCGCCATCCCCTCGCGCATCGTCCATCTGCCGCTCAGCTGGGACGATCCTGCGATCCACCAGACGATCGAGCGCTATATGGCGGTGGTGCGCGACGACGCGCCCTGGTGTCCCGACAATATCGAGTTCATCCGCCGCGCCAATGGGCTGGACAGCGCCGACGACGTCCACCGCACCGTCTTCGACGCAAGCTATCTCGTCTACGGTCTCGGCGACGTCTATCTCGGCGCGCCGGTCGCGACGCCGGTGGATCCGCGCCACCGTCTGGTCACAACCAAATACAACCCGGCGCGGACGTGGACGCCGCCCAACGTCGTCGGCATCGGCGGCGCCTATATGTGCATTTACGGGATGGAGGGCCCGGGCGGCTACCAGCTGTTCGGCCGCACCATCCAGGTGTGGAACACCTACAAGCAGGACGGCGCCTTCACCGACGGCAAGCCCTGGCTGCTGCGCTTCTTCGACCAGATCCGCTTCTTCCCGGTGAGCCACGACGAGCTCACCGAGTGGCGGCGCGACTTCCCGCTCGGTCGCCGCACGATCGAGGTCGAGGAGACCGAATTCCGCATCGCCGACTATCGCGCCTTCCTCGCCGACAATGCGGAGTCGATCGAGGCGTTCGAGACGCGCCGCAACGCCGCTTTCGCTGCCGAGCGCGCCGAATGGGAGCGGCGCGGCGAGTTCGATCGTGTCGCCAGCCTCACCGAGGAGGTCAGCGACGAACCCGCCGACGCGATCGTGCTCCCCGAGGGCGCCGAACTGGTCGAGGCGCCGTTCGGCGGCAGCGTCTGGAAACTGGTCAAGGCCGTCGGCGACATCGTCGCGGCGGGCGAGACGATAGCGGTGATGGAGGCCATGAAGACAGAATTCCCCGTCGCCAGCCCTGCTGCCGGAACGGTCGCGGCGCTCTATGTCGCCGAACGGCAGAATGTCTCGCCGGGCGCACCGATGATGGCGCTGATCCGGTCATGACCGCGCTCGACCGCCTCGACGCCGCCGCCATCGCCGCCGACATACGGTCGGGGCGCCGCACCGCCGTCGAGCTGATCGACGAGGTCATCCGGCGTCTCGAGGCCTATGACGCGGTCCAGCCCGCCGTCTGGATATCCCGCTTCGACGCAGTCGCGCTGCGTGCCGCTGCCGCCACGGTCGACACGCGCGTCGCCGACGGCGAGGACCTGCCGCTTGCCGGCGTGCCGTTCGCGGCCAAGGACAATATCGACATAGCGGGGCTCGATACCACCGCCGGCTGCCCGGCCTTCGCCTATCCGCCGACGCGATCGGCGACGGTGATCGAGCGCCTCGTCGCCGCCGGTGCCATCCCGGTCGGCAAGACCAATCTCGATCAGTTCGCCACCGGGCTTAACGGCACGCGCAGCCCCTACGGCATACCGCGCAACGCCTATAATCGCGCCTGGGTCAGCGGCGGATCGAGTTCGGGTTCGGCGGTCGCGGTGGCGGCGGGGCTGGTCGCCTTCGCGCTCGGCACCGATACCGCCGGATCGGGGCGCATCCCCGCCGCCTTCAACCATCTGATCGGCTTCAAGCCGACGCGCGGACGGTGGAGCGGGCGCGGTCTCGTCCCGGCCTGCCGCACGCTCGACTGCATCACCGTCTTCGCCGCAACGACGGACGATGCCGCGCTCGTCGATGACGCCATCGCCGGCTTCGACCGCGAGGATGGCTATTCGCGTGCGATCGACGACGTGCCGCGCGCCCGTCGCCGGATCGGCATCCCGCGCACCGATCAGCGGCCCTGGTTCGGCGACATCGAATCGGGCTTCCTCTACGACGCCGCGCTTGCCGGCCTCGATGCCGAACTGGTCGAGATCGACATGGCCCCGCTCAACGAGGCGGCGCGGCTGCTCTACAACGGTCCGTGGGTCGCCGAACGCACCGCGGCGCTGCGCGACCTGCTCCGCGACGACCCGGACGCCATCCATCCGGTCGTGCGCGCCATCGTCGAGGAAGGGCGGCGCTACAGCGCGGTCGACGTCTTCGAAGCGAGCTACCGCCTCGCCGATCTTGCGCGAGTCGCGGAAGAGATGTGGACAACGGTCGATCTGCTCGCGCTGCCGACCGCCCCCACGAGCTACCGCGTGTCCGAAATGCTGGCCGCGCCGATTGCGCTCAATGCCAACCTCGGCGCCTATACCAATTTCGTCAATCTGCTCGACATGGCCGCGATCGCGGTGCCGACCGGCAGCTACCACAACGGTGTCGGCTTCGGCGTCACGCTGATGGGGCCGGCGGGCACCGACCGCAGCCTGATCGAGGCGGCCAAGACGCTTTTCCCCGCGCCGGCCCCGCCGCCGCCGCTCGACCTGGAGGGACGCATGGATACCGTGAAACTGGCCGTCGTCGGCGCGCATCTGAAGGATATGCCGCTGCACTGGCAGCTGACCTCGCGCGACGCGCGCTTCGTCGGCGAGGCGAAGACCGCGCCCAGCTATCGGCTCTACGCGATCGCCGACAGCGTGCCGCCCAAGCCCGCGCTCGTCCACAGCGACGATGGCGCCGCGATCGCGATCGAAGTCTATGAGCTCGACATGGCGGCGTTCGGCAGCTTTGTCGCCGAGGTGCCGCCGCCGCTCGCGATCGGGACGGTAACGCTCGAGGACGGCAGCCTGGTCAAGGGCTTCGTCGCCGAGCCCCGCGCCACCATCGGCGCCGAAGATATCACCGCGCTCGGAGGGTGGCGGCGCTACTTGCAGCGATAACAGGATCGCGAGGGGTGACGATGACCGCGCAGATCGCGATCCCGACCGCCGACACGCCCAAATCCGCGGACGTATTCGCAAAGCCATCACGCGTCGGTGCAGACGCCTACGTTCGATGACGTATGCCCCTGCGCGGCGATTTTGACTAGCGTACCCTCGAAACTCGATGCCGCGGGGACAAGATGGACGGAATTCGCGTAGGTAAGCGGGTCATCGGCACGCAGGCGCCGGTCACCATCGGCTGGGAGAATATCCCGAGGGTCGAAGGCGGTCCGTTCAAACAGGCTTTCTTCACCTGGTTCCAGCCGACGGCGCTCTTCGCGTTGATCGCCTTCTGGTATTACGCGCCCAATTCGATCGCCAAGGCATCGACCGCGATCGGCATCGGCATCGGCTTCAAGGTGCTGCTGCTCGGGCTCGAATGGGTCAACCCGCGCTACGACAGCTGGCGGCTGACCTGGAAGGAACTGGTCACCGACCTCTTCTACGTCGGGCTCGGGTATACGCTGCTCCGCATCGTCGACAGCTATATCGGCAGCGAGATCGCGATCAAGGCGATCCAGCACTCGTTCCACTGGGACAAGTTCAAATGGTTCACGAGCATGCCGCTGCTGGTCCAGGCGTTCCTGATCTCGTTCGTGTTCGATTTCGGCCAATATTGGATGCACAGGGGGATGCACAATTGGTATCCCTTGTGGCTGCCCCATTCGGTCCATCACTACATCACCCAGCTGAACATCAATAAAGGCGCGGTCGGCAATCCGGTCGAGCTCTTCCTGATCGGCCTCGGGATCGGCGGATTCTTCGACTTCCTGCCGCGCGCCGCGCTAATTTCCGGCGCTTTCGGGCTGGGCATCGGCATCTACCAACATATCAATGTCCGCTTCAATTCGCCGCGATGGTGGCGGTTCCTGTTCAACACCACCGAGCATCACAGCCTGCACCATTCGCAGGACTATGAAGCGACCCGGAGCAATTATTCCAACTCCTATATCTTCATCGATCGCATGTTCGGCACCTGCGTCGATGGCGAAGCCGAGCTGCTGGGGCTGGAAGGCGGCCGCCGGATGTCGATCAGCGAGCAGATGACCCATCCCTTCACCGAGGGCTGGAAGACGATCAAACAGCGCTATGGCCGGCGAACGATGGGCTATGGCGGCGGTCGCGTCCTCGAAGCGGCCGAATGATCGAAGCCCGTCGCGCGCCCGAAATGCGACAGGCTCGGGGCGCGGTCGGCTTCGGAATCACAATGACGCGCGGCGGGACTGCCGTCCGGCGTAGGACCGCAATGCTCTCCTGTAGGGAATTCCTGTGAACCTGCGTTTTATCGACTGGATCTGGCAGGTCAGAGGCAGCCTGCCGCTGGCGCCCGCGCAATCGGGGTGCGATGCCTTCGACCGGCTTGATCCGCTGTTCAGCCAGCCCGGCACCAGCCATGAGCGGACATTCGACCGGCTGACCTTCGCCAAGAAGAACCAGGCCGCCCAAGACAAGATGTCGATCTTCGACGGCGGCGTCCTGCTGATCGAGAAAGCGGCAGGCGGCGCCGTCCTGCGCTATCGGCTGACCAGCCGCGCCCTATTGTTCTGCTTCCTGGCGCCGTTGCTGTTTCTGGGGATCGCCCAGCTCACGCTCTTCACCGGCAGTCTCGAGAAGCCCAAGAGCGACGCCGCCAAGGCCGCGGAGGCGAAGAAGGCCGCCGCCAAGGACGCAACGCCGCCAATGAACCCGATCGACAAGGCGCTTGGCGCGCCGGCGCCCGAAAAACCCGGCAAGAAGGCCGCGGACGAGGCGCGGGGGCGCGACAAGAAGCCGACGGCGACGCCCGCCTATGTCTTCGCCGCGATCTTCGCCGCGCTCTATGTCGTCGGGCGGATTCTGGAAGACTGGCTGATCCGGCGATTATTCAGGAAGCGCTTGCAGGGGCTATGACCCCACCGCCCGTCCGCAGCCTCCTTCGGTCGGAAAGCTCTTGACGCTGCCCTGAGATTCGACGCGTGATGTCTCGGTAATGGGTGTCGCGCGACTGCCCGCATATCGATTCTGATCCGGCCACGTGCGCGGCACAGCAGACGGGGAGCTCTCATCATGAACGGGTCGCAACCGTTTCAGCTCAGCCTCGCCCCACAGCAGCTCTGGCAGGCGATAAACCCCTGGTTCGCCGGATCGCGCGACGATCAGTTCGGTCTGATCAACATCAATCTCGGCGAAGGCGACGGATCGGTCGAACGGGATATACTCGCGGATGTCGGCAGCTATGGGCGGCAGATCGGGCATCTCGCCGAGGCGCTTGAGGTCGTCATCGGCGTGCTGCATGCGATCGCGCCCGAGAAAATGGCGGCGCTACCCCAGATCCAACGCGATCGCCTGGCGATCGCGCTCGGCGACGTCGCAGCCGTCAGGCAGATCAAATCGAAACCGGACGAGGCCGGCTAAGCACGCACGAAGATCCGCCGGGGGATCGCTCGCCTGTCACGGAAGCAGATGCCGGATGCGGCGAAGAGTGCGCACCCGCCCCTCCAGCCGGGGATCGAAGGCCGCCGCAGCCGGTTGTCCATCCGCCGCCTCAGGCCGGGGCCGGCCGAGGACTTCCTTATGCCTATCAAGCTCAAGCCGCTCCATCAGCAGGTCATCGTCGTCACCGGCGCGACCAGCGGCAACGGCCTCGCGATTACCGAACAGGCGATCGCGCGCGGCGCACGCGTGGTCGCCGTCGCCCGCAATGCCGACGCGCTCGATGCGTTGCGTCAGCGTCTATCGCCGGACGGCACGCGTCTGCTGACCTGCGTCGCCGATGTCAGTGATCCCGTCGCGCTCGAGCGCGCCGCTGTCCTTGCCCAGGATTGCCTCGGCGGACTCGACAGCTGGGTGAACAATGCTGGCGTCGGCACCTATGGCACGCTCGATCAGGTGCCGCTTGCCGATCACCGCCGCGTTTTCGACGTCAATTATTTCGGCACGCTGCACGGCGGTCTGATCGCCGCGCGTCATCTGCGCGCCGGCGGCGGCGCGATCGTCAACGTCGGATCGATCCTCGGTGATCGCGCGATCGTCCAGCAGGGCCCCTATTGCGCGACCAAGCACGCCGTCCAGGCGCTGACCGACACGCTCAGGATGGAATTGGAGCGCGACGGCGCCCCGATCTCGGTGACGCTGATCAAGCCGGGGGCGATCGACACGCCGTTCCCCGAACATGCGCGCAACTTCATGGACAACCCGCCCCGCCTGCCACCCCCGCTGTATGTGCCCGAGGTGGTTGCCGACGCGGTGCTGTTCGCCTGCGCGCATCCACGACGCACCCTCTATGCTGGCGGCGGGGGGCTGCTGTCTTCGCTGTTGTCGCGCGCCGCACCCAGGCTCGCCGATCATATCATGGAAGCGGTGGGGACGACGGCGCAGCAGATGCCGGGCGATCCCGGCGACCCGATGCGGCGCGACAATCTCGACTCGCCGCGCGTCGATGCCCGACGCGGCAGCCAGCCTGTCCACGCTCGGCGATCGAGCATTGCCCTCCAGCTCCAGAAAGCCCCGTCGCCCGTGATGATGTTCGGCCTGCTCGGCATCGGCACGGCGCTGATGCTGATCGGCCGAAGACCGCGCTAAGCCCTGTCGCCTGCGCGCTTCAGTCCGTACGGAGCGGCGGATTGTCGTTGAGCATCGGGAAGCCGCGCTGGTGCCAGACCGGATAGGCGGCGGGCTCATCGCTGGCGGCGTCGAGTGTGGCGACCTGCGTGGGCGTCAACGCCCAGCCGACCGCGCCGACATTCTCGACCAGCTGCGCCTCGTTGCGCGCGCCGATTATGACGTTGGCGACGGTCGGACGCCGCAACAGCCAGTTGAGCGCGATCTGCGGGATGGTCTTGCCGGTCTCCTCCGCCACCTTGTCGAGCGCGTCGACGATGCGGAACAGACGCTCTTCGTCGAAATGCGGGCCGGTGCCGGCAATGTCATGCGCACGCGTGCCGGGCTTGGCGGGCTGGTCGCGGCGGATCTTGCCGGTGAGCTTGCCCCAGCCGAGCGGGCTCCAGATCAGCGCGCCGACGCCCTGGTCCGCGCCAAGTGGCATCAGCTCCCACTCATAATCGCGATTGAGCAGCGAGTAATAGACTTGATGCGCGACGTGGCGCGGGAAGGCGTGGCGGTCGGCGGCGCCGAGCGACTTCATCAGGTGCCAGCCCGAGAAGTTCGAGGCGCCGACATACCGGATCTTGCCGTCGCGGACGAGCTGGTCGAGCGTCGCCACGGTCTCTTCGACCGGCGTGTTATAGTCCTGCCCGTGAAGCTGGAACAGATCGATATGATCGGTGCCGAGCCGCGTCAGTGCCGTGTCGACCGCATCGATCAGATGGGCGCGCGACGATCCATAGTCGTTGGCGCCGTCGCCGGCCGGAAAAGTCGCCTTGGTCGAGATCAGCAACCGGTCCCGCTTGCCCTTGATCGCCTCGCCCAGGATCGTCTCGGCAAGGCCATCGGAATAGACGTCGGCGCTGTCGAACAGCGTCACGCCGTGATCGAGGCAGACATCGATCAGCCGTGCCGCGCCGCCCGCATCGGTCGATCCCCATGCCTTGAAGAAGTCGTTGGACCCGCCGAACGTCGCAGTGCCGAAGCTGAGCGCGGGAACACGAAGGCCAGATGCGCCGAGGCGGCGATATTCCATGACGAACTCCTTGCTGAGATGCGCGATGTAGGGTTGAGGGGCCCCCTCTGCCACCCGCCTGCGATCCGGCACGACGGGTCGGCAGCCGACGGTCGTCTCGAGCGCGCGCCGCATCGCTAGCGGACAAATAAGGATATGGCGGTATGAGGCAGCCATGATCCGCCGACTCGATCACTGGATTGGCACCCGCCTCTTCCATCCGCCGATCATCTGGCTCTGCCAGCGTACGGGGATGACGCAATATGCGGTCGCCCGCTACGGCTGGATGCTGGCGGCGTGGACGCTGGTCATGCGGATCAGCTTCAACGGGCTGGGCGACTGGATCTTCTCCGCTCTGATCCTCGTCGTGACGCTGCTCGAAACCTGGCGCGCGGCGGTCACGCCGGATGCCCCGACGCGCCGCAACGATGGGCTGCGCCTGATCATCCTGGTCTTCGCGCTGATCGATGTCGTCAAGCTCGTCTACGTCTCGGCGCATCAGGCCTTTCCTGGCTTCAGCTGGACCGAGGCGTGGGATGTGTTCGCGCTCGTCGCCGAATATGCCAAGACGATCGATACCATTCCGCCGCGCAGGCGCCGCGACGTACGCACGACGGCCGCCCGCCAGCGGGGATGATCGACGAGCGCCGCGACCGGCTCGGAGTCCGCCGCATGAAAGGCCGAAGACCGTGCCAGTACGGGATGCATGCCGATCGCTCTGATTGACTGCAGCCCTGCGGCGTCCATCGTCGGCGTGGGTGCTTCGCGCACCTCCGGCGCGCCGTGCTTTACCCTTTGCAGCGGCGCGCCGGGCTTTGCGCGTTGCTCGAGATTGCCCGGGCTAGGTGAGCAGTTCGGCGCCAAGCGAATTGCGGACGTCGCCGACCTCGATCGCGAGGTCCAGGAACGTCAGTCGCCCGTCGCGCGAGCGGACGTCGCCGGTGTGGCGGCTCTGGCGCCGCAGGTCGCTCAGCGTCTTGTCGCGGACCCGCCACGCCAGCGGCTTCGACCCCTGCGACGTCGACATATCCATCAGTTCGATCATCTTCGTGGCAATCATGCGCATCTCCGGTTCCGACGATCGAAGTAGCGCCCCGATGGTTAGTGGCACGTTAACCCGCGGCGGCGGCCGTGCCGTCCTATCGAGCCCCCGCCCGTTGCGACAGCGCCCGAACATGCAGAACGGCGCCGAGGTCGTCAGCGCCGTTCGGGGATGGTGGCCGGCAGAGATCAGCGGCGCGAGAAGGTCACGCCCTGCTTGGCCCAATCGTCGACGCTGTGGCACTCGTTGGTCGGGATCATCGTCCCGGTGACCGGCTCGCTGCGCAGGCAATAGGCGCCCGTCTTGTGATCGATCCGGACTGTGGGCTGCACACCCGTGTCGGCCATGGCGGCAACGGCACCCGTGGTGAGGAGGACGGCGGCGGCGGCGCAAGCGATGGAACGGATCATGGCAAAGTCTCCTGTCAAATTCGCTCGACGGGAGTGGTTCTCGTCGATGTCGGAAGCTTTGCACGGAGCGTGCCAAGTCATTAAAAACGCCGTATCCGCGCGCTAACGGCCCGCAGATAGGGTATCAGCTGCCGAAATATCCGCACCTTTGGCGCCGATCGCCAGATAGTGGCAGACTATCGCGCGCGGCCGTCACGTCTGTGGAATAGCGTCCGGATGTGGACAGTCGTTGGTCGCTAGCGGACAATAGGATGGACGCCGGGCCGACGAGGCGCGCCTCACCGCCTGGCGCAGACGCACGACCCGCGCGTCATAGACGGGCGACACGATGCTGATCGCAATGACGTATCGGCGCGAGTGCAGCCCTGATGCCCAAGGCAACATTGGAGGGCGGCGTTTGCGTTGCGGCGCTGATGATCGATGCCGGTTCGGGCTCGCCTTGGACGCTGGCCTCGTCGTCGGAGCATGACGGCGAAGACGAAGCCCGCTGTTCCTGGGGCGGACCATCAATGTTCCGTCTTTTGAGTTCCGCTGCGAGCGCCGCGGCCCGCCTAGAGCCATCGGCAGCGGAGCCAATCCGTGCCCATTCCGCGAGCAGCGACAGGTCGGTCATTGCGGATGGCGGAATAAGTGCGGTTTCGTCCATTCCCTCTTATGACATGGCAGAGCGAGCCGCGCCCTCATCCGTTGGTCTAATTCCCGCCCCTATACTGCCCGCAAACAGCAAAAACCCACGGCCGTTTTTGCGAATACGACCCGCGCGTCGGACCGAGCGCAACACTGGCCAAGGACATCCCGATATCATCTCGAGAAATATCGATGTCTTAAGTTTTCGTTAACCGTTTATCGCGCGACTTCGCCTGCTCGATTGACGTCGCGGCTCCACGACGCCCTTTTAGAGGTTGGTCGAACATCCTGCTTCTTAGGTTGCCTTGTCACGCCGTACGCGTTCAGCTTTGCGATCAAGCTCTCGGGAGACGGACGATGTTGCAACGGCTGAAGATGGAACATCGTCAAATTCTGCGGATCATGGACCGCGTCGAAACGACGCTGTTCTCGCCCGAGGCGACGGAGGCCGTGCACATCGGCGAGGCGCGCTGGGAAACGCAATATATCCTGCGCGACCATTTCGCCTTCAAGGATGCGTTCGTGTTTCGCATCCTGGCGGCGAGCGGCCGCCCCAAGGCGGTGGTGACGGGACGCCGGCTCCAGGCGCATGGGGCGGCGATCCGGGATGCGTACCGCAACCATCTGCTGCGTTGGGACCCGTCCGACATGCATGCAAGCTGGGACGCCTATCGGGCGGCCTCGCTGGCGATGATCCGGCAACTGCGCACGCTCGTCGAGACGGAAAAGGCTGAACTCTATCCCATTCTCGAGAGCGAGGTCGCAGAGGTCAGGCCGGTCGCCGCGCCGTTCTTCGGGCTGCGCAAGGCGACCGCCGGATAGCGCAACGCAGGGGCGCGCTGCGTACGCAAAAATCCCCGCCGACGCCTAGACGTCGGCGGGGACCTGAGACGATGGAAGCTTAGGACAAACCATCGCCCTTGCGGATTAAACCAGCGACCCGGGGGGATGGATCCCCCGCTGTCTCGCGCGCCGCGCGAAATCGTCGGCGGTCTAAACCCTTCAAGCGAGATCGGAGGGCGACGCCGAGACGACGCCCGCCGTACTCACTTGAAGCGGATGCCAACGCCGCCCATCGCGTGCTGGTCCTTGGTGTGGTTGTCATATTGCGCCTGCGTGTACTGCGCGGAGACGTACAGGCCGCCGGGCAGCGACGAGAAGCGATCACGCAGCGTATATTCGACGCCGCCGCCGAACTGATAGCCGTCGGCATGGCCATGGCTGATGTAGGAGGTCTCGCCGGTCGGCGCGAAGAACGCCTTGCGCTGGGCGTCGCTGGCGTACCCGCCCTTGCCGAACACGAGCAGGTCCGGCGTCACCAGATAGCCAATGCGCACGTCGGCGCCGAGCTGGTCGCGCTGCTGATGCACGACGGTGCCGCCGATCGCGCCGTTCGAGACGACGGTGTTCTGGTTGTGGTTAGGGTGCCAATAGGTGAACTCGGGGCCGATCACGATCTTGCCGATCTGGCCGTCGAAGCCGGCCGAGCCGCCGTAGGCGAACTTGGAATTGCGGTTGCCCTCCGAGCTGGCGCGATCGTAGCCGGCATTGCCTTCGATGCGAAAGCCGCGGAACGATGTCGTCGTGTCACCGAAGACACTCTGGGCGGAGGCGGCCTGGGCGCCGAGGGCGACGGCGGCGGTGGCGATAAGCAAAGCTGTGCGACTGAACATGTTACATCCTCAAACTGGGGTACGCGGCGGGCATAACAGCGCCGGTCACACCAAGTTCCTCCACGGTGTAGCGTATGCCCCTCACCTGCGACAAATGTGCAACAGATCGAATGCCCGCGATCATCAGCCGGCGAAAGGGCCGCAATCCGACACATCGCGCTGATCACGGGCGCGACGACCGTAGCGCCCGGAAAGACGCACGGTATCAAGATGTTGTGAGCCGGCGTCTTAGCGCACATCAGTGTGGTTTCTGGTGCCTAGCCTATGATGCGTGCGTTATGCGCTACAGGTAGGAGATCGGCATGCCCCGCTATTTTTTCGCGACCGCAGACGGAACGCGCGAGCCCGACGACATCGGGACGGAACTTCCCAACCTCGCTACCGCACGGGTCGAGGCGATCAAATATGCAGGCGAGGTGCTGTCGGATCATCCCGAGATCATTTGGGACGGCGAGGACTTCCGCGTGGAAGTGTCCGATGAGGACGGGCTGATGCTGTTTACCGTCATCACGATGGCGATGAGCAGTCCGTCGACCGCAGTCCATAAGCGAGACGACTGAGATTGCCCTACGGGCGGCCGCGCGGTAAAATAGGCGTATGCCGAGCTATTATCTTCATCTGCACAATGCACATGTCGACGCCTCCGATGAGGAGGGTGTCGACGTCGTGGATCTGCTTGCTGCCAAGGCCAAAGCGGTGAAAGGCATACGCGGTTTTCTGGCGCATGAGGTCATCCGCGGCACGCTCGACCTGCGGGGCCGGGTCGACATCGCCGACGGCGCCGGCACGATCTTGCTCACTGTGCCGTTCGCCGACGCCGTCGCCGTCGTCGGCTTCGCCTAAGCGGGGCTCTCCGGCAGCTTGGCGGTGGAATTCCGCCGCGGCCGAGACCAGCTCCCGATCGTCCGCTCCGGTCTTTTGCCATGCAGATAGCCCGGATCGAAGCCGGCGGCGGCAATCAGCCCGTCGAGGTCGAGTATGCGAAGCTGGAACGCCCGGAACGTGACGAGGCCCTTGCCGCGAAGCTGGCTGAGCATCCGATTGACGTGCACCGGCGTCAGCCCGAGCGCCTGGCCGAGATCCGCCTGCGTAAGGGGCAGACTCATCCGGCCATCGGTGACCAGCCCGACATTGCCCATCCGGACGTACAATTCGCAGAGCAGGTGCGCGACCCGCGCATAGGCATTGCGACCGCCGACGTTCACCAGCCATTCGCGCAGCACGGCCTCGTCCACGAGCGTCGTCCACCACAGCGCCCGCGCGATCGCGGGATTTTGATCGACGACCGCCAGCATCGTGTCTTTGGGAATACGCACGATCTTGCCGGCGGTCAGCATCGCGATCCCATGATCCATGCGATCCAGAATGAAGACATGGATATCGCACAGGTCACCGGGAAGCAGGATCGCGACGATCTGCCGCTTGCCATCGGGCAATATCTTGTAGCGGATCGCCCAGCCTTCGATCAGGAGGAAGACGATCCGCGGATCGTCGCCTTCCTCGATCAGCTGCTTGTGACGGGCGACAGGCTCGATACGCCCGCTGATCGCGGCAAGAGTCACCTGATCATCGTCCGAAAGATGCTCCCAGCGATCGAGTTTTCGAGTGAGGGCGTTGCTGGTCATGCCGTCTCGCTTATTACGCACTCGCAAGATGCAACACAGATCAGGATTTAGGATTGATCCAGATCAATTCTATGCCGCTGTTTTGTGAATCCGGCCGCTGATTTAGATTAAACCCGCGTAATTCTGCACCTTGCCGGACCCGCGCCGCCCAGCGACATCGCACGGGCGGAATTGTCCGTCATATATCCGGCAGCCGACCGACGGTGTATCGTGCCAAGCGGACGCGATGCGCGCGACGGATCGTTTGGCGCAAGCCGACGTTGGCATCCCGCACTTGGATGCGAGGATTTACCATGCTGAAGAAGATCCTGATGTCGGCGACGCTCGCCGCGCTCGTCGTTCCCGCCGCAGTGACCACGCCGGCGGTGGCCGCGCCCGCCCACACCTATCGCGGCGCAGACGGACGCTACCATTATCGCTGCAAACATAGCAGCGGCACGACGGGCGCGCTGATCGGCGCCGGTGGCGGCGGACTTGGTGCAGCCGCTCTGGGCGCCGGCCCGGTCGGGCTCGCGGCCGGCGTGATCGGCGGGGGCCTGCTCGGTCGCCATATCGACAAGCGCCAGCGCGCCGCCAAGAACCGACGCCACGGCTGCTGACGTCTCTCGCCGCGTGACCGGCGCATCGCGCGCGGTCACGCGGCACGGCGGTCCAGTTGCCCAAGCGGGTCTTCTCGCCTTAGGCTCCATGGAACAGCTGGATGCCGCGCGCGTAATCATCACGCGCCCTTCGACGCGGCGTTTATGACCGGAATGAAGCAGCATGTCCGACGTTCGAGTCCATCGCACCGCGCTCAGCCCCGCCCATTCCATCCATGTGATCCTCTCGGCCTTTCCGATCGCCTGCTTCACCGGGGCGTTCGTGACGGACATCGTCTATGCCGAGACCTATGAGATGATGTGGGCGAACTTCTCGATCTGGCTCATCACGGTCGGCGTCGCGATGGGCGTGCTCGCCGCAATTGCCGGCATCGCCGACTATCTCGTCTATCGCCGCGAACGCCCGCACCGACGCTCCGCATCGCCGCACTCGCTGGGCAATGTGCTCGTGCTGCTGCTGTCGGTGTTCAACGCCTTCGTGCACAGCCGCGATGCCTACACCTCGGTGGTGCCGACCGGCCTGATTCTGTCGGGTATCGTCGCGCTGCTCGTCCTCATCTCGAGTTGGCTGGGGTCCGCGCTCGTGTATCGCACCACCTCGGGAGAAACGTTGTGATGCGCGCTTTGTCCCCCTCGCTGCACCGCACTGCAGCTCGTGCGCTCGCCCTATCCTCGCTTGCACTGGCGCTCGCCGGCTGCGGCAGCAAGCCCGCCGATCCGAGCACGCAATATGGAGCGAACCCGCAGCTTCCCGATCCCCAGCAATATCTGCTGCCGCCAATGCACGTCGCGCCCGTCGCACCGTGGGGCAGCGCCACGCCGGCCGTGCCGGCAGGCCTTAAAGTCGAGGCGCTGGCGACCGGCCTTTCGCATCCCCGCTCGGTCTACGCGCTGCCCAATGGCGATGTGCTCGTCGTGGAATCGAGCGGACCGAAGGCGCCGGTCTATCGTCCCAAGGATCTGATCATGGGCTGGATCCAGTCGCTTGCGGGCGCCAAGCAGAAGGCGACGAACCGTATCCTGTTGCTGCGCGACACGAATGGCGACGGCAAACCCGACCTGCGCACCGTATTTCTCGACCATCTCCATTCGCCCTTCGGTGTGGCGCTGGTCGGGAACGACCTTTATGTCGCCGACACCGACGCACTGCTGCGCTTCCCCTATGTCACCGGGCAGACCAGCATCGCCGTGCCCGGCACGACGCTGACCCCGCTGCCCGGCGGTCCGATCGACCATCACTGGACCAAAAGCCTGGTCGCCAGCCGCGACGGCGCGAAACTCTATGTCGGCGTCGGCTCGAACAGCAACATCACCGAAAACGGCATCGGCGCGGAGCTCAACCGCGCCGCGGTCTGGGAAATCGACCGTGCGACCGGTGCCTCGCGGTTGTTCGCGACCGGTATCCGCAACCCGACCGGTCTGGGCTGGGAGCCGCAGACCGGCGCGCTCTGGGCGGTCGCCAACGAGCGGGACGAACTGGGGCCCAATCTCGTCCCCGACTATCTGACCTCGGTCAAGGACGGCGCCTTTTACGGTTGGCCGTACAGCTATTACGGCCAGCACATCGATCCGCGGGTCAAGCCGCAGCGCCCCGATCTCGTCGCCCGAGCGATCCCGCCCGACTATGCGCTGAGTTCGCATGTCGCGCCGCTCGGCCTCGCCTTCTCCACCGGCACCAACTTCCCGGCAGCCTATCAGGGCGGCGCCTTCGTCGGCGAGCATGGCAGCTGGGACCGCAGCCCGCTCAATGGCTATAAGGTGGTCTACGTCCCGTTCGCCGGCGGACATCCCGCCGGGCCGCCCCAGGATGTCGTCACCGGCTTTCTCGACAAGGATGGCCATGCGCGCGGACGGCCGGTCGGGCTGGCGATCGATCGGCGCGGCGGGCTGCTGATCGCGGACGACCTCGGCGATGTGGTCTGGCGGGTCAGCGCGGCGGGCAAATAAGAGGATCACCGCAGCGCCTGCCGGTTGCCACGAGGCTGCGCGGCTTCGTTCCGACCGCACCGATTGAGGGGCCAATAGCCAGGTCGATGCGGCGACGTGCTGTCCGGGTGAGGCGCTTTTCGCCGTCCGCCGGACCATGAAGGCGGGCACAGCGCGACGTCAGCGCTCGTCGTGGCTGGCCCGCAACTCCTCGATCTCTTCCTCGGTCTTATGTTCGATACCCGCGACCTCGTCGCGCGCCCCGGTCTTGGCGAGGATGAGTTCGTCGATCTTGAGATGCAGCGCGCGTTCGCGGCGGCGCTGCTGATTGAGCACCATCTGCGTCAGCACGAACGCGCCGATCGACATGGCGGAACTCAACGACGTCTCGCTGCCGCCCGCGACCCACCAGATGACGCAGGCCGCCATCACCAGCAATTGCGCAGCGGGATGGCCGGCGGCATCGGCCACGACGGTCGAGACTGTCCGCGTCGCCTTGAAGAGTGGTGTGATCATCGACGGATAACGCCGCGCTCGCTCGAAATGGACCCGATGGCGTCATTGTCTGCCGCTGATCCCCAATTTGCAGAGGACGGTCCTTCCCGTGCCGGCCCGATGCTTGGAATTCCTCCGCCACTCCCCATTTGGTACCAAGCTTCTGGGATATTGGTAAACTATGGCAGGTGGTTGGGCCCGCGACGGCGCCGTGCAGGACCAGATCGACGACACGGTCGCCGACGCCGTGACCTTGGCGCGCGCCCTGATGCCGGCCGGCGAGGGTCGCGACGAGTGCGAGGATTGCGGCGAGACCATCCCCGCCGCGCGGCGCCTGGCCCTGCCTGGCAGCCGCACCTGCGTCGCCTGCCAGGCGGTCCGCGACCGGGCCGTCCGTCATGCCGGCTTCAACCGCCGTGGCAGCAAGGACAGCCAATTGCGTTGAGCGTGGGCTAGCGTTCGGATGGGGTGAGCACCCGCTTCGCAAAGCTCGCGGCCGCCGCAAGCCCCGCAGGGTCGATGCCGTGGCCGATTCCCGGCGCAACATGCGTCTCGACCGGAACCGACGCCGCGCGGAGCGCGACCGCCGCCTGATCGAGCGCGCCGAACGGAACGACCTCGTCCGCAGTCCCGTGGAGAAGCAGGACGGGCGGGCGACTGCGGATGTCGGCGGGCAGCCGTTCGGGCGCGACCAGCATCCCCGAGAAACCGATGATCCCTGCAGCGGCACGCGGCCGGCGGAGGCCGACGTGCAGCGCCATCATCGTGCCCTGGCTGAAGCCGACCAGCAGCAGGCGATCCTCGGTCAGGCCCAACGCTGCAAGTTCGTGCGTCAGAAAGGCATCGACGCCGCCCGCCGCCGAGTCCGCCCCCAGCGCGCGTTCGGTCGCCGAAAAGCTCTGGATCCCCCACCATTGATAGGCCTCGGCCATATGCGGGAGCCGCGACGGCGCATTGGGCGCGACGAATGCGGCGTCGGGCAGCAGCGGCTGCAGCGGCGGCGCCAGCGAAATCAGATCGTCGCCGTTCGAGCCATAGCCATGCAGCAACACGACCAACGCGGTTGCGGCGCGGCCGGAGACAGGCGCCAAGCGGGGACCATCAAGCATCGTATTCCAATCTAGCCTGCGGGGCCGGCGCGGCGTCGCCGCGGCCGGTCGCCGAGTTCGATCCGCACCGGCGCGTGATCGCTGCTCTTCTCCCATCCCCGGACATCGCTGTCGACCTCGGCGGTCTTGAGCCGTGCCGCCGCCGGCCCGTTGAGCAACAGATGATCGATGCGCAGGCCGGCATTACGGCCGTAGGCATTCCGGAAATAGTCCCAGAAGGTATAGATGGTTTCGCCCGGATGCCGCGCGCGCAGCGCATCGGTCCATCCTTGATCGAGCAGCCGCGCATAGGCGTCGCGCACCGCAGGCGCGAACAGCGCGTCATCGCGCCAGCGCTCGGGCTTGTAGACGTCGAGGTCGGTTGGCATGACGTTGAAGTCGCCGGCCAGCACGACCGGCGCATCGGTCGCGAACAAAGCGGCGGCGTGCGCCTCGAGCTGGGCGAACCAGGCAAGCTTATAGTCGAATTTGGGGCCAGGCCGCGGGTTGCCGTTGGGCATGTACAGTCCGGCGATCAGCATGCCGTTGACCGCGGCCTCGATGTAGCGGCTCTGGCCGGGATCGGGATCGTGCGGAAGCCCGCGCCGCGTCTCGACCGGCATGCCGACCCGGCTCAGAATCGCGACGCCATTCCAGCTCTTCTGCCCGTGCCAAATCGCGTCATAGCCCGCCGTGCGGATCGCGGAGAGCGGGAATTTCTCGTCCGGCGCCTTCAATTCCTGCAGGCAGACGATGTCGGGGCGGCGCTCCTCGAGCCAGCGCAGCAGCACGGGCAGCCGGCCATTGATCCCGTTGACGTTGTAGGTCGCGATCTTCACGTCACAGCGCCCTGGCAGCTATCGTTGTTCGTCAATCCGCGGACCAGCGGCACGTTCCCACGACCACGGGCGGCGCCGGCTAAAATACGAGAGATAGTAGCGTTTCGTCCGCGCGCGGGCCCGTCTCCGAAAGTCGGGCGTTGGGTGGCTTCTATAGGAGAGACCCATGCATACCGACCACGACGTCAAGATCCTCAACGCGCTCATCGAGACCGTCATCGACAGCGCGGACGGGTATACCCAGGCCGCCAAGGAAGCGTCGAACAGCCGTTTCACCGCGATCTTCGAGCGCCGGGGTGCCGAGCGACAGGAGCTGACGACGCGTCTTCAGGCCAAGGTGCGCGCGCTCGGCGCTACGCCCGAGGACGACGGCACGCTGCTCGCTGGCGCGCATCGCATGTTCCTCAACCTTCGCAACAGCATGTCGAGCGACGACATCACAATCGTCGACCAGGTCGAGGCCGGCGAGGACCATATCAAGCATAAGTTCGAGGATGCGCAGCTCGACCGCGAGGTCAGCCCGGCCACCAAGGCCGACATCGATGAGGCCTATGTCATCGTCAAGGCGGGCCATGACGAGATCCGTGACCTCAAGCATGCGCTGCACGCGACCGCCTGAATCGACTGGCCGGGACGGGCGAAAGACCGTGCCGGTCGGCTACCCTTCTTGATGACCGGGGGCCGCCAATATCTTGGAGTGTAGGAGAGAGTATGGCATCTCATTCCCGGCAGAGCGACGCCCGGCTCACGACCGCGCCGTGCGTCGCGAACCTTGCCGAACGCCATAAGATCGGCCTGCTCGCGCTCGAGCGCACACGCGTTCCGATGGTGGTCACCGACCCGACGCAGGACGGCAATCCGATCGTTCTCGCCAATGAAGCCTTTCTCAAGATGACGGGCTATTCGGGCGACGAGGTGCTCGGCCGCAACTGTCGCTTCCTTCAGGGCGCGGATACCGACCCGGCCGTGATCGCGGAGCTTCGCGATGCGGTCGCGGCGCGTCGCGAGATCACCGTCGAGATCCTCAACTATCATCGTGACGGTCGTCCCTTCTGGAACCAGCTGTTGGTCAGCCCGGTGTTCAACGATGCCGGCGATGTCACCAATTTCTTCGCGTCGCAGATCGACGTCACCGCGCGGCGCGCGGCGCAGGATCTGGAAGCCGCCGAACATCTGCTGCTCAAGGAGGTCGACCACCGCGCCAAGAACGCCTTGGCACTGGTCCAGTCGATCATGCGACTGACCCGGTCGCAGGACGCCACGGCCTATGCGCGAATCGTCCAAGGCCGCGTCGATGCGCTCGCCCGTGCACATGCGTTGCTTTCCGAAAACCGCTGGCGTGGCGCGCCGATACTGCAGGTCATTCGCGGCGAGATCGAGCCGTTCGGGCATCGCCGCTTCCGCATCGAAGGCCCCGCCGTGCAGATCGCCTCGGCGCAGGTGCAGCCGCTCGCGCTGCTGCTCCACGAGATGCTCGAAAATGCCCTGCAGCACGGCGCGCTGTCGCATCCCGACGGGTTGGTGCGGCTCGACTGGTCGCTGACCGATTCCGACGATCTCGTGCTGCACTGGCACGAAGGCAGCAGTGCGACCGCCTGCGGCGTGGCCGAGCCTTCGCTCGGGCTTACGATGGTAACGACGATGATCGAACGTCAATTGCGCGGGCGCAGCGAGTTCCGGTGGGAAGCCTCGGGCCTCGAGGCGGAGTTCGTCTTCCCGATGGCGCGATCGGCGCGCGATGCGGCACCCGGCGTACTCCGCTCCAACGCAGACGGAATCGCGGACGGAACGTCGATACCGATCGCGGATTGAGCGCAGACGGCGCACGGAGAGGATTCGATCGATGGCGGCACGACCCTATTGGCGCGGACAGATCCGGCTGGCGCTTGTCTCGATCCCAGTCGAGATTTATTCCGCGACCAAGAGCGGCGCCGCGGTCGCGCTCCACCAGATCTACGAACCGACCGGCCAGCGCATCAAATATGAGAAGACCGTACCCGGCATCGGCCCGGTCGACGTCGAGAAGATCATCAAGGGCTTCGAATATGAGAAGGGCGAATATGTCCTGCTCGACGAAAAGGAGATCGAGGGCGTCAAGCTCGAGAGCAAGAAGACCCTCGAACTGACCCAGTTCGTCGACAGCCATGAGATCGACGCGATCTATTTCGACAAGCCCTATTATGTCGTGCCCGCCGACGATCTCGCCGAGGAAGCGTTCGTCGTGCTGCGCGAGGCGCTCAAGCGTACGCACAAGATCGGGCTCGGCCAGCTTGCGATGCGCGGTCGCGAATATGTCGTCAGCATCAAGGGATGCGGGCGCGGCATGATCATGGAGACGCTGCGCTACGCCGACGAGGTCCACAAGGCGGCGAGCTATTTCCGTGAGATCGGCGACACCAAGCCCGACGACGATCTGCTCGATCTTGCCCAGACGCTGATCGACAAGAAGACCGGCAAGTTCGATGCCGCCGACTTCCACGATCGCTATGTCGATGCGCTGAAAGACCTGATCGAGCGCAAGAAGAAGGGTAAGACGATCACGATCGACGACGACAAGGGCGCCGACCCGCGCGGCGGCAACGTCGTCGATCTGATGGCCGCGCTCAAGAAGTCGCTCGGAGCGGGCGGCAATTCCGCTGCGGCCAAGGCACCGGCCAAGAAGACGCCGCCCGCCAAGAAGGCCGCGGCCAAGGCGGCCGCCAAAGCGCCGGCCCACAAGCGCGCCTGATCGTCGGCGCGGTGGCGCTGGACGACGCGACGTTGCGCGAGGCCGCGAACCACCGCGGGCTGAAGCTTGTCAAATCCCGCAAGCGTAAGCCGGGCGTCGGAGATTTCGGCCATTTCGGTCTTATCGATGCGGCAGGCAAACCGTTGTTCGGCATCGACGACGGCACGCTGACCGCCACCGTACAGAAGATCGCGGACTATCTCCGCAAGGGCGAAGCCTCGACGTGGGCCGAATCCGCGAAGGCAGCCCCGCCGCGTGCCAAGCGCGCCGAGCCGGACGAGCCGGACGAGGATGCTGCCGAAGACGACAGCGCCGCGCCGCCCGCGATCCGTCCCCGTGCCACCAAATCGACACGAGCATCGGCGCCGACGCGACGCGAGCGCACGCACGAGGCGCTACGGCCGCCGTCCGCGTCCCGTCCGCGCACCGACCATCCCGAACCAACGCCCGAGCCGCAACCTGAGCCCGAGTTGACGATCCGGCCGGCACTACAAGCGGATGCGGACGGCGTGCGCGACCTGCTCGCGCTGATCGGCTTCGATGGCACGTCGCGGGATGTCGCCCGCGCGCTCGCATCGGCGGCCGCGCGTCAGGAGGCGGTGCTGGTCGCCGATCGCGGCGGCGTGATCGGCTGCCTGGCCTGGCATGTCATTCCCGCGTTCCAGCACGGTCCGATCGCGCGGATCACAGCCCTCGTCGTCGCGGAAAATGCCCGGCGATCCGGTATAGGCCGTGCGTTGTTCGATGCGGCGACCGACGAGTTCGCCCGGCACCATGTCGAGCATGTCGAGGCGATGAGCGCGATCGCGGTGCGCAACGCCAACGGCTTTTATCGCGCGCTGGGGCTCGAACAGCGGAGCTATCGGTTCCTTCGCGCGCTCTGACCTACGCTACGATGGTGGCAGGCGCGCCGGCCGCACAATTGAACGGCCCGAAATGGGCAGGATACGGAACACCCGCATCCTCGATCGGTTCACACCCCACCCGCGTTCGAGGAAAGCAAGCGTGATCAAGGCGATAGCTTATGCCCCCAGGCGGCCTCGGCGGGAACCGGCTGACCGCGCCCGCGGTCGATGACGCGATAGCGCCGCGGCGATCGCACACTCTCCACGGGCGAAGAAGTGCGGCGCAACGGCGCTGCCATCGGAAAGGGCACATCATGCCAAATCTTCGAACAGACGCCGTCGACCTCCAATATGACGACACGGGTCCGCGTGATGCACCCGTTGTCCTGCTGATCCACGGCTGGCCCGACGATGCGTCCAGCTGGGATGAGGTGGCGCCGCGCCTCAATGCGGCCGGGATCCGCACGATCGTCCCGATGCTGCGCGGTTTTGGCGGCTCGCAGCTACGCCAAGGCGCGCCACGCACCGGCAACAGCGCGATCCTCGCGATGGACATGATCGCACTGATGGACGGGCTGGCGATCGACCGCTTCATGGTCGCGGGGCACGACTGGGGATCGAACACGGCTGAGGCGCTCGCGGTCGGCTGGCCCGATCGGGTCGCGCGAATGGCGATGCTGTGTACGCCGCCCCGGCTCGGCGGCATGCCGACGCCGCCGTTCGAACAGGCGCAGCGGCAATGGTATCACTGGTTCATGGCGACCGGCCGCGGCGCGCAGGCGGTACGCGCCGACCGGCGCGGCTTCGCGCATCGCCATTGGGTCAATTGGTCGCCGCCGGGCTGGTTCGACGAGGCCACCTTCGCGCGTGTCGCGGCGTCGTTCGACAACATCGCCTGGGTCGACGTCACGCTGCACAGCTACCGCGCGCGCTGGGACGAGGCGGCACCCGACCCAAGCAGCGTGTGGCTCGAGGACAAGATCAAAGAGACCGCGACGCTCTCGCTGCCGACGATCTACATCCAGGGCGCGGTCGACGGCGTGAACCCGCCATCGGCAGCCAAGGACGTGCCCGCCAAATTCACCGGCCCATTTGCCTTCATCCAGCTGTCCGGCGTCGGCCACTTCGCCCAGCGCGAACATCCCGACGCGGTCGCACGCCATCTTATCCAGCTGTTCAACGGCGATCCCGCCACCCTGACCGACATGGTCGACCGGAGCCTTCCCATGACCCGAGCCAAACCCTTCGTCGCCGGCCTCGCAGCCGTCGGCGCGATCGCCGCCGTCGCCTTCGGCGCCAGTGCGGTCGCGCAGTCGCGCTCCGCGCTCACCCAGGTCGCGCAGTTCGATCATCAGGCGACGGGCGTCGCGGTGGTCGAGGACGGTCGCCGCTTCGTCAACTTCCCGCGCTGGACCGACGATGCGCCGATCTCGGTCGCAGAAGTGCTGCCCGACGGCTCGCTCAAGCCCTATCCGGACGCCCAATGGAACAGCTGGCGCAACGCCCGCGCCAACGAGCTGTCGGTCGGCGACCATTTCGTCTGCGTGCAGTCGATCGTGCCCGACGGCCACGGCCATCTCTGGGTGCTCGATCCGGGCGCGCCGGGCAATGAGAAGATCCTCGAAGGCGCGCCCAAGCTGGTCCGCATCGATCTCAAGACCAACCACGTCACCAAGGTGATCGCGCTGCCGCTCGATGTGGCGCTGCAGGGCACCTATCTCAACGACATCCGCTTCTCGCCCGATGGCAAGATCGGCTACATCACCGACAGCGGCACGCGCGGCGCGATCATCGTCGTCGATCTTCAGACCGGCCACGGCTTTCGCGCACTCGACGGCGATCCCAGCACGCAGATCGACAAGCGGGTGAAGGTTGCGATCGAGGGCAAGCCGCTGGTCCGACCCGACGGTCGCCAGCCCGCCTTCGCCGCCGACGGCATCGCCATCTCGAACGACGGCAAGACGCTGTACTGGCAGGCGCTGACCGGCAAGACGCTCTACAGCATCGACACCAGCATGCTGCGTGCCGACGTGAGCGAGGCGGAGCGCGCCAAGGCGGTCAAGACGGTCGCCACCACCCATGTCGCCGACGGGCTGTGGATGAGCAAGGCCGGCACGCTCTATCTCACCTCGCCGACCGACTATGCGATCACACGGCTGAGCGGGACGACGGTCGAACCCGTGCTCACCGACAAACGGCTGCGCTGGCCCGACACCTTCTCGGAAGGACCCGACGGCCGGATCTATGTCACCGCCAGCCACATCCAGGACACGCAGTGGTTCACCCCCGGCGCGCCGCCCTCGATCAAGACCGAGCTCTTCTCCTTCGCGCCCGTGAAATGAGCGGCGCTTACCCGCGCTGATCAGGCGACGAGCGCGTCCAGCACCGCCTGGACGCGCTCACGGCGCGTCTCGGCGTCGGTCCGCTCGGCGAGCAGGAAACGGCCCTTCTTCTCGACCAGCCCGGCCGCCGCCGTGTCGCCTGCGAAATCCGGGCGCATCGTCATCGCGATCGCCGCGGGACCGGCATCGATGCGCTGGACGCCCGCGGTGCGCGCCGCCAGCCGCAACCGGGCCCAGGCGGTCAGCGTCTCGGCATCGGCCGGCAACGGCCCGAAGCGATCGATCATCTCGGCCTCCAGCGCATCCAGACCGGCCTCGTCCTCGATCCGCGCCAGGCGGACGTAGAGCGACAGCCGGATATCGGGCTCGGGTATCCAGTCAGCGGGCAACAGGCCGGTCGCGCCGAGGTTGAGTTCCGGGGTCCAGCGCTCGACATCCTCGCCGCGCGCGTGGCGGAGCGCCATGCCGAGCAGATGCTGATACAGATCGATCCCGATCAGCCGGGTATGCCCCGCCTGGGTCTCGCCGAGCAAGTCGCCGCCGCCGCGCTGATCCAGGTCCTTCGCGCTGATCTCGAACCCAGCGCCAAGGCGATCGTAGGTCGCGAGCGTGCGGAGGCGCTTCAGCGTCCGCTCCCCGATCGCGTGGTCGGCCTCGGTGAGCAGGATGACCTGGCCGCGACGATGGCCGCGCCCGACACGGCCGCGCAGCTGGTGGAGTTGCGCGAGCCCGAAGCGGTCCGCCCGCCAGACGATCATCGTGTTGGCGCGCGGCACGTCGAGCCCCGCTTCGATGATGTTGGTTGCCAGCAGGATGTCGCCCTTGCCTTGGGCGAATATGACCATCGCCTCGTCGATCTCGGCGGCGGGCATCTTGCCGTGCGCCTCGATCAGCCGGAGGTCGGGGACCAGCCGCATTATCTTTTCGCGCAGCACGGCCATGTCTTCGATCCGGGGCACGACAACGAAGCTCTGCCCGCCGCGGCCCTTTTCGCGGAGCAGCGCGGTACGGATTCGGCTATCGTCATATTGGTCGAGGCTGGTGCGGATCGGCTGGCGCCGGGCCGGCGGCGTCGCGATCACCGAAATCTGCTGGAGCCCGACCAGCGCCATCTGCAGCGTGCGCGGGATCGGCGTCGCGGTCAGCGACAGAAGATGGATGTCGCCCGATCCGCGCAGTCGCTGCTTGTCGCCCGCACCGAAACGCTGCTCCTCGTCGATCACGACCAGGCCGAGCTTGGCATAGGCGATACCCTTTGCCATCACAGCGCCGGTGCCGACGACGACGGCGACGGAGCCGTCGGCGAGCCCGGCCTTGACCGCCTTCTTCTCGGCTGCAGTCGACAGTCGCGACAGACCCGCGACTGTGACGCCGCTCGCCGCGAAGCGCTGCGTGAACGCTTCGAGATGTTGGCGCGCCAGCACCGTCGTCGGTGCCGCGATCACAACCTGATAGCCCGACAGCGCAGCACACGCCGCGGCGCGCAGCGCGACCTCGGTCTTGCCATAGCCGACGTCGCCGACCACCAGCCGATCCATCGGCCGCCCGCTCGCGAGATCGGCCCGCACCGCGGCTATCGCGCGGACCTGATCGGCGGTCTCATTATAGGCGAAACCGCCCGCGAAACGCTCGTAGGCCGCCGGGTCCGGATCGAGCATCGGCGCGGTCCGTTCCGCGCGTTCGGCCGCGAGCGCGGTCAGCGCTTTGGCGCTCTCGGCGATCGCCGCATCAATATCGCCGCGGCGCTTGCGCCAGGACGACCCATCGAGCTTGTCCAGCGTGACCGCATCGACGTCGGCGCCGTAGCGCCAGATCCGGTCGGCATCGTCGATCGCGACAAGACGACGGGCGTCGTCGGCATAGGTCAGCGCGATCAGCTCGCCCGCACCCGACCCATCGGCCACCTCCTCCTGCGCCGGTGCGGGTTCGAGACCGGCCACCACGCCGACGCCATGATCCTCATGCACGACGACGTCGCCAATCCGGATGTCGCCGGCGCTGCCCCAAATCCCGTCGCTCGTCGCCGGCGCCTCGCCGACCAGCGCACGACTGCCGAGCAGATCGGCCGCCGCGACGAGTATGAGACCATCGCCGACGAAGCCCGCGTCGACCGGCATCTCGATCGCTGCGGCGGATCCCGGCTCAAGGGCCGCCACCGCCTGCCAATCTCCGACAGACACGACCTCGCGCTTGAGCCGCTTGCCCAGCCGCGTCCGCAGAAAGCGGATGTCGCGTCGACTGCCGGCCAACAGGATGCTGTGCCCATCTGCCAGCAAGGGCGTCGCGAAACGCACCAAGCCGGCCAGCGGCGACTTCGTCTCCGCGAAGCGAGCCACCGGCGTCACATCCGGATCGATGTCGAGCGTCGCCCAGTCGGCGCTCGCCTGTGTCCAGGCGTCGTCATCGATCGCGTCGAGGCTTTGCCTACCCGTGCCCATGGCGTCCTTCGCCAGTTTGACGAAGCGGCGGCGACGTTCCTCGGCCCTGTCCGCCATGGCCAGACGGCCGGGCGCGAGATGAGCGAGGATCGCGGTCGCCTGGGCGAGCGGCGGCTCGGTAGCGCGGCCGATCTCGAGCGACGCGACATCGGCGACGGTCAATTGGGTCGACGGATCATAGGACCGCAGCGCGGCAATCCGGCCGTCGGCGATCTCGATACGGATCGGGAGGCCGGCGTCGGCGGGGAAGATGTCGACCACCTCGCCACGGATCGCCATTTCGCCGGGCTCGTCGACACGGTCGTCGGCCATGTATCCAAGCGCGGCAAGGCTGTCTGCGAACGCACCGGTCTCGATCGCCTCCCCGACAGCGAGGATCGGCGGTGCGCCATCGAACGCGGTGGGCGGCGGATACCGACGCGCGGCCGCTTCGCCGCTGAGGATACACGCCATGTGGGGACGCCCATCCTGCAGCTGACCTGCGCGGATTGCACGCAGCGCCGAGACGCGGTGTCCGGCATTGGCCGGCGAGGGCGGCGCGGCATCACCCGGCAGCGCGTCGCTGGCGGGCAGGAAGAACACCGGATGCGCGGGCGCGATCGCCCGGACTGCCCCGGCGAGGGCCTCCGCCTGCTGTTCGTCGTCGGCAAGGAACAGGATGTCGGCATCGGCCAGCGCCTTGGCGATCTGAACGGCGGCATGAGCCAGGTTCACGCTCCCGTCCCCGACATCCAACCGAGATTATCTCGGCACAACCACCCATTAGCCGGGCTGAGCATCGGGCGGACAAGCAGGCGTCCCGGCCGACGTGCCGTCCGGGACGCGTTTTCGATCTTATCCATTGCTGCTCCATCGCCCGATCGTGTCGGCACAACGCGCAACCGCGGATTTGGCCCAGGCGATTTGTCGACCAAGATACTGACATATATCAACAATGCGTCGAAGCCTTGGGCGGCGGCTCAAACTGCTTCGCCGAACATCATTACGGACCGCACTCGTCCGGAACGTCTTGGCCGCCTTGTTCGTCGAAGCGCCGACACCGACGTCAGGAGGATGACATGGCGATCTTTAACAAGGACATGGTCGAACTCGCGCGCAAGAACACGTTCTGGCAGAAGGAAGTGTATCGCGATGCCAAGATCCAGATCGTGCTGATGGATATCCCGGCCGGCGAGGAGATCGGCGCCGAGACCCATCCCGCCGACCAGACGACCTTCGTCGTCGCCGGCGAGGCGCAGATCGTCATCGACGGCCATGCGACCAAGGCCGGCCCCAACCACCTCGTCGTCGTGCCCAAGGGCGCCGAGCATAATATCCTCAACAAGGGGTCCGGCACGCTCAAGCTATTCTCGGTCTATGCGCCGCCCGCCGAGCCCGAGGGCGCCGCCTTCAAGACCAAAGCGGAGGCCGAGGAGGCGGAAAAGGGATTGCTCGGCAAGGCCGCCGACAAGGTCAAGGAGGTGCTGGGCCAGTAGCCGAGATGGTCGCCCGTATCGCCGTCGCCGCGCGGCAACTTGGATGACCGGGTCGGCGACCGCGCCACCGGTCACGCCCGACGGACGCTATATCGTCGTGCGCGGCAGATTGTGGCGACGCGCCAATCCCGCCTTGCCCGAACCAGAACGGCAGGCGATCGTCGCGCGACTGATGGATGCGCGGCGCGCGGTCGGGCGTGCGCTAAAATCTGGCGACCGCGAAGCCCTCGCCGCGGCGCGCGGCGCGGTCGACTCCGCCAAGGTCGCACTCGGCGAGCGCGGCCCGGTTTGGTGGCAAGGTGGCGAGGATCTCAATCGCCATCTTGCCCGAAACACGCGCTACGCCGAATGGTATGCGACGCTCGCACCGGCGGGATGATCGCCAGGTCCCCCGCGCGGCGGCACGCGCGCACTCACAAGTTGGCGATCTCCTCGCGCGGCAGGTCGGCATCGGGCGGATAATATAGGCTTGCGCACTCCTCGCGCAGGCACCCGCCCTCGATCTCGATATCGTCGCGATAGGCGTCGCCGATGAACGCCAGCGTATCGACGTGCCGCGCCTCGAAATACATCGCATGCACGTCCTCCCGGCCGGCCCCGAAGACGACGCGACCGACTTTCGACCAGATCGACGCCATCGTGCACATGCCGCAGGGCTGGAGCGTCGAATACAGCGTCGCCCCGCGCAACTCGAGCTCGCCGATGCCTTCGCAGGCGCGGCGGATCGCCATCATCTCGGCATGCGCGGTGGCGTCGGGAAGCTCCTGAGTCTGATTGCGCTCGGCGGCGATCTCGCGCCCGTCGAGCACGATCACCGAGCCGAGCGGCGATGTCGCGGGATCCGATCCCTTCGAGCGCGCCACCGCGATGGCGCGGCGCATCCAGCGTTCGTCATTTTCGGTCATCGGCATCGTCCCTGGCCCGGCGTCGCAACATCGCTTATGGTCCGAACCGGTCCATCCCACCTTAGGCTCATATGAAAACAGTCCGCTTTCCCGATGGTTGCTTGGTTCCCGCGCTCGGTCAGGGCAGCTGGATGATGGCCGAGCACCCGGCTCGGCGCGCCGACGAGATCGCCGCGCTGCGATCGGGGATCGAGCTTGGCATGACGCTGATCGACACCGCCGAAATGTATGCCGATGGCGAGTCCGAGCGACTGGTCGGCGAGGCGATCGCGGGCGTACGCGACCAGGTTTTCCTGGTCAGCAAGGCCTATCCGCAGAACGCGTCGCGTGACCGGTTGTCGCACGCCTGCGAGGCCAGCCTCAAGCGGCTCGGCACCGACCGGCTCGATCTCTATCTGTTGCACTGGCGCGGCGCAGTGCCGCTCGCCGAGACGGCCGAGGCGATGACGCGGCTTGTCGCTGCGGGCAAGATCCTGCGCTGGGGGGTCAGCAACCTCGATGCCGACGATATGGCGGAGCTGATCGCGGCGGATGGCGCTGCCTGCGCGACCGATCAGATCCTCTACAATCTCGCCCGCCGCGGCCCCGAACATGATCTCCTGCCGTGGCTGACCGATCACAGCATTCCGGTCATGGCCTACAGCCCGGTCGAACAGGGACGCCTGCTGGGCAACCCGCGCCTCGGCGAGATCGCCGCCCGGATCGGCGCGACGCTGGCCCAGGTCGCGCTCGCCTGGACGATGCGATCCGGGCATAGCATCGCGATCCCCAAGGCGGGCAACGTCGCGCATGTCCGCGACAATTTCGCGGCGTCCCAGCTCGATCTCACGACGGACGACCTTGCTTCGCTCGATGCTGCCTTCCCGCCGCCGCGGCAGCGAGTGCCGCTCGAGATGCTGTAGCCGGGGGTCGCATGTCGTGCGGACGTATTGGCGGAGACGGACAGCGACGTGTCGGCGCCCATGGCTTTTCGTCTTTCGAGTAGCGTGGCACATTCAGTGGAGGTCGGCGAAGCGTGGGTGGTTGGTCATCGCGGTCCGCGACCGCATCATCCAAGGACCGCGGTGTCCGCGGCATATGTGTCTGTTTCCCGCCGGCCAAATCCGTTAACGTTAATGCGTCTTTAGGCATTATCTGGGATCACGGGCGGCGAATAATCCGGAAAAGTCCGGAAGCCTGGGTCGGCGGTTGGATGGCCGGCGCGTATTGTCGAGGATGACGTGATGCAAGCGGTGATACTTGCGGGTGGGCTCGGCACGCGGCTGGGCGAGGAGACGATTACGCGCCCGAAGCCGATGGTCGAAATCGGTGGCATGCCGGTGATCTGGCACATCATGAAGATATATTCGAACGCGAGCGTGAACGACTTCGTGGTCTGCCTTGGGTATAAGGGCTATATGATCAAGGAATACTTCGCGAACTATTTCCTATATAATTCCGACGTGACCATCGATCTCCAGGATAATAGCCTCCAGATCCACCAGAATTGGAGCGAGCCATGGCGGATCACGCTGGTGGATACCGGCGCCGACACGCAGACCGGCGGACGACTGAAAGCGGTAGCCAGTCATCTCAAGCCCGATCAACCGTTCTGCTTCACCTATGGCGACGGGGTGGCCGATATCGACATCGCGCGCCTCATCGCCTTTCATCGCGCGCAGGGCAAGCGCGCGACCGTCACCGCGGTTGCCCCGCCAGGCCGGTTCGGCGCCATCGAATTCGATGGCGACCTGGTGCGTAATTTCCGGGAAAAGCCGGCGGGAGACGGCGGCCGGATCAATGGCGGCTTCTTCGTCGCCGATCCGTCGGTGCTCGACCTGATCGACGGACCGGACACGATCTGGGAACAGGGACCGCTCGAGCGACTGGCGGCCGACGGCGAGCTGGCCGCCTATCGCCATGACGGGTTTTGGCAGCCGATGGATACGCTGCGCGACAAGATCCATCTCGAAGCATTGTGGCAGCAGGGCGCGCCTTGGAAATGTTGGTGAACCCCGAAGCCTGGACGGGCCGGCGCGTGCTCGTCACCGGCCACACCGGCTTCAAGGGCGGCTGGCTCTGCCTATGGCTACATCGGATGGGTGCCGTCGTGACCGGGCTATCGCTGCCCGCCCCGACCGACCCCAGCTTCTTCGAGCAGACGCGACTTGCAGCGCTCGTCGAGCACAAGATCGGCGACGTGCGCGACATGCAGCAGGTCGCGGACGCGATCGCGACCGCGCAACCGGAGATCGTCTTTCACCTCGCCGCCCAGCCGCTGGTGCGCTATTCCTATGACAATCCGGTCGAAACCTACGCGACGAACGTGATGGGCACGGTCCACGTCCTCGAGGCGTGCCGCGCGGTCGACAGCGTCGCGGCGCTGGTCTGCGTCACATCGGACAAATGCTATGAGAATCGCGAGTGGCATTGGCCCTACCGCGAAAACGATCCGATTGGTGGGCACGACCCGTATAGCAGCAGCAAGGGGGCAGCGGAGATTGCCGTCGCGGCATGGCGCCGTTCCTATCCGGCCGGGCCCGCTATTGCTTCGGTACGGGCGGGCAATGTCATCGGCGGCGGCGATTGGGCCAACGACCGGCTCGTGCCCGACATCATCCGTGCGCTATTGGCCGATGTACCCGTGCAGGTCCGCAATCCGGACTCGATCCGGCCCTGGCAGCATGTGCTTGACGCCTTGTCGGGGTATTTGCTGCTGGGACAGCGGCTGCTCGCAGGGGATCGGGGCGCCGGGGCCGCCTGGAACTTCGGCCCGTCGGAGGATGACGCGCGACCGGTCGGCTGGATTGTCGAGCAGATGCTCGCCGGCTGGGGATCGGCCCAAGATTGGCGGCGGCCCGAGGCTGCCGGCCCGCACGAGGCCACGCTGCTGCGCCTCGATACGAGCAAGGCGCGCAACGAACTCGGTTGGAAACCGACGCTCCGCCTACACGAAGCGTTAAGCATAATCGTTGATTGGCATAAGCAGGTCGCGCATGGCGGCGATGCCCGGGACATCAGCCTGCGGCAGATTGACGGTTTTGCCCTCCGCGGCGCGGCATGAACGATGAGAATCCAGGAACATGAGCGAAATTTCGAAGTTTCCGCAGCTGCAGGCGTTGGCCGGTGACGCCGACGAGGGGCAGTTGCGGCACCTCATCCTCGATCTCGTCGGCGAATATGCGCGCCGTCACCACGCCGCGCCCACCTTCGTGCCGGGCACCAGCCCGGTGCCGGTCTCCGGCAAGGTCTATGGCGCGCCCGATATGCAGTCGCTCGTCGACTCCGCGCTCGACTTCTGGCTGACGACCGGGCGCTTCAACGCATCGTTCGAGGAACGGCTGGCGGCGCGTATCGGCGTCCGGCACGCGCTCACGACCAATTCGGGATCATCCGCCAACCTGCTTGCGCTGTCGTCGCTGTGCTCGCCGACGCTCCGTAACGAGGCGCTTAAGCCCGGCGACGAGGTCATCACCGTCGCGACCGGCTTTCCGACCACGGTCAACCCGGTGCTGCAATATGGCCTCGTTCCGGTCTTCGTCGACGTCGATATCCCGACCTACAACATCAAGCCGGCGGCGATCGAGGCCGCGGTGTCGGAGCGGACGCGGGCGATCATGATCGCGCATGCGCTCGGCAACCCCTTCGATCTCGCCGAGGTGATGCGGGTCGCGAAGAAATATGATCTCTGGGTGATCGAGGATTGCTGCGACGCACTTGGTGCGACCTATGGCGGGCGCATGGTCGGCACGTTCGGCGACATCGGCACGCTCAGCTTCTATCCGGCGCATCACATTACGATGGGCGAAGGCGGCGCGGTGTTCACCGACACGCCGCGGCTCAAACGCGTCATCGAGTCGATGCGCGACTGGGGGCGGGATTGCTGGTGCGCCCCGGGGAAGGACAATACCTGCGGCAAGCGCTTCTGCCGCCAGCTCGGCGATCTGCCGATGGGCTACGACCATAAATATACCTATGGCCATGCCGGCTATAATCTCAAGATCACCGACATGCAGGCGGCGGTCGGGGTGGCGCAGCTCGATCGGCTCGACGGCTTCATCGCCGACCGCCGGCGCAATTTCGATACGCTGACGAAGTTGCTCATGCCGTTCGAGGACGTCTTCATCCTGCCCGAGGCGACGCCCAACAGTGAGCCGTCCTGGTTCGGCTTCCCGATTACGATCCGCGACGGCGCGCCATTCGCACGCGAACAGCTGGTACCGCATCTTGAGGCCCACCGGATCGGCACGCGGCTGTTGTTCGCGGGCAATCTGATCCGCCAGCCCTATATGCGCGGCCGCAACTACCGGGTCTCGGGCTCGCTGGAAAATTCGGACATCGTGACCGAGCGCACCTTCTGGATCGGCCTGTATCCGGGATTGGGCGAGAGCCATTTGGAATATGTCGCCGACGTCGTAAAGGATTTCGTAGGGAACCTCGTTAATAATTGAGCCTTACCGATGACATCGACGTCCGCTCGGACAGGGGATAAGTGGTGACCGTATCGATTTTCGACGACCTGTTCGTTCTCGAACTGGCCAATAACCATTGGGGCAACATCGATCGCGGCCTCAAGATCATCCGTGATTTCGCGCGCGTCGTGAAGTTCAACGATGTCCGCGCCGCGATCAAGCTGCAGTTTCGCGACGTCGACAGCTTCATCCACCCCGATTTCCGCGATTGCGGGGATATCCGCTACATCAAGAAGACCCGCGATACGCATATGGCGTGGGACAACCTGCGACGGATGGTCGAGACGGTGCGGGATTGCGGCATGGTCACGATGGTTACGCCGTTTGACGAGGTTTCGGTCGACAAGTGCGTCGAATTCGATGTCGATATCCTCAAGGTCGCAAGTTCCGACATCCGCGACAAGACGCTGCGCGCCAAGATCGCCTCGACAGGGCTTCCTGTGATCGCGTCGTCGGGCGGCGCAGAGCTCGAGCATATCGATGATCTCGTAGCGTTTTTCACGTCACGCGCCATTCCCTTCGCGCTCAACCACTGCGTCTCGCTCTATCCATCCGAGGACAGCGACCTCGAGCTTGACCAGATCGATTTCATGAAGGCGCGATACCCCGGCATCGTGATCGGCTATTCGACGCATGAATATCGCGACTGGTGGGATTCGACGCTGATCGCCTATGCCAAGGGAGCTCGCACCTTTGAGCGGCATATCGATATCGATTATGAAGGCGTGCCGGTGAGCTCATACTGCACCACCCCGCAGCAGGCCGACATCTGGTTCCGTGCGATGAAGAAGGCGCAGGAGATGTGCGGCCATGGTGCAACGCGCCGACGCGTCGTACCCGAGAGCGAGCGGCGCTACCTCGACGCGCTCGTTCGTGGCGTGAACGCCAAACGTGACTTGGCGAAAGGCGAGGTATTGACCCTCGACGACGTGTATTTCGCGGTTCCGCTGCTCAAAGGGCAAATCTCGACCCGCGAGTTCGGCGGCGGCGAGCATCTGACCGCGCCGATCAAGGCAGACGCGCCGCTCGACGTTTATACAGTGGATGGGCCGGGCCTCAAGGATCCGACGCTGATCAGGCTGATCATGGACCGCGGCCTTGATACGACGCCGGCGCGCGCCGTGGCGGTGCGCTGAATGAACCTCTTTTCACCGCCGACTGCCATCGGCCTCGAGACCGCGCGCCCTGGCATCATGACCGGACCGGTGCGGCTGGCGGACTTCGTGGCGCAGCGTATCGCCGCGCGCGGCGTGCGGCATGTGTTCATGCTGACCGGCGGTGGCGCGATGCATCTCAACGACGCGCTCGGCCGCGCGGACGGACTGCGCTATGTCTGCTTCCATCACGAGCAGGCGGCAGCGATGGCGGCCGAGAGCTATGCGCGGCTGTCTGGCCGTATTGCGGCGCTCAACGTCACGACGGGCCCCGGCGGCATCAACGCGATGAACGGCGTCCACGGTGCCTTCACGGATTCGATCCCGATGCTCGTCGTCTCGGGTCAGGTCAAGCGCGAGACCATCCGGCACAACGCGCCGGTGGTCGTGCGGCAGTTGGGTGACCAGGAGGCCGACATTGTCGACATGGTGCGGTCGATCACCAAGTTCGCGGTCACCGTCTCGAACCCGCTCGACATCCGCTACCTGCTCGAAAAGGCCCTGTGGCTCGCCGAAACCGGCCGGCCCGGACCTGTGTGGCTCGACATTCCGATCGACGTCCAGTCCGCGCTGATCGACCCGTCGCACCTGCGCGGTTTCGATCCGATGGCCGATGGCTATGGCCAGGCGCATGCGGTGGCGCGCGAATATGGCTGGCTGCGCGGCGACGATCTGGACGGGACTGCACGGCAGGTGATCGACGCCGTCCGGCAGGCCAGGCGACCAGTGATGATGCCGGGTACGGGAATTCGTATCGCCGGTGTTTATGAGCAATTCCTCGTACTGGCCGAACGGCTCGGCATCGCCGTCGCGCCGGCCTGGAACGCGCAGGACCTCGTCCCCGACGACCACCCGTTCTATGTCGGCCGTCCAGGCACCGTCGGCGATCGATCGGGCAATTTCGCCGTACAGGGCAGCGACCTGCTGTTGGTGCTTGGCTGCCGGCTGAACATCCGGCAGATCAGCTATAATTATGCGGGCTTCGCGCCGGATGCGACCAAGATCATGGTCGATGTCGACGCGGCCGAACTGTTCAAGCCGACGCTGTCGATCGACATGCCGGTCCACGCCGATCTGCGGACGTTCATACCCGCGCTGATTGCGGCGCTTGATGGCTATCAGACGCCGGCCGCCCACCGCACCTATGTCGATTGGGCGATGGAGCGGCGGCATCGCTACCCCACGGTGCTGCCGGAATATTGGCAGACACAGGGCGTCGTGAACCCCTATTGCTTCACCGAAACCCTGTTCGAAGCGCTCGTGCCCGACGAGGTCATCGTGATGGCCGATGCGACCGCCGCCGTTGTCACTGTCCAGGCCGCAAAGCTTAAAGTGGGCCAGCGCCTCTATTCAAATTCGGGCGCGGCCTCGATGGGCTATGATCTGCCGGCGACGATCGGTGCCTGGTATGCAATGCCGGCGGGCGCCGAGCGCATCATCTGCCTCGCGGGGGACGGCAGCATCATGCAAAATCTGCAGGAGCTTCAGACGATCATCGGACAGGCCATCCCGGCCAAGATCTTCCTGTACAACAATTCCGGCTATCACTCGATCCGACAGACGCAGCAGGCCTATTTCGACGGGCATTCGGTCGGTTGCGGACCGGATTCGGGCGTGACCTTTCCCGATTTCGGCAAGATCGCGCAGGCCTTCGGCTTCGCCTATACATGCACCTCCGAGCATGCCGACATGGCGCGCGCGATCGCCGCGACGCTGGCCGCCCCGGGTGCCGCGATCTGCGAGATCTTCCTCGATAAGGAGCAGAGCTTCGCACCGAAGGTGTCGTCGCGGCGCCTTGAGGATGGCAGCATGGTCAGCGCGCCGCTGCACGATCTCGCACCCTTCCTGCCGCGCGACGAAGTGGCCGAAGCGATGCGCCTGCCGCTGTGACCCGGCCGCTGCGAAGCATCGTCTTCGATCTTGACGGCACGCTGATCGACAGTGCGCCGGTGTTTGTCCGGATCCTCAATGCGATGCTCACCGAGCGTGCGAGCCGCCGCCGCGTGACCATCGCGGACGTCCGGCCGTTCGCGAGCTTAGGCGGTCCCGCCCTGGTCGGCGGCGCGCTCGCCGAAGATTGTGGCGATCTCACCCGCGCGGTCGAGGATTTTCGTGCGCGCTATCGGCTCTTCCCGACACCCCCGGAGTCGCTATACGCGGGCGTCGCAGACGGCGTCCGGGCTCTCGCCGCGCTCGGCTTTCCGCTCGCCATCTGCTCAAACAAGCCGCAGACGTTGTGCGAGAAGATCATCGCCGATCTCGATCTCGGCGACTGTTTTCCCGTCATCGTCGGCAGTTCGCCCGACCGCGCGATGAAGCCCGCGCCCGACCTGCTGGACCTGGCGCTGGCTCGGCTCGGCTCGGCCGTGGCCGAGTGCCTCTATGTCGGCGACAGCGAGGTCGATCTGGCCCTGGCCGAGACGACCGGCGTGCGCTTCGCCCTCCTCACTTATGGCTATGCGAGCGAACCGCTGTCCGTCGGGCGGCATGCGGCGTTCGACGACTTTTCCGATCTGGTCGGGTGGATCACGGCAAAAGCCGCGTGTCTGCCGGGACGCGTCTTGGCGTAGCGGGACCGTCGCGGCCTTGCCTCTTACCGCCCATGTCGCGGCCGCCTTACGGCGGAGCCCATATCGCATCGTCGTCACCGGCGCGCGCGGCTGGATAGGGCGGGCGACCCTCGACCTCCTCCACGACGCGCTCGGCGACACATTTGCGGAGCGGGTCCTATGTTTCGGGTCGCGCCTCGCCGAAATCGACCTTTCGCCCCTCCGGACGATCGACCAGCGGCCGCTGCGCGAACTGGGCGCGTTGCCGTGCCAACCGACGCTTGTCCTGCATTTCGCCTTCTTGACCAAGGATCGCGCCGAGGTGATGTCCGAAAGCGCGTATCGCGCCGCCAACCGAGCGATCCGTCAGCATGTCCTAGACGCGCTCGATCCGATCGGCGCCGAGGCCGTTTTCGTGGCGTCCTCGGGCGCTGCCCAATATGTCGACGACGACGCGGCCTCGCCGCCGATGCGGCTTTACGGCATGCTCAAGCGCGAGGACGAGGACGCCTTCGCGGCGTGGGCCGAAGCGCGGGGTCACCGCGCGGCGATCGCCCGGATCTTCAACCTTTCCGGGCCGCATATCAACAAGGTGCGTAGCTATGCGCTGTCCGCGTTCCTGCTCGACGCGCTGGCGGGAGGACCCGTGACGGTCCACGCCCGTCATCACGTGCGGCGCGGCTATGTCGCGATCCGCGAGCTGATGTCGCTCGGCATTGCGCTGCTGCTGGATCCGCAGGGCGGAGTCACGCGGTTCAGCAGCGGCGGCGAGCACATCGAACTCGGTGCGCTTGCAGCGACGATCGCGGCGGCGGCAGGCTGCGCGGTCGACCGTCCGGCGGTCGGCCACGACCGCGCGGACGTCTATCTCGGCGACGATCGTCGCTACCGGCACTTGTTGGACCATCATGCGATCGAACGGGTGTCGCTGAACGACCAGATCGCCGAAACCATGGCCTTCCTTAAGAACCGGGTAACTCCTTGTTGCGTACAAGATCCCCATGCTGAAGATCCCTGACAGGCCCGAAATCTCGGTCGTCATTCCTTGCCTCGACGAGGAAGAAAATGCCGAGGCCATCGCGAATGCCGTGCTGGTGCAACTCGGCTCGGTTACCGACGACTTCGAGATCATCTTCATCGACAACGGGTCGTCCGATCGGACTGCCGACATCGTCAGGTCTTTGTGCCGACGCGACGCCCGCATCCGGCTGATTATCAATACCCGCAATTTCGGCCAGATGCGCTCGCCGGCACATGGCCTGTTCCAAGCCAAGGGCCGGGCGATCATCGGGATCGCGGCCGACTTCCAGGATCCGCCCGAACTCATCCCGCAACTTGTCCAGCGCTGGCGCGAAGGGGCAAACATCGTTCTCGGCGTGAGCGAGACCAAAGTGCATTCCTCGCTCTATGCCGGCTTACGCAAGCTCTCCTACGGTCTTCAGCGCCGGTTCGGCGACTATCCGATCATTCCAAACGCCACCGGCTTCGGAATCTACGACAGCAAGGCCATCCAGGCGATCGGCGAACTCAACGAGCCGGAACCATTCGTGCGCGGGCTACTCGTCGAAACCGGCTATGCGATCGAGACGATCGTGTTCAAGCGGCCGGAACGCGCGGCCGGCAAATCGAAGAATGGCTTCTTCAGCCTGCTCGACTTCGCGCTGTCAGCGCTGGCCTATTCGTCGAAAGGCCTACTCCGCGCACCGCTTTATTTCAGCTTTATCGCGATGGCGGCGGTCGTCGTCACGGTTCTGGGCGCCTCCTGGTCGATCGCCTTCGGCCAGAATGCGCGGATGTGGATGTTCGCCGCTTTGCTGGAACTCCAGTTCGGCCTGCTGTTTCTGTTTCTTGGCGTCCTTGGTGTGCAGGTCCGGCTGATTTCCGATCGGACGCGCGGCACGCCGCTAGTGATCGAGCGCGAACGCGTCAATTTCACGCCTGAGGACTAAGGCCTGTGCAGCCGTCTTCCGCGGTCGTCAGGCAACTCTGGCGCTTTCTGCAGACGGGGGCAATCAACACCCTGTTCGGATACGGGCTTTACGCCATGCTGGTTGCGGGCGGGCTTCAGCTATTCGTCGCACAGATCGTTGCGACGATCATCGCCGTCGCGTTCAACTATGTGTGCTACAGCCGCTACGTCTTTGCGGGCGTGCGGCCGCCCAAACTGCGATTTCTGCTATCCTATGCACTGAACTACCTGCTCAGCGTGGCAGCGCTTGCGGCATGTGCCGCACTCTTGCCGTCGCCCTATCTGGCCGGACTGCTGGCAACTATGGCGGCAGCGGCGGTCAACTTCCTCGTCTTGCGCCGATGGGTGTTCACGCCCCGTGCCGACGCTACAGCCGCCGAGGCTAGTTGCCCCCTAGCTGCCGTAAGCGGCGGCGAGATGATAAAAGGTCCCTCTTGTTCGTGACCAGCCTGATCCAAACAGCATGGTGGTCTAAGGTCTGGGATCGGTGGGCCAAGGAATCGTCGATGACCTGCTTGCCGACGGAACGCACGTCGACCTCATCTTAGACCGCGGCAAGCGCGGACAAAGCTATCGCAACATCCCGATTTTGGCGATCGAGGACGCTGGTGACGGTCGCCTCGCCGATAGAACGGTGCTTCTGGGACTTCATAATCACTACGTCGATATCAAGAAGATTCATGCTGAGCTTCTCGCGGCCGGGGTTGCGCGCGTCCTAACCCCCATTTATCCGCCTGTGCTCGCCCCGAACGCGCGGACACGTCCGGGCTATTGGTTGGACAGCGACTTTAGCTATGACGCGCATCTCGGGGATTTCGCTCGCATACGCGCGCTGCTGGAAGATGATCAAAGCCGAGACCTGCTCGATACCATCATTCGCTATCGCCAAAGCGGCGATATCGCGAACTGTCCCTCGCCAAGTCAAGAAGACGAATATACGCCCCACGATCCTCCGCGTCTGAAGGAGCCGCTGCGCATCGTTGACTGCGGTGCGTTCACGGGTGTCGCGATCCACAAATTTCTCAAGGCCGGTTACACGATCGCCAGTTTAGTCGCTTTCGAGCCGGATCCCGACAATTTCGCGATCCTGGCTTCCCGCGACTTCGGTAATATCCGCTCGCTTTGTCTGCCGCTGGGCACTTGGTCCGAAACGCAGCAGCTTCGATTCACTAATGACGGTTCGATGGCCAGCCGGCTGAGCGACGATGGTGATACGATCATCCAGTGCGTCGCGATCGACGACGTGTTGCACGGCGCGCCCGTGAATGTTGTCAAGCTGGATGTCGAGGGCGCGGAAATTGAAACGCTCAAGGGCATGCGCCGCATCATTGAGACCGAAAAACCCGCGCTGCTCGTTTCCGCCTACCATCTGCCGGCGCATCTCTTCGAGATCATCGATCTCATCCACTCTTGGAAGATGGGCTATCGCTTCCACCTTCGCGTCCACGAGTTCAACACTTTCGGGATCGTCGTCTACGCGTTCCACGACTAACCGGGAACGCGCAGCTTCGCGGTCAGATCATGCGGTTGATCACGCTGGCCGACATGCTACCTGCAGGATTTGCACGTCACTGCCGGCCACGCTGACGGCGAGAATGTACTGTCTCAGGACTTCGTATCCGGCGGAACGTAATAGCGCCGCCATTGACGACTGCGAATAAAAATTGATGTGCTCGTGCCAATGACGTTTGTGGGTTTCGCAGTCCGGCAAGCCCTGTTGGACAATTTTTTCGAACGGGACTTCAATGTACAGAATAGAGTCATCGTTCATCGCGCGGCGGATGTCGGCCAAAACCTTTATCGGATAGGGTGTATGCTCGAGAACCTGTCCGCAGACGACAAGACGATAGGCTGCGGCCGCCGCCTGTTCGCGAGTCACCGCCCGCGCGCCTGGCACGACGCCTTTGTTGCTGATATCGAAGATATCAAGGCTGCTCCTCCGTTGCTGATAGGGCGTGTTTGATCCGGTGTCCCCGCCCCAATCGAGGACCGTCAGCGGATCACTGATATAAGGATCCAAGAACGCCTCGATGTCGGCCTTGTAGGTGATCGTCTCGACGAGCCCCTCGTTGCGGGTGCGGTATCCCGGTTCGTAATGATCACGTAGGCTGACATAGGCCTCGTCGCGATAGCCGGCATAGATGGCATTCATCTCCTCGTCGGAGAAGCGAATGTCGCAGAACAGGTGCGAGCAGGCACGGCAGCGCAGCGACTTGCAGATCGTATAGGCCATGCCGCTGCGAATCGTTTGGAGACCCCAGCTATCGTTTATCTCTATTGGCGCCCAGCCGAACGCACGATGCGCGACGAACGGCATGAGGATTGCGGGCGAAGTAGCGAGATCGGTGGACCCGCAACACACGCACGAGCGAGCGAGATGGTTATCAGCCTTCACAGTCATCTGCTTTCCCGATCCAATCGTTCATCGCCCTGCTCGGCTCTCGTTTGTCACAGCGGCCCCAATTATGTGTCACCGATGCGCCGAGGGATAGGATATCTCGATCGGTTCGCCTACCATTTCGAGGCGACGTTCGGCCAAGGCCCGGCCCAGCAGCGCTTGGGATCATGTGGCTCGATCACGGCCGGCCGGCCCGGGTGGACAAGTGAAGGCACCCGCGACAGCGGCGTGACATAGGTGGCCGAGCCGCCCGGCACCACGCCCAGGAAGCTGCACAACGGCGGCGGCGAGGCCGGGAAGTGCACCGCCCGCCAGATTTCGGATGCCGGGGTGCACAGGCCGATGGCAAAGGTCACGCCGCCGAGGAATTGCGCGACGCGCGCGTCGCGCCCACTGGTGGTCTCGGCGAGGATGTCACCCAGCAGCGTCGCCAATATAGCCAGTGCGGGGATCGACGCGCGCATAACGAAATCGCCTGACGTCCCGACCTGCCCGAACGGCACGAGCAACAGCACCGCCGCGACGATGACCGCGGTCGGGGCGCCGAAGCGGTTCCGGCCGAACAGCCGGACCGCGATCAGATAGGGTGCCACTTCGAGGAGTTCGAAAAGCAGATATATCGGCAGGTGGATCACCTGCGCACGCTCGCCGACCGTGTCGTTGGCAGCGGCCAGATACAGCAGCGAGGGCACCGCCAGAACAAGCGCCAAAGACGGGAGCACGATATCGCTGGCGACCAGGCGTCGCTTGAACAGGCCGTCCAACCCCGCATGCGCGGCAAAGGGCACGAGCCCCATCAGCGCCAGTGGCGACATCAGCGCCAGTAGCGGGAATATCGCGAGCACAACGGCGCGCGGCAACCGATCGTCGCGCCACAGCATGTAGAGCAGAGCGCCGATCCACCCCGCCATTCCATGCTGCGGGACCCAGAAAATCTGGGTGACGTGAGAAGAATATTGCGGGCCTATCCAATATTCCATGTGCCCCATCAGAGGCTCGCCCAGAAGCGCCGCCCCAAGGATGTCCATTCCGGAGAAGCCGAGGAATACGACCAGCCCGATCACGCGTGCGCGGGTGTCCCGGAACAGCGCGGCGCCGAGCGACAAGATCGTTGCAAGCAGCAGGCTGTTCTGACCCAGCAGCGCCAGTTCGGCAACGCGGTAGCCCAGTGCCTTCCCGAGCAGCGCCGGGATGATGTACATGCCGAGCGGCAGCCGCAGCATGAGCGGCGACGGTGTTGCCTGATACACGAACGGCCAGGGGTAGACGACGAGGTCGCGCAGCACGGCATCGCGGACCTGCCAGTCGATGTTGGCATAGAAGAACCGCCCTTCGCCGCCGAGCACGCAGGCCAGCGCCGCGACGGCGAGGCATGTGGCGAACAGGGCGGCCGATGGTGCGCGATCCCGGCTCCAGCCATCTGCGCGGCGCAACAACAGGATGAGCCCCCCGAAGCCGACGGTGCCGACGACATAGGTCCACCATGCATAGCCGAGAAACGCCCAGAGCAGCATCTGCTGCGTGGCCAGCAGACCGAACAGGCCAAGCACGAGGCCGCGCTGGACGGCAATCCCTTTGGATCCGCTTGGCAGACGCTCGGTGGCTGCGGCCGCAAGCGCCACGTCCATAAACTGCTCCTGAATAGTCAGAAGGCGAACGCTAGCCGACAGCGGTAAAATAAGCTCTAACCATGTTCGAAGCGCGCGTGTGCGATGGCCGCGGATAAGACCGGACGTCTATGATCTGTATGGCAGGCGACACAGACCAAGCCCACCGCGGTAGCGACATAAGTGAAGTCGGACACCCACAGCATGTTTGGCGCCGTCGCCTCGAGCTTGCGATTGAATGATCGAGCGGGCACGGCGCAGCTGTATCGCCGATGGTCGTGCGCACCGGCTTGCCATCTATCACGCCTGCCAAGCCCGTCTCACGCATCTTCCGGCGCCAAACCTTGCGCGCACGCTGAATCGCAAAGTTTTCGGCAGACGCACGGGCAATGTCCGGCTTCAGATCGCAATCCTGCTTAGCCCGCTCGGATAGTCGGAAAGGATCTTGCCGCCGCACGACACGCGCATGGTAGGTGGATGGGGTGATCGGCGGGACATTGCACAGATCGGCTCGACCCCAAGCGAGTAGGAGACGGACCCCGCCAAATAATCGCCCAAAATGCCCGGTTCTCGGGGTGTTTGCGGCCGGGTGATGGGTCGATACCACGGCTTGTACCATGGATTATAATTCTACCCCTTGTCCCGAAATCGAACCGCTCGGTGGCGATACCACGGCAGGCTCCCCCGCCCTACGCCGCCGGTGATATGCTGACGGCCGAATCGGAGGGCACATGTCGCAGACGAATGAACAGGGCGAGACGTTCGGCGAGTGGTTGCTCGCGCAGAAAGCCGACTGCCGCATGGCTGATCTGGTCAATGCCGCCAAGGGCGACAGGATGTTCCCGCGTCGCGGCTCGCCCGACGACGTGCGCAAGCGCCTCAACGAGATGCAGGCCGATGGCGACATGCGCGCGGTTGTCGACGAGGCTGAGACCGACTGGCTGAGCTACTGATGACGCTACGTAGTTTCCGGCCGTGGACAGAAGCCGAGGACCAGCGCCTTCTACGAATGTACCGAGACGGGTACGAGCGGACCGTTATCGCTGAGGCGCTAGGGCGGCGACCGAAGGCCATAACCGATCGCAAGCGCACGCTGCTGGCCGACGAATGCCCGACGAACTAAGCCTCGCCGTCGTCGGCGCCCGCCCTTAGGCTGCCAATCAAAAACAACGCGCGCTAACCGCTATAATTTGCTATAAATGTCCGAAAGGTTCGATATCGGCGAAAACTTTCCCCATATCGCCATTCGAACTTCTTTCATGTCCTCTTCTGTAACACGCCTCGTAGCTACACTGACGGCATGAGCTTCATTATCCCTAAGAAGTTTATCGCCCAAGACTGGATCGTCTTTCACGCACAGTGCACGGTGCCCATCGGGCAACTTCGCATCGCGTATTGCCTGGGCGGACCCGACTAAAGCTCCTCGTAGTTCCATCTGATCGCTAGACTTCATTATGTCTGACGCGACCGCGATGATTTCCGCGGCATCGATCTTGTCGACACGCACTAAGGACAAACCAGCTTCTTGCAAATGAGTGATTGCAAAAGCGCTAGGCTTAAGCCGGCCCTTCTTATCAAAGTGGAGAGGGCTCAAGATTCTTGCCAGCCGTTCAACGCTTTGGACTTCGCCTAGGTTACCATGCGACATGTCCTCGCAGGAACAAGGCAAAATTTGATCGATATCTATGCTCACACTAGGACAGTTTTATCGCGGCCATTAAACTCTCGGGAATATCATTACCGACGCCAAGAGAAACACGGCCTTTAGATACAACACCGTCAATTTTCGCTAGAAAAACCATTTCGCCACGTCCTCGGAATGTGACGTCGACGTAGCCTGATTTAAGTTCCCAAAAGAATCCAACTTCGCCATCGGCCGCCACCATTGGCTCCACCGTCGAGTAATCGATGGGAACATGCTGCAGAAATGACATCGCTTCGTGAAGAGCTTGAGAAGTTGGCGCGATGGAGCCGGGCCCATCCCATCCAGGCTGCAGCTTCGCATAGCTGCTCAGTTCCGCTCGCACGGACACCTCAGCCGCAATATCAGGTCGCGCGAAAATAGCCGATGAGCTTGCCTCAATCGGATGCCAATAACCTGCGGCACCGACGTTTCCGTAGGCCGCCCATGAGTCTCTGGGATAAGCAAATGGCAGGTCATCGTGCGACGGATAATCAACAAAGGTTACCGAACTGCCCGATGGTTTGATCAAGCCGATCGATGATATGCCAAGTGATCCTACGACCATCCATTGACCGCAATCCACCCTGCGGTCTTCAACCACCAAGCGCTTTGCCACGGTGGGACCGCTGATCTGAGCTAGCCAATCTACGCTCGACTCGTCCCCAAAAAACACAGAGCCACTGTCAGAGCTAGCTGCGCTGATATAAGCTGGCGGCTGCGACCAAGCAGCCGCTACTGCATGCGCATCAATTGGCGGAAGAGAGGCGATCATAGCCCTGCGACATAATCAGTTTCGCCTCGGCCGCAAGGGACGCGATCGCGTCAGCAGCTTGAGTCGGGCCGAGCGGGATATTGCGGGGTACCGAATTTATATCGATCGCCATCGTGGCAAGATGATGAGCGTTCAAAGTCTGAGGAAATTGGCTCCCACTGCTCACAACTTGGAATTGAACGAACTGGACTTGGCCAAGGCCCCAGCGGACAAACCTGTTCATCTGCCAACCAGCCGCGCCCAATCCTCGACGAACATTAAGCGCGAAATTCAAGTCTGACGCGGTACTAGGTATGTGCGATAGATTTGTTGCGCCTTTGAATATGGCGACAGCTTCGGCTTCGCTAGAGGCGTTGATCGCGCAGTTTATGATAAAAGCGACACGTATCGGATTATCCCCGATCGCTAATTTCTGACCAAGACCGACTAATGTTTGGATCGCGGCATCTTTGTCAACTATGGTCGGCGGGTGAGATGGCGGCGCTCCGTCAACCTGAGGCTGAAGGGTTATATCAATTCGCCCGAGCTGGACGCCGATATTAGCCTGGTACACTCCTAGTAAGCCGGACGCATTCGAGCCTGGGGGCATGCCCGCCGGGTTCTGTTGAAAGCCCTGCGGTTGACCGCCGATCAGACGTCCCCAAGTCTCGAATGCCGAAGGTGGCACAGGAGCGGGCGGGGTGAAAACCACGCAAGACATGCTCTGTATGGACCAGTCCATCGATTCCCCGGATTCCCAATTTATTTAGGCCTTGCCTAAACGCTTCCATCCGTCAGTCAATGCGTGGGACACGCCCGCCTATCGCAAAGAACTGGGCCTCGGATGAGAGATTTCAGCTGAAGGTGGTAATTATGAGCGTAGGGCGGTGGTAACATTCGCGCTCTCTGCTACGCCAAACCGCAGTTTTCTGCGGTTGGTGACCCCAACGGGAATCGAACCCGTGTTTCGCCGTGGATGCCGAATGTTGAATGAAATCAACGACGTTTGCCACATCCGGGGGCCTAATTGCTCTCATGCAAATCAATGGGTTAGCTGGCATGTGGCATAGGATCGACCGTTCGCGAAGGTCCCCTGCCCGTCATTGCTCCGGCTCCGAGATGTCGAACGAATAGCCGCGCTGACGGAATGCCCGACCGTTCCAGGACACGCTCTTGTGCAGCAAGCTATCCTGCCGATCGAAGATAACTAGATCCTTGTAGCTGATCGCATCCGGATCGCGCGGCGAGTCGGCGGGCTGGTTGGATAGCGCGACCTTGACCGGCCGGCCGTCCAGATCAACCGGGTCCATGTAAAACGAGTTGATGTCGCCATAGGGCAGGTCGGTAGTGACGAGGAGAACCGGCTGAGCGCCCACGTCCTGGTTGGGCATATTCGGCAGCCGATCAGCGCTCAGGACGTGGGCGGTGCGCATTGGCTTAGGCCGCCTGGGCGATCGGCGCGGCGGCGGCGGCGGCGGCGGGCGCCGGCTGGTCGGTCAGTGCCTCGACGATCTTCGTGGCATCGGCCGCGAGCGCCGGTACCGTCGTCGACATCGTCTGGTTATAGACGAGCTGCGCCGCCCCGCGGACAGCATCCTCGACCTGCTCGGCCGTCGCGGCGACACCGCCGGCAGCGAACAGCGTGATCGCGGTCGGGATCGCGTTGGTGACGACCTGCTCCATCTTCTCGACGCCGGTGAGCGACGAGTCCTTGAGGGTGGCAATCTCGGACGCAATGAAGGTGCCGACCGGGCTGGCCTTCAGCGCCAGGACGAGATCGTCAGCGGCCGACTTCGCCGCAACCTCGACGACGTGGCCGGCATCCGCCAGCGCGGCCTTGATGACCGCCTTCTGCGCGTCGTTGGCGAAGACGATGTGGAAGTTCTTGATGAGGGACATGGTGTGCTCCTTGCGATCGGCCGGCGCGGTATGCGCAGGCGGATGGGGGTCAGGCGGCGGTGTCGCCTGTGATCTGGTCGGCCCGATCAGCTGCGGCGCCTGCGACGGCGCTCGCGGCATCACGGGCATTCTGAGGAGGGGCCGGGGTGTCTTTCGCCTTGCCGGCGCTGCTCGATCCGACCCAGAAGGCGAAGGACGCGACGGCGAACGATTTCCAGGTGCCGACGACGTCGCCGCGCAGGGCCGCGTCGCCGGTCCAACCGAAGACCCAGATGCTGAAGCCGAGGTAGCCGAGCGCGGCGAGCAGGCAGAAGCCTATGACCACACGGACGTGCGGGATGGTGCTGTTCATGGTAAGCCTCGTGCTCTGGGTGGGTTGCAGCCGCGATCTTGGGCGGCGCTTTGAAAGATAGAGCGCTTTGATCGACTGGACGTTCGTGATCAGTCTCGGCCTGATCGTCGCCCTCACATTCATCGTTGGAAGGCTATGGGCGGTAGAAAACCGCCGAAATCGTGAATGGATAGCCTTGGCCGTCGGCTTGGTTATGGTGCTGGCACTCGGATACGGAGTACTTCATCCGGGCGAGCAAGCGCTAACGGCAAGCGGCGCTCTGGCTGCCGCCGCAGCGGCTCTGTTCGTGGGCCTGATTTATCGCATCTTTCGGTAGCGCGCATCGATGTGTGGCGCCTTCTTGCTCGCCCATTGCGTAGACGAGCAAGAAGGCGCCGAAAGTCAGCCCCAACGCGACCATTCTGCGAAGCTGATGGCCGATCACGCCGCGTTCGCCGGCAGCAGGCCGTCCTTCAGCTTCGCCGCGACGGCCGCGCACACCTCGCCCCGCGTGATGCGCCCGCTATGGTCGACGTCGAGCCCCCGGTTCTGGAGGTAGCGCGCCGGGTGCGCATCCCCCTCGGTGAACAGCACGTAGCTGTCGGGCTTGCCGACGCCGTCTGGCCACAGGATCGGCATGTAGACGTCGCCGAGGTTGTGCATGCGACCCCGCCAGGGGCGGAAGTAGAGGTCGACGAAGTCGAGCTGGTCGACCGCGCTCATCAGCGCCAGCTTGCCCGTAGTGGTGTGCAGCTGGCCTGCGGTCTGCGGCATGAACTGGATGAGCCCGATCGCGCCCGACCCCGCCCCGTTCTTCACCGACGGTGAAAAAGTGCCGGCGCTCTCAAACGCCATGCACGCCATCAGCCAGTTCGGATCGCAGCCGAGGCCATCGGCGATCGCACGCGCGCGGTCGCGAAATGCGGGCGCGACTCTGCGCCCCCAAGCGAGTGGGGTCATGGACCTATCCTTTGATGGTGGGTGTTGAAGGTCGCAGGGCCGTTCGAACGCTGCGGGTGTTTGCGGCCTTAGAGCCCCGCGGCGACCTCTTGCGCCGCGGGGCTCGCATTTTTCCGGAAGCCAGTTATTGCGCGCGCAGAGACCGGCGAATCCCTGCACACCTCGACCGGTCTCAGAGTCCCGCCGTTTGCACCCCTTGCGGCGGCGGGGCTCGTCTCATTCCTTCGGCAGCAACCGGTCCGCAGCGTCGATTTTCTCGAGCAGCGGTGTAAAGTCCTCGCCGGTCTGCGGCGGTTCGCCCCCGATCAGCCGCGCCAGCCGCGCCGTAGGCAGCTGGTCGATCTCGGATGCGACGCGCTGTTCGAACTTCTTGCGCACGGCCCGGACAAGGCGGTCCGACGACACCGCGGTCATAGCGCCCATGAGCACCTTCGCATTGCCGGTGAGATGGAACTGGTCCGCGACGCTGACCGCGACGACGCCGAGGAAGCCGAGGAGCAGGATGTCGGCGATGAAGGCCCGCCAGGTGAACGCCTTGCCGTCATTGAGCGCCAAGCCTTGCTTGGCAGCCGTTCCGATGCCGAGGCCAATTAGGATAGGTCCGTAGCGCGCGGCCGCATCGTTCCACCAGCTCACCGGAGAACCGTCGACACGCCGATGCAAAGCGCCAGCATACCCCCATAGACGATCATTGCCCGCTTGATGCGCAGGGAGCCGTAGCGCTTTCCGTGGACGTAGATGCCGAAGACCAAGCCGGCCGCCATGCCGCCATGCGCCACTACGAGCAGCTGGCCGCGATGCAGATCGGAGAGACCCGGCGCGAACCAGCGAAGCTCGAACAGCAGCACGGCGATCGCGATCGGCACGAGACCGGCTCGGTGCGCATCGCCTTCCGCATCGCATCCGCGAAGGCAGCGCCAGGCCGAAGACCACCACCACAGGATGATCGCCGAAGCGAACACCGTCGAGAATATCCGCAGGCCGTTCGTCACCGCGAGCAGCGAGGGGTAGGCGTGGGCCAGCGAGCTCCACAAACGCGGATGGTCCATATGCTCTCCGAATCTATCAGAAGTGGATGGTGACGACCGGCGCGATCGCGAACTGGCGGCCGTAGGCGAACTCGACCCGGAACTGGCTGCAAGGCTGGAGCGTGACCCAGACCACCTTTGCCGGCGGGACGAACCGCCGGATCAGGTGAGGCTGGTGTTCGGTGATGACGATGCTGAACGGCGCGCTCGATGGCGGGGCGATGATATGCATGGACACCCTCCGTCGCTGCCGATGCGTGATAGTGAAGCGGGCGGCCGTCCTAAGCAGCCGCCCGCAAGATTTACATCTTCGAGAAATAGCCCGCGCGCAGCAGGGCATAGGTCTTCGGGCACTGCGTCGCGTTGATGTTGCCGGCCGAGCCGGACTCGGCTGCGGCTTCCTTGTTGAACTGGGCGAGGCCGTTCTTGCTCAGCTTGTTGAGAAGGCTGGCGTCAGAAGGTGCGTTCATGGTGATTTCCCTAGATTACGACCGCGTAGGTCTTGTTAAAAGGCTTTGCTTTAAGCAAAGCAACGAGACGCTGCATCTCCTCGTTACAGTCTAGCGCGTCGAACCAGACTGTATTTCCGCGAAACTTATCGCGAAACCGTGCCAGCATCAGGGCAAGAGCTTTTTGGTTGCCTTCGACCACCTTGATGCTTTCGATATAAATATGGTCATATTCGTGCCGCCAAAGCACGTGAGCGACGATCTCGTCGCCGTCCGACACCGTTATAGTATCGCCTTCGACGATGACGCGGCGCTCTCCGATATGAGCGGGCCGCATCTATCGGTTGGTCAGCGAGTGGACGTAGGCATTGTCGAGCGTCTGGCCCTTCGGAGCGATCGCGAAGATGTAGCCCGCCGGCCACTCGCGACCGCCGCCCCATTGTGTGAAGCCGATGATCACGTCCGCGTTTGCACGGATGCCAGCGAGCGTCGCCGCGCCGGGGGCCGCGCATGTGGCCGGTACGCCGCTATATTTGCCCCAAGCTTGCTCGCCGATGATCGCGCGCAGATGCCGCTTGCGCACCTGGGCGGCGAAGCTGTCCGTCCAGCTATAGGGATCGCAGGCGGCGTTGGTGCCGGAGCTACCATGATCGAGATACTCATGCGGCGACAGGATCACGTTGCCGGTGATCGGGAAGCCCGGCGTCCGATCGATCGCACACCCCGCGCTCTCGCAATCCTTGGTTGCGGCCTCGCCCTTGTCGAAGCGGAAGATCGCGCTGCTCTGCGGCCACTCGGTAAGGACCGGGTTGGTCAGGCCGTTGGCAAGGAAGAGGGCCTCGGTGTCGCGCGTACCGGCCGCCCACTCCATGAAATCGTTCGGGATCGTCGTGCTGTTGAAGCCCCGGGGTTCGTTGTCGAGGTCGATGTAGACCCGGGGGTTGCCGACATATTTGCCCAGCTTGGCCTTCCAGTAGGCGAGGTTATCGGCTGCGGAGTGCCAGGCATAATCGTGCCGATCGATGATGACGATCTTGCCCTTGGCGAGCGCCTCATCGATAGCCGGGATCAGCTTGTCGAAGGGCGTGTCATCCTTGATCGCGAAGCGGAAGATGTCGCCAATGTTGGCCGCCACATAGGCATCGATCTCGCTCGGGAGCGGGCACAGGGCGCCGCCGGCCGCTGCATAGCAACCCGCAAGGTTGGCGCCGACGAGCGCCGAGGCGGCCGCAGGCGGCGCGGGGGCCGGTCCAGCGCCGGACGATACCGGCGGCGCGGCGACTACCGGCACGGGTGTGCCGTCCATCACCTGATACGTGAAGCCGTTCAAGGCATAGCCAACGGCCGGCGCGGTGATGATGCCGAGCTTCGTCGCGCCGCCCGAAAGCGTGAACGGCTTCCCGTCCATGCGGTTGATCCAGATACTTCCGGCCGCCTGCACCATCGTACCGGACGCCGTGATCCTGTCAGTCAGCGGCTTACTGGTGACGAGGATGTCGCCAGTATGGACCGTTAGCAGGCCGTCCACGATCGGGATCGTGTCGGCGGAAGCTGCAACCGCGTAAAACGCGCCAGCAACGACCGCGAGACTTATTGGAATGATTGCCAAGCCCACCCGGCGAAGCCTTTTTCGCGGTGCATCCAAGGCCATTATCAAACCAACAACGGAAGCGATTGCGAATGCGGAGGCGACGAGCGCGAGGAGTATAGTGCGGATCATAGCGCGTTCCTTACTTGAGGGTAGGCCAGCAGATGTCGATGGCTTGCGATGCGACAGAACTGTTCTGGCAACCGATGGACATCACGGCCTTGCTGCCTGCAAGCGGGAGGTATCCGACAATCTCAAGCCGGGTCCATGCCGTAGTTAAGGTGATGCTGGCGCTGCCAATAGGAGCAGGAGTGGATGAGCCTAGCTTGCCGACCTGGAAACCTATTACCTCTCCGCCAGCACGACCGCGAACCCATACGCTCGCCTGAATGTTGCCGGCCAGATTGCCACCACTTCCTATGCCTTCAATGCTTTGACACCCAATGAATGCGTATGAGCTAGTGCTAGTGCCGCCGAACGCAATCGTACTGGCCGTGAGATCTCCGTTAGGATCAGGAACGGCATATTTGTTTGAGATTGTGACGGAGCCACCGGAACCGACCGTGTAGTTGCGCTGCCAGCCGCTAGCAGAACTGCCGTTGACCGTAAGGCCATCGGCAGGGTTGCCGGACACCAGGATCCCCTTGCCTTCCCAACGGTAGGCGCGAGTGGAAGTGCTGGCCTGCAAGAGCGGGTTGGGGAAGCCGCTAAGCATTGGCGCGATCTCGCCTTGCTCCATTGCGTCCCCCGAGGGGATGGAGCGAGCATTTGTAGCAGCATTGGTGAGCAAGTTACCGAGCGTAGCTACGCTATAACCGTGGCCCTCGCGATCGAACAGAAGGGCGAAGTTGGGCGCGGTTGCTGTCCCGAGATTGACGAGCTGCGGACCCTCGACGCTAGAGCCTAGGCCATAAGCGTCTGCGGCAGCCGCCAAGGTCCATGTTCCGGTGATCGTAGGCGCGGTAGCGTATCGAATCTGGCCGCCGCCGACGTTGCCGGTGCCTTCCTTGTAATCCGAATACGCCATGACAAACGTGCCGTCAGCGGCTTGCATGACGGACGGATCGATCGAATTGGCGCCGTTCCCGGTGAACCCGGTGCATAGGACCGGAGTGCCCCACGTGCCGCCGGCCACCCACGTGTTATCGGTAGATTTTACAACAAAGATGCTATTGCCGGAGCTGGCGCCGCCAGCGACGTAAGTTCCGTCGAAGAACAGATATGCGCAACCCTGCGCGTCGGTATAGATCGTGTTATCGATTTTGCGGGCGAAAGAGCCACCGATCGGATAGCCTGTCGAACCATTAACACCGCTAGTGCTGATCGATGCTAGCCGGGTCCAGTTAAACCCATCGCTAGAGGTGAGCAACGGGATGACGCTGTCCCCGGCACCATCCCGCGTCATGAAATACGCAGAGCCGTTCGTCGCAAGGCCGTAGTCGGCATAGAATCCGGTCGTTTGCGAAAGACCTGCCTCCGCACTGGGGCGATATTCCGACTGTGTAAGGTCCGCGCTGAAATGCTTGAAAACGCTGTTATGGGAAGCAGCCCGCTCGCTCGGACTTCCGTCGCCCTGGAAGAACGCGCCAAGCCACCCGGTAAGGGTCTGCTTCTGCGCGGCGCGGTTTACCATCCACTGCGAAACGCCGGGGATTTCGGAAGTGCCGAGCTTGCCGGACGATACCGCCCAGCCGAGAACCAGCCCCTTGAAATAGTTGGACTTGGTTGTCCCATCCGATGCGAGCGCGGCACCGATCGTCGCGCTGGACCCAAGCAATGCAGATGGGGTGCCAGTCGCCGTGGTTGGGGACGCCTTGTCCTGCGCGCCGCTTTTATAGTGCGAATAGGTCGTGCCGTCGCCGATCATCATCAAGCACTCGGTATGACCGACAACCATGCCGGTATTTACCGTCGCGGTGCTGGCGTCCGATCGGTAGCGCGAGAATTGCACCACATCGGCGCCAAGAAGACTGCCCGAGGCGTTGGAAAGCGCGAGCGCGTAGCCGGCTGTGTTAGCACTAGATACGATGGGACCGGGCTGCGCGAGTAGTGTCGAAACGGACGGACGGGCATGTTTACCAGCCATGTCTGCGCTATAGATGACGGCAACCGTTGCAGCTTCCGCTACGTTCGACCGGACGCCATAGGTCGCTGCACCGTCGAAAGACAACGCGCCGTTGCCGCTCTGGCTATCGATCTGGAACGTCGGTTGCGCACCGGATGGGAATGTCGCAGCCATATTACCCGCCACATCGCGGATCGCGCCTACCGTCTGCCCGACGCCGCTGCCAGTGAGCGCAACCGTGCCGGCCGTGTCGCTGAACACTTTGGCGAAATCGACAAGAACGACCTCTTGGAAGGTCGTCGTTGTCGCATTCTGCGGGGCGATAACGGCGCCGGGTGCAGGGGCATTGGCGGCGATCACTGCAATGATCCCTGCCACCGAAGTTCGCAGATAGTCGCGAAGGCGACCGAAGGTGTTGGGTGTCAGCATGGTCGCCTCGCGCGATAGAGTAAGGTCAGGGTGCGGGTTGCAGCGGCCTCAGCCCTGCCGCGAGTAGACCGCCATAGTGCCGGTGCAGATGATCGAGACGACGCCAGTGCCGACGTGGGTCCCGCTCTCAAAATAGCCGCCTCGAGCGATGAATAGGCTATTTGCGTCCGCGGTCGCGCCGCTGATCCCGTTGATGTAGCAGCCGTTGGTCCCGGTCGTGTCAGGCGCGCCCTGCACCTGGATCGTCATGAAGTGCCGCGACGCGTTGGCGGCGAAGAGTGTTGCTGCACTCGTGCCGAACGAGATCGCGGTGCCGGCCGTGGCCGTGATCTGCGGGAGCACGGTCGTGACGGTCTGCGCGGTCGTGGCGGCTGTGCCGGCAGCGGCAACGGTCCCTGCCAAGGTGGCGAGCGAGCTGTTGCCCGACGTCTGAAGCGCCTTGGTCGCTAGATCTTCCTGCGCACCAGCGGCGTTGTGATAGACGAAGCAATAGGCCTGCGAGCTGTCGCTCTGGACGCCCGTGCACATCGTCTGGGTGGTGCCGGCACCATCCTTGATGCTGAGGTTGGCGGCCATGGCCGGGGTGACCGAGGCAAGCGAAAGGGCGGCCAGCGCGGCGATACCGCGGCCGATCAGCGAACGGATCATGGTGTTTCTCCTAGTGGAAGGCGTCAGAGGTAGAAGCTGTTGCGAGCGTCGCTGTGGTCGAGCGAGGGCGCGTAGGCGGAGCCGGGGACGGAGAGCGTTCCGCTCAAGGCTGATGTGGTGCCCGCTCCGTTGGTGGCGCTGATCTGGACCCCGAGGGCGCTGCCGGCGTCGGCACTCACGACGACGTAGGAAGAAGCAGACGCGCCTGCGATCGCCGAGCCCGCGCGCCTCCACTGATAGGCGTAACCCGACGGTGCCCCGGTCCAGCTGCCGACAGCCGCGGAGAGGGTTTGGCCGACGGCCGGCGTGCCGGAGATGCTGGGCAACGCAAGCGAGACGGGCGGGATGGCAGCGGCAAGCGCCTTGGCCATCTGCATCGCCTGAAGGGCCAGGCCCCGCGCGATCGTATCCTGCGCCTGTGCGGGTGCTGCAATTCCGCACGTGGCCATTCCCGTCATCAGCAAGCACGCAAGGGCGGCCCGCGCCGGCAGCAGCCGGCCCAGATACTTGGGCATCGGTTTTTCCTTTCTTAGGCCAGCGTCAGAGCGCCGGAATTTCCTGATAGGTGGCCGTGACGACCGGACTTCTCGCGGCTGCCGCGGACGGCATTGTCGCCGGCTGCTTGATGATCGAGAGGCGCACCGGCTTGCCGTCGAGCGTAGCGGCGCTGATCGTGTCCGGCCGGCTGATACGCCCGGCCGGGATGAAGGCGAGGATCCCGCCAGAGACCCCCGCAGTACCGCTGAAGACGTTCGGGATATCCAGCGTCACGCGCTTTCCGTTATCTATCATCACAGGTTCCTTACGGTCAGGATGCCGGTGCGCTCGTAGGTCTGGTAGACCGCCGCGTCAGTCTGGATCAGGATCGAGACCCCGACCTGCAGGCCCGCGCCGCTGAAGCCCGGATCGGACTGGAAGGCCGGATCGACCGCGAACCAGATCTGGACGATCTGGCTGGTCGCCGCATCAATGATCGGCACCCGGGGCGAATCCTGCCACACCTCGACGCCGACCGTGGCCGCAGCGGCCGACATCGTGATGCGGACGATCTGCGCGATCTTCGCATCACCGATCAGCGCGGAGAAGTCGAAGGCACGGGGGTTGAGATCGGCCGGGTCGAGGGGCTGCGCGGTCAGTGGCGAACCCAGCGGCAGGCCAGCGACCGTCGCGACCGACGTCTGCGCCGCGTCGAACTTCACCGTCTGGCCCGCTGTGGCGATGATTGCGCCGGTTGGCGTGGGCGCCGGGGCGTTAGGCACGAAGCTGAGCGCCATCAGGGTTGCGAGCATAGCTCATCGTCTCCGGCTCACTGAAACAGGCGGTAGGTCACGCCCGATGGCACGCTGAGCCACCAGGTCGCGTTCGGCTCGGTCTCGGTGAAGAGGCCGAGCTCCTGACAGTCGGCCGTGAAGACGCCGATCGTCGATCCGAGCGCGGTCAACGGCTTGGCATTTGCCTGCGTCCCGTCGATCGATCGGAGAAGTTGCACCTGGCCGGCGCCGAGCGCGGTCAAGCCGACGATGCGCAAGCCGATCGAACGACCAAGCTCCGGCGTGAAGGGCCCCTCAATGACCGTTCCGCCGCCAGCGGCCGTTCCAGCGAGCGCCGTCGACGTCGCGGGCAGGGCGCCTGCAATCTGCGACAGCAGCCAGAGCAACGTACCCTGCGCCGGTCCGCCCACCTGCCCCATCGCATCCTTGCCGGCGATGTCGGAGAGCATCGACGCTTGGAAGCGCGAGCCGCTGACCAGCTTGGCCGCCAGGGCGGTACCGGCCTGCACCGGCGAATTGAGCGGATCCGTAAAGTCCATGGCCGATGCCCCTTATTGGCGGAGAGAGTAGGAAAGGGAGCCGGACGTCACCGTCGCGGTCGCGCAGTAGACGATGCCGGCGAGAGTCGGCGTGTCGACAACCTCATTGGCATTCGCGGAGAAGTTGCCCCATGGCTGGCCGGCGACCGTCAGCGGATTGATCGTGCCAGCTGCGCACGCATTGGCGGAGGTCGAGGTGCCGACCACGAAGCCGCCGGCCCATGTGCCCTTGAGGACGACACGGATGTCTCGGCCAAGCTGCGGCGCGAACGGACCAACCACCGCCGCGCCGCTCGCGAAGGCCGCACCGCCGGATGTCGGCGTGGCGGCCGTAGAGGTGACGACACCTTCTTGCCCGATCGAATAGGCCGGTACCGTCACGACCGCCTGCTCTGGCGCATAGCCGGCAGGCGCGGCTGATGCCGTCGCATGCTGAGCCAAGGATGGCGCCCAAGCGACGAATGCGGACAACAAGCATGCCGCCCGGGCGCGCATCTTCATGGACGTTCTCCGGTAGCGGTTGGATTAGGCGGTCGGCGTCGACGCGGTCGCCGCGGCCGGCAGCGGCACGCCGAGGTTGCGCAGCCCGGTCAGAGCAGCGTTGATCGACGCGCCATAGGTCTGGTCCATGATGAATACCGGCAGCAGCGCTTCGAGTGCGGCACGAACCTGGGCAGCGCTGTCGGATGCGACGAAGTCGGTGATGGGCTTCATCTTGGCCGCCTGCGCCGCGGCCGCGGCCGCCTGCGAGGCTGCGATGACCTGCTGAGCCTGAGCGACCTGGGCGTCAGTCGGGGCGGTCGTGGTGGTGCTATCGTCGGCCATGGGGTTCGATCCTTACGATGGTGGTCGGGTGGGTCAGCGCTTTGCGCGGTTGCGCGCGCGCCGTGCGGGACGCGGACTGTTGGACTGCGCGGGTTTCGGCTGGAGCGCCTCGGCAAGGCTGGCCTCGACGACCGACTTGGCGGCCTCGATCTCGTCGTCGGTCTCTACGACGGTCGCGAACTTGATCTCGCGCCCATCGCCGAACGCGTCGAAGTCGACCCGCGTGTTGGCGCCGGCGCATTCGTCAGGGTCGAGCCCGTGGGTCGCAATGATGGACGGCGCGAGCAGATAGACGTCGTCGCCTTCGGTCGTCGTGAGCGGCACCCATGGCGCGGGTGCGAACTTCGTCGCCTGGACCATCACCTGCTCGGCCGCGGTGCGGAGCCAGGCGAACATCGGACCGGCGCCGAAATCGTAGCGGAGGATGGACTTGCAGCCCTTCTTATCGTCGGGAAGATCGGCATGCTCGACACCGATGATCGACCTGATCGACGTCGCGGGGATCTTGATCACACGGTGAGCATGATCGGCCAGAAGCACGTTCATTGTGGTTTCCTTCGACATTTGACGGGGGCTGCGCCGGACACCCCGGCTAAGGCGGCAGCGCGCCTATCACTTGTCGTTGCCA
>NZ_CALMAW010000087.1 GCF_937859915.1 uncultured Sphingomonas sp. | reverse complement strand
GCCGGCGGCGGCGGCGGCTTCGGCGGCCCGCGCGGCGGCGGCGGCATGCCGGCGCAGGTCGTTGGCGAAGCCAAGGGCACGGTCAAATTCTTCAACGGGCAGAAGGGCTTCGGCTTCATCGTGCGCGATGACGGCGGCGAGGATGTGTTCGTTCACATCTCCGCGGTCGAGCAGGCCGGCCTGACGGGTCTCGCCGAAGGCCAGCCGCTGGCGTTCACGCTCGTCGATCGCGGCGGCCGCGTCTCGGCTTCCGATCTCAAGATCGAGGGCGATGCGCTTCCCGTCGCCGAGGCACCGCGTGCCCCGGCGCGCGAGCTGACCGGCGAGAAGGCCTCGGGCGTGGTCAAGTTCTTCAACCCCATGAAGGGCTTCGGCTTCATCCAGCGCGACGACGGCCAGCCCGATGCATTTGTTCACATCTCCGCGGTAGAACGCGCTGGGATGACCAGCCTCAACGAAGGCGACCGGCTCGAGTTCGAGCTTGAGGTCGATCGTCGCGGCAAGTACGCGGCGGTCAATCTTTCGCCCGCGCAATAAGCCTTTCCCCAGGAGGGAGTGCCAGGGCCCGGTACCGCGTCAACGAGCGCGGTGCCAGGCCCTTTTTGCTTAGACGCGCCGAAGACGCGGCCCCGGTGACCGTAGTCGGCGCGCGCGTGTCGCTTGCGGCGCGGGACCACGACCGTACCCCTAGCCCCCGTGCGCCGCCCGTGTATGGTCGCGCCCGCGCCAAGTGGGGAAGGGCCGTCCGCTTATCATGATTAAAATCCTGACCGGTCTTGCCGGGATCGCGGTGATCCTGCTGATCGCCTTCCTCTGTTCGAGCGACCGTCGCGCGATCCGACTGCGCGTCACCGGTGCGGCCTTCGCCCTGCAGGCCGGGATCGCGGTGCTGGTCCTCTATGTGCCCGCGGGGCGCGCGATCCTGCAGTGGATGTCGGGCGGCGTCGCGGATCTGCTCGGCTATGCGAGCGCGGGCACGCAATTCCTGTTCGGGCGGCTCGCGACCGATCCGCTCGGGCAGATGTTCGCGATCCAGGCGCTGCCGGTGATCATCTTCTTCGCGGCGCTGGTGTCGATCCTCTACCATGTCGGGATCATGCAGCTGGTCGTGCGCTGGCTCGGCGGCGGGATCGAGCGCGTGATCGGCGTGTCGAGGGTCGAATCGCTGTGCGCGGCGGCGAACATCTTCGTCGGGCAGAGCGAATCGCCGCTGGTGATCCGCCCCTATCTCGCCGGGCTCACCCCGCCGCAGCTGTTCGCGGTGATGACCAGCGGGATGGCGGGCGTCGCCGGCACGATCCTCGCCGCTTACGCCTCGATGGGGATCCGCATCGACTATCTGCTCGCGGCAAGCTTCATGTCGGCGCCGGGTGGCCTGCTGATGGCCAAGATCATCATGCCCGATCCGGTGACTCTGCCCGCGCTCGACGAGATTGACGCGATCGCGGTCGCCGAGGCGCCGCATGGCGACGAGGCCCCCGCCAACATCATCATGGCGGCAGCCCAAGGCGCGCAGACCGGCGTGCGGCTCGCGGTCGCGGTCGGCGCGATGGTGCTGGCGTTTGTGGCGCTGGTGGCGCTCGCCAACGGGCTGCTGACCGGGGTCGGCCACTGGTTCGGGATCGATGGGCTCACCTTCCAGCGCCTGCTGGGCTATGTCTTCGCGCCGCTGATGTATCTGCTCAACGTGCCGTGGCACGAGGCGGGGATCGCCGGCGGGCTGTTCGGCGAGAAGATCGTGCTCAACGAGTTCGTCGCCTATATCGCGCTCGGCAAGGATACGACGCTGTCCGCGCATACCGTTGCGGTGGTGACCTTCGCGCTGTGCGGCTTCGCCAATTTCAGCTCGATCGCGATCCAGATGGCGGTGACCGGGAGTCTCGCTCCCAATCAGCGGCCGACGATCGCCAGGCTCGGCCTGCGTGCGCTGCTCGCCGCCAGCCTCGCCAATCTGATGAGCGCGGCGTTCGCCGGGCTGCTGCTCGCGCCATGATCCGGCTCGCCTTCACCAAGGGCGCGGGCAAGAGCGACACGCTCGTCGTCCTGCGCGCCGACGGCGGCGACGAGCGGATCGATTGCCCCAAGCAGCGCATCGCGCCGCATGACATGGTCCATTATGCCGTCGAGGCGACGCTTGCCGCGCACGGCTTTCTCGGGCGCGTCGCCTCCGGCGAGGCGGCGACGTTCCTGATGGGCGCCGAGGCGGAAAGCGACGGCGTCGAGCGGCTGGTCGAGGTGATTCAGGGCGACGCCTGGTCGGGCGGGGTCGCGCCGGCCGATGAGCTGATCGCGCTGTACCGGGTGACCTGTGCGGCGCGCGCGTGCCCGATGCTGGATGTCGATCCCGCGGGGATCGATGCGATCCGCGAACGGCTGGCAGCGCTCACCGCGGCGTGGGACGCTGTGCCGGTGGGCGGCTCGATGGTGCTCGAGTTCGGCGCGTAACGCCCGACCGTTCCCCGGCGCAGGCCGGGGCCCAGGCCCCACGCCTTTCGGCGAACGCCGCGCCCGCCACATGCTCAGGGCCTGGGCCCCGGCTTCCGCTGGGGAACGGCATGGACATGCGCACCGCTAGGACCCCGCGCCGCCATCCTCGGTCTGCTCGCGCACGGTGCGGCCCGAGATGATCGTCTCGCCCGAGAAGGCGAGCAGCGCCAGCGTCGAGCAGACCACCGCGCCGCCGAACAGCCAGAACAGCAGCGTCGCTGCCGCCGCATTGCGCAGCGCGCCGACGAACAGGGTCAGCGCCGCGGCGCAGGTCAGCCCACCGGCGAGCGAGGCGAGCAGCACCGCGGCGTCGAGGAATCGCGAGCGCAGTCGCAACCGGCGCAGCTGGACGCGGTGCATCCCCGGATCATGACGCAGCCCGGCGACGCGGTCGGCGACCCGCCCCAGCCGCGTGCTGAACACGTTGAGCAGCGAGGCGACCCCGGTCAGCAGGAAGATCGGGGTCAGCGCGAGCTGGACGACGTGCGCCGCGCCGTTGAGGTCGATCGCCGCCATGCCGGTCAGTCGTCGGCCCGCTTGAGGATCGCGAACGGGCTTGCCGCAACGCGCGCCGCCTCGGCCTCCGCCTCGGTCAGCACGCCGGCGGCGCGCAGATGCGTATCCGCATCGGCAATGCGCGGGAAGGGATCGAGCGCGAGCGCGAAACTCTGCGCCACCGCCTCGCCGAGATCGACCGCGCTGCCCTCGTATGGGATGACGTCGAGATCGCCTTCGTCGAGTTCGAGTTCCTCGGGGCGGCCGGTACCGGCAGGCTCGAAACGCAGCGCGAAGGGCTCGTCGATCCGCGCGGGCACGGGCTCGCCGGTCGCGACGCAGCTCTGCGTGGCGGTCGCGCGCAGCCGGCCTTCGACCAGCACCGCGTCGCCGGTGCGGGTGAGCGTCGCCTCCGCCTCGAGCAGCGCGATCGCCTGGAGGTCGAAGCGGCGCGCCAGGGCTGCGCGCTCCGTCTCGGTCGCCGCGATCGATTGGCCCAGCGTGCCTTCGCCGAGCGTATCGAGCCGCACCGGGCGCGGGAATTCGGGGGCCGCGCTCATCCGATGTCGCCTGTGAGGATCGCTGCGAGGTCGCGTGATTCGAGGTCCGCCGCCAAGCCGCGCAGGCCGCGATCAACATGCTCGCGTGCCGACGGCGTGACGTCGGCGCCGCGAAAGATGTTCCGATCGATCGCGCTGGCGAGATCGCCGCCCGGCGACAGCCCGTCGCGATAGGCGGCAAGCCGGCCGCCGAGCTGGCTCATCATCCGCCCGACATGCTTGCCGACGACGAGGTCCCCGATCCCGCGCTGGCGCAGCTGCCCGTCCATGTCGCTGACGAACAGCTCGGTGACACGCGCCGACGGCCCGCGGCCGGGCTCTTCGAGCGCCTCGAGGCGCAGCAGCACGAGTGCCAGCACGCTCGACACCATGTCGAAGCGACCGTCGAACGTGTCGGGAACGCCGCCGCCGACATACCAGTGCGGGCGGCGCGCGACCGCGACGATCGCATCGTAGAGCGCGGTCGGCGCGGCATTGTCGCCGCGTTGCCCGAGAAACCGTCTGAACAGAGTCGCCAAATGCCTGATCCCAAGCCCCAAGCGCCTTGTGCGGCACGGGCGCACGGCATATTGAGCGGCGTGAGCGCCGATGCAATGGCGTTCGCGTTGCGGCCGGGCGTCCGGAGCTTTTGAGGAGATACGGATGACGGCCAGCATGCGTCGCGTAGGGGTCGCTACGGCCGCCCTGGCGCTGGCCGCGGGGCTTCCGGGGTGCGCGCGGATCCGCGATCACCAGGGCTATATCATCGATCGCACGCTGGTCGCCTCGGTGCAGCCGGGTGTCGACAATCGTGATTCGGTGCGCAACACGCTGGGCGATCCGAGCTTGGCCGGCGAGTTCGACGACAGCACCTGGTATTATGTCTCGCGCTCGACCCGGCAATTCTCCTTCGGCACGCCCAGGCCGATCACCCAGCTCGTGCTTGCCGTGCATTTCGATCCGGCGGGCAATGTCACCGGGGTCGAGCGGACCGGACTCGAGAAGGTCGTCGCGATCCATCCCGCACCGGGCAAGACCCCGACGCTGGGTCGGTCGCGCAGCCTGCTGCAGGAGTTGTTCGGCAACATCGGCGCGGTCGGCGGTTCGACGGTCGGTGGTCCCACGGCGGACAATCCCAATGGCGGCGGCGGCAGCGGCAATCGGCCGGGCGGGTGATGAGCGGCAGCCTGCGCAACGAGTCGTCGAGGCTCGCGGCGCTTTACGGCCTCGAACTGCTCGATACGCCGCCTGAGGCGGGGTTCGACGACGTCGTCGCGATCGCCAAGGCGGTCACCGGTGTCGAGACCGCGCTGATCAGCCTGGTCGACGCCGAGCGGCAATGGTTCAAGGCGCGGATCGGGCTCGACGCCGCCGAAACGCCGCGTGCGGTGGCGTTCTGCGACTATACGATCCGCGAGACCGATGTGCTGGTGACGCTGGACGCGACGCGCGACGCGCGCTTCCGCGACAATCCGCTGGTCACCGGCCCGCCCTACATCCGCTTCTATGCGGGGGCGCCGATCCACAGCGCCGACGGCCATGCGATCGGCACCGTCTGCGTACTCGATCCCACCCCACGCGATCGTTTCGACGGGGTCGATGCGCTGGCCGCGATCGCGCGCCAATGTTCGTCGCTGATCGAACTGCGCCGGATCGCCCGGCTCGGCGCCGTCGTGTCCGCCGATGCGGTGCGCGACCGCGACCGGCTGTGGACGCTGACCCACGATCTGATCCTGGTCTGTGATCTCGACAGCCGCGTGCTCGCCGCCAACCCGGCTTGGCAGGAGGTGTTCGGCCCGATCGATCGGCCCGGGGCGATCCATATGTACGAATTCCTCGCGGATCCCGCGCTGCGCCCGCAGCTCGATGCGATACCCGACGGGCTCGCCATCCCGCTGACCCGCGACTATCGCGATCGCCGGGGCAAGTCGCGCACGGTCAGCTGGACGCTGCGCCGCGAAGGCGAGCTGATCTACGGCATCGGCCGCGACGACACCGCGCTGCGCGCCGCCGAGATCGACCTGATGCAGGCGCAGAAGATGGAGTCGCTGGGCCAGCTGACCGGCGGGATCGCGCACGACTTCAACAATCTGCTGACCATCATCATCGGCAATCTCGACATCGCCGCACGCCGGCTCGAGCTCGGCGATGCGCCGCGCGTCGAGCGGGCGCTGGCGGAGGCGGGCGAGGG
>NZ_CALMAW010000086.1 GCF_937859915.1 uncultured Sphingomonas sp. | reverse complement strand
GGCGACTTGACCAGGCCGGGATGATCGGTCGGCGGCGCCAGCGCGGGGGCGGGCGCCGCCGAGGCCGGTGCGCCGGCGACGGCCGCGCCGGCGGACAGCTCAACCGCGGGCGCAGCAAGCTGCACCGCAGGCGTGGGAGCGGGCGCCGCCATCGTTACGGTGCGTGCGACGCGAATCCGGCGATCGCCGTCCTGCACCTCGATCTCGGTCAGCCGGGTGGTGTCGAGCAGCTCGGCGAGCTGGCGAACCAGCCCGGCATCGATCTGCATGGGGGCGCCGGTGGCGCCTTCGGAAGTATCGGTCATGACAAGACCCTCTTTCTGTTCTTGAACCCGTGGCGCCAGCGTCTGTCAGAGCTTGGCGGCCGCGTCCAGCGCGAGCAGGTAGGATAAGGCACCAAAACCCGCCACCGTTCCCTTCGCCGCCTGGCCGACAAGGCTGACATGACGAAAGGCCTCGCGCCTATGCGGGTTGGAGAGGTGGACCTCGATGACCGGCACCGTCACCGCCTTGATAGCGTCGTGGATCGCGACCGACGTGTGCGTATAGGCGCCCGCGTTGAGCAGTACCGCCTTCGCGCCCTCGGCATTGGCGTGCTGGATCCAGTCGACCAGATGTCCCTCGTGATTGGACTGGCGGGTGTCGACGTCGAGCCCGAGCTCGCGTGCACGATCCTCGAGCATGCCGGCGATGTCGTCGAGCGTATCAGAGCCGTAGATCTCGGGTTCGCGCAGGCCCAGCATGTTGAGATTGGGACCGTTGAGCACGAAGACGATGGGCCTTGAGGCGGGCGCTTCGGGCATGCCGCGTCGTTTCCTTGAGTGGTTGGCCGCGCATCTTAGCGGGCCGGGTAACGATTAGGCAAACCGCACTTGACCCACGATCGGCGCGGGCGCGATCACTCGACTTCCAGAGGGGCTTTCGGGGGGAAGTGGCATGGCGACCGCAGCGAACAATGCGATGGCGCGAATTCGCGCCGACCGCGTCTTTTATTCGACGGTGCCGATCGTCGTGGCGGCAATGGTCTTTGCGGGCTTCGCGCCGAGCTGGTTTCTGCGGCCGATGCTCGGCACGCCGGCGATGGATCCGCTGACCGGGCTCGCGATCGTGCACGGCGCCGTGTTCACGGCCTGGATCGCGCTGACCATTGTGCAGCCGCTGCTGATCGCGTCCGGCCAGCGCCGCCTGCATCGCCGCCTCGGCTATGTCGGGGCCGGCGTGGCCGCGGCAATGGTCGTGCTGATCCTGCTCGCCACCGCCGCCTCGATGAAAACGGGGACGCCACCCGTCTTCCCGACGCCCACCGCCTTCTTCACGGTCAACATGGTGGGGATGGTCAGCTTCGCCACGATCGTGGCGCTGGCGATCGTCAAGCGGCGGGACACGGAGGCGCACAAGCGGCTGATCCAGCTGTCATTGGTGGTGCTGATCGCGCCGGCGCTGGCGCGCATGCCAGCGTTGCGCCCATGGATGCCCTTCTCGGCCTTCGTGACGCCCGACTGGGTGATCCTCGCTGGTGTCGTCTACGATATGCGTACCCGCGGCCGCGTTCACCGGGTGTGGAAGATCGGCGGCCCGCTGCTGATCGCGAGCCAGATCCTGATGTTCCCGCTTGGCTTCATGCCGTTCATGCGCGTGCTGGGGGAATGGGCGATGCGGTTGCCGGTTTGAGCGCGGACGCTTAGATCGACCGCTCCCAAGGAGCGCATCCATGCAAGCAGACGGCACCCTCAGCATCGTGGTCAATGGCGAGCATCGCCGCATCGCCGCCGGCATCACGCTGGCGCAGCTCGCGAGCGAAGTGCTCGGGCTCGAACCCAGCAAGATCGCGGTCGAGCGCAATCTCGAAGTGGTGCCGCGCTCGACGCTGACCGAGGTGCTGGTCGAGGATGGCGACGAGCTCGAGATCGTCCATTTCGTCGGCGGCGGCGATCATGCGGCGCCGGTGATCGAGGACGGCTGGACGGTGGCGGGCAAGAGCTTCCGCTCGCGACTGATCGTCGGCACGGGCAAGTATAAGGATTTCGCGCAGAACGCGGCAGCGGTCGAGGCGTCGGGCGCCGAAATCGTCACCGTCGCGGTACGCCGGGTCAACGTCTCCGATCGCAACGCGCCGATGTTGACCGATTATATCGACCCCAAGAAGATCACCTATCTGCCCAACACGGCGGGCTGCTTCGATGCGGAATCGGCGATCCGCACGCTGCGGCTGGCACGCGAGGCGGGCGGCTGGGAGCTGGTCAAGCTCGAGGTGCTGGGCGAGGCGCGGACGCTCTACCCCGACATGGTCGAAACGCTGCGCGCGACCGAGATCTTGGCGAATGAAGGCTTCAAGCCGATGGTCTATTGCGTCGACGATCCGATCGCGGCGAAGCGCCTCGAAAATGTCGGCGCGGTCGCGATCATGCCGCTCGGCGCGCCGATCGGATCGGGGCTGGGCATCCAGAACCGCGTGACGATCCGGCTGATCGTCGAGGGCGCCACGGTGCCGGTGCTGGTCGATGCCGGCGTCGGTTCGGCGTCGGATGCGGCGGTGGCGATGGAGCTTGGCTGCGACGGCGTGCTGATGAACACCGCGATCGCCGAGGCCAAGGATCCGATCCTGATGGCGCGCGCGATGAAGGCGGCGGTCGAGGCGGGGCGGCTGTCCTATCGCGCCGGCCGCATGGGAATCCGCCGCTATGCCGATCCGTCCAGTCCGCTTGCCGGCTTGATCTAAGGCAAGCACGACGAAAGCCGGACGGAACCGTAATGGTCTCTCGACAGTTCTCTTTGGCAACGCGGCATAACGCCGTGCCCAGCCAGGAGATTTCAGATGAGCGAGTTCACCGACAAGGTCAAAGGCGTCGCCAACGAAGTTGCCGGCAAGGTGAAGCAGGCGATCGGCGACACGACCAACGATGGCGAGATGCAGGCCGACGGCGCGGCGCAAGAGGGTAAGGGCCACGTCCAGCAGGGCGTCGGCAACGCCAAGGGCGCGGTCAAGGGCGTCGTCGACAAGCTTTAAGTCTGCTCGTCGCGCAGGAGAAAGGGCGTCGTCACTGCGGTGACGGCGCCCCTTTTTCGTCTCGGCAGCCGGCCGGCCTGCTTGTCACGAATAAAAGCGGCGACCCTTTCGGATCGCCGCATGTCGTCGTCAGTAGCCGTAGCCGCCGCCATATCCACCATAATAGCCATAGGGCGGCGGCGGGGGCGGCGCGTAGTAGACGGGCGGCGGGGGCGGCGGGGCGTAATAGCCACCGCCATAATAGCCGGGGTGACGATCGGACGAGGCGATCGCGGCGCCGACGCCGAGGCCGAGCAGGCCGAGACCGATCGCACCACCCGTGCCGATCCCGCCATGATGCCAGCCGCCATGATAGCCATATCCGCCATGGTAGCGGGCTTCCGCAGGCGCGGTCGCGGCGAGCGTCGTGCCGGCGATGAGGCTGGCGGCGACGAGACCCTTGATGATGCGATGCATCTGAACTCTCCATCCTGTTCCGCGGTCGGTGAACCGCATGACAAGTGTTTAGGCGAGTCGGTGTGAACGGCGCGGGAATGGCGACTTTATCGGGCGTTCATCTTGGCAAGCGTGGTCGCGGCCGTGATCTGTTCGATATCGGTCTTGAGATGGAGCAGGGCCAGGCCCGGTTGCGCCAGCGCACGGGCAAGCGCGGGGGCGAAGTCGGCGGTCGCCTCGACCGTCTCCGCCCAGCCGCCATAAGCGCGAGCGAGCGCGGCGAAATCGGGATTGGCGAGGCCGGTGCCGGATACTCGACCGGGATATTCGCGCTCCTGATGCATGCGAATCGTGCCGTAGGTCGCATTGTCGACGACGATGACGAGCAGGCGGAGGGCGTGCGCGACCGCGGTCGCCAGTTCCTGCCCGTTCATCAGGAAGCAGCCGTCGCCGGCCAGCGCGACGACGCGCCGCTCCGGCGTGCGCAGCGCGGCCGCGATCGCGGCGGGGACGCCATAGCCCATCGATCCGTTGGTCGGCGCGAGTTGCGTGCCACGCGGTCCGTAGCGCCAATAGCGATGCCACCAGCCCGCGTAATTGCCAGCACCGTTGCAGATCGCGGTGTCGGCCGGGAGAGCGTCGCGCATCGTGGCGACGCACTGCCCGAGATCGAGACGGACGCCATCGCGCGGCGCCGGCGTGCTCCACGCCTCCCATTCGGCATGGGCCTCGGCGCCGTCGTTGAAGGGGAGAATGTCGTGCTCGCCATGGACCAGCGCGTCAGCGAACTCGTGCGCATCCGCGCAGATCGCGAGATCGGTGCGATAGACCGACTGCAATTCGACCGGGTCGGGATGGACGTGGACGAGTATCTGCCCGGGATGCTCGGGGGTGATGAGGGTGTAGCCATCGGTGGTCGCCTCGCCGAGCCGCGCACCGACGACGATGAGCAGGTCCGCCGCCTTCACGCGCGCGACCAGTTTGGGATTGGGACCGTAGCCGAGATTGCCCGCCCACACCGGCGAGGCGTTGGCGATCGCATCCTGGCGGCGGAAGGCGCTGGCGACGGGCAGGCCGAGCGACTCGGCCCATTCGGCGAAATTATGCGCCGCGCCCGCATCCCAGTCCGCGCCGCCGACGATCGCGAGCGGGGCGGCGGCGTCGCGCAGCAGGTCGGTGAGCGCCTCGATCGCGCGCGGATCGGGGATCTGCGGCGGCCGCACGACGCGCGGGCGATCGATCGCCTCGACCGTGTCGCGCAGCATGTCCTCGGGTAGCGCCAGCACCACCGGCCCCGGCCGGCCCGACAGCGCGACGGCGTAGGCGCGCGCGACATATTCGGGGATGCGCCGCGCATCGTCGATCCGCGCCGCCCATTTGGCGAGCGGCGCGAACATCGCGGGAAAATCGATCTCCTGGAAGCCCTCACGGTCGCGGGCATCGCGCGCAACGTCGCCGACGAACAGGATCATCGGGGTCGAATCCTGCATCGCCGTGTGAACGCCGATCGATGCATTCGTTGCGCCTGGTCCGCGGGTCACGAAACAGATGCCGGGGCGGCCAGTCAGCTTGCCGTCGGCCTCGGCCATATAGGCGGCGCCACCCTCCTGCCTGCAGACGACGAGATCGATCGCGGGCGAATCATGCAGTGCGTCGAGAACGGCGAGATAGGATTCGCCGGGTACGCAAAACAGGCGGTCGCAGCCTTGCGCGAGCAACTGGTCGACGAGGATGCGGCCGCCGGTGCGGCTTGGCGGAGATATCTGATTCATCGCCCACAGGTAAGGCGTGGGCGTCCGACATGCCAGCTTCCGCTCCGGCGCCGGGGCTGATAGTCGATCGCCCAAGAACCGATGCGGGAGGCACCATGGCGAACAAAATCTATCCGGATGCGGCGGCCGCGCTCGACGGCGTGCTGTTCGACGGCATGACGATCGCCAGCGGCGGCTTCGGCCTGTGCGGCGTGCCCGAACGGCTGATCGACGCGATCCAGGCGGCGGGCACGAAAGACCTGACCTTCGCCTCGAACAATGCCGGCATCGACGGGCAGGGCATCGGCAAGCTGTTGCGCACAAGGCAGGTCAAGAAGATGATCGCCAGCTATGTCGGCGAGAACAAGGAGTTCGAGCGGCAGTATCTGAGCGGGGAACTCGAGGTCGAATTCACGCCGCAAGGCACGCTCGCCGAGCGGCTGCGCGCGGGCGGCGCGGGCATCCCCGGCTTCTACACCAAGACCGGCGTCGGCACGCTGATCGCCGAGGGCAAGGAGGTCAAAAGCTTCGACGGCGAAGAGTATATCCTCGAGCGCGGCATCCGCGCCGATCTCGCGATCATCAAGGGCTGGAAGGCCGACGAAGCCGGCAACCTCATCTTCCGCAAGACCGCGCGCAACTTCAACGCGCCGGCGGCGACCGCGGGCAAGCTCTGCGTCGCCGAGGTCGAGGAGATCGTGCCGGTCGGGTCGCTCGATCCCGACGCGATCCATCTGCCGGGCATCTACGTCAACCGGCTGATCCTGGGCGCGCCCTACGACAAGCAGATCGAGTTTCGAACCGTGCGCCAGAGGGAGGCCGCCTGATGCCCTGGACCCGCGACGAGATGGCGGCACGCGCCGCCCGCGAACTCAAGGACGGTTTCTACGTCAACCTCGGTATCGGCATCCCGACGCTGGTGGCGAACCACATCCCGGCGGGCGTCGAGGTGACGCTGCAGTCCGAGAACGGTATGCTCGGTATCGGACCATTTCCCTTCGAGGGCGAGGAGGATCCCGACCTCATCAATGCCGGCAAGCAGACGGTCTCCGAACTGCCCTCGACGAGTTTCTTCTCGTCCGCGGACAGCTTCGCGATGATCCGCGGCGGGCATATCGATCTCGCCGTGCTCGGTGCGATGGAGATCAGTCAGGACGGCGACATCGCCAACTGGATGATCACGGGCAAGATGGTCAAGGGCATGGGCGGCGCGATGGACCTCGTCGCGGGCGTCAAGAAGATCATCGTGGTGATGGACCTCGCCGCCAAGGACGGCAGCCCTAAGTTCATCCCGGCCTGCACGCTGCCGCTCACCGGCAAGAATGTCGTCGACATGATCGTCACCGAATATTGCGTGTTCAGCCGGATGGACCATGCGAGCGCATTCCGGCTGGTCGAGCTCGCGCCGGGGGTGACCGCTGACGAGGTCGCCGCCAAGGTGACGGCAACGTATCAGGTAGCGCTCGCCTGATCCCACCCCTTTCGTGCTGAGCGAAGGACTGCCTCCCTCTACCGTTCGTCCTGAGCGACGTCGAAGGACCGAACATAGGCGCGGCGCCTGCAACACGCACTTCGACTGCGCTCAGTGCGAACGGGGGCGGACGTCTCCCTGTAAGAATAGCCGACACCGCGGCGGGCCGTTGCGTGGCGCGGGCAGGCCTCCTATCTCCTTGGCCGAAACGACTGGGGACGGAATTGCGCCTATGACCACCTTCGATGAGCGCGAGAAGGCGTTCGAGAACAAGTTCGCGCATGAGGAAGAGATGCTCTTCCGCGTCACCGCCCGGCGCAACCGCCTGCTCGGCGTGTGGGCGGCCGATCTGATGAAGCTGACCCCCGAAGAGTCCGAAGCCTATGCGCGCTCGGTCGTCCAGGCAGAGTTCGAAGAATCGGGCGACGAGGATGTCGTGCGCAAGCTGCACGGCGATCTGCTGTCCGCGCTGGTCGAGATCGACGAGTCCGATATCCGCCAGAAGATGGACGAGAAGCTCGTCGAGGCGAAGCGCCAGCTGCTGGGGTCGATCTGAGATGGGCATGGCAGCGGACGAGATCGCGGCGCTGATCCGCTCGGGCATTCCCGATGCCGAGGTCGAGATCACCGATCTCGCCGGCGACGGCGACCATTACGCGGCGCGGGTGGTGGCGGAGAGTTTTCGGGGGGTCTCGCGGGTGCGCCAGCACCAGACTGTCTACGCGGCGCTGGGTGGGCGCATGGGCGGCGTGCTGCACGCGCTCCAGCTCACCACCGCCGTACCCCTCACCATAACGGAGTGAAGACGATGAACGACGACGTCCAGGCGCGTATCGCCGATACCGTGAATGCCCATGAAGTGCTGCTGTTCATGAAGGGCTCGCCGCTCTTTCCGCAGTGCGGCTTCTCGAGCCGCGCGATTGCCATCCTCGAGCATCTCGGGGTCGAATATGGCTCGGTCGACGTGCTGCAGGACCAGGGCATCCGCCAGGGGATCAAGCAATTCTCGGATTGGCCGACGATCCCGCAGCTCTACGTCAAGGGCGAGTTCGTCGGCGGATCGGACATCATGATGGAGATGTACGAGAGCGGCGAGCTGGCCGAGCTGATGCAGAAGTCGGGCGTCGCCGCCAAGGTCGCCTGATCGGGTGCGTTCCGGGGCCGCGGGGTGGCGGGCCAGCGCTTGGGGGAAGCGCGCCGGCCCGCCGGTGTTCGCGGGAACATGGGAACGCTTATGATTATGCAGACGGCGTGCCAATTCTGTCGATCCACGCTTTCCGGCGGCACACACTGGTTAACGGCGACCCTGCCGGGCTAACGACTGTCAGAAATATCGACATGCCGCACGCTCCATTCCCGTTTGGCCTGAGCGCCGTCGAAGGCCACGCGCGGCCGGTAGCTGCCCTTCAACGGCGCGCAGGCCGAACGGAGGGGGAGCGATGCGGATGGGAGACGTAGCGTGACCACCGAAACCGTCCATCCGCTGGTCCGCCGCGTGCTGGCGCCCAATCCGTCGCCCTTCACCAACACCGGCACGCAGACGCATATCGTCGGCCACGGCGAGGTCGCGGTGATCGATCCCGGCCCCGACATTGCCGAGCATGTCGCGGCGATCCTGGCGGCCACTGCCGGCGAACGCATCGTCGGGATCGTCTGCACGCACACCCACCGCGATCATACGCCGGCGGCCGCCCCGCTCGCCGCCGCGACGGGCGCACCCGTCGTCGGCTGCGCGCCGATCCTGGCGCGCGAGGGCAGCGGTCTCGAGGCAGGCTTCGACCATAGCTACGCCCCCGATCGGATCATGGTCGAGGGGGACAGAGTCACCGGCCCCGGCTGGACGCTCGAGGCGATCGCCACGCCCGGACACACGTCGAATCATCTCTGCTTCGCGCTGCCCGAGGCGAACGCCTTGTTCAGCGGCGATCATGTCATGGGTTGGTCGACCAGCGTCGTGGTGCCCCCCGATGGCGACATGGGCGCCTATCTCGCCAGCCTCGACAAGCTGCTCGGGCGTGACGAGGCGGTCTATTTCCCCGCGCACGGCGATCCGGTGACCAAGCCGCAGCGGCTGGTGCGCGGGATGATCGGGCACCGGCGCCAGCGCGAAAACCAAATATTGAAGCTGCTCGCCGCGGCGCCGCGCTCGGTCGCCGAGATGGTCGCGGCGATGTATGTCGGGCTCGACCCCCGGCTGACCACGGCGGCGGGCGCCAGCGTGCTCGCGCATCTCGTCGACCTGCGGTCGCGCGGGCGGATCGCAGAGGCGGGCGAGTTGTGGAGCCTGGCGGCGTGAGCGCCTATGTTCCCCGGCGAAAGCCGGGGCCCAGGCCCCAGCTCGTGGCAGGCGCGGCGCGCGACAGAGCGTGCGGGCCTGGACCCCAGCCTTCGTCGGGGAACCGTACGGCATGAACACCGTGCTGAAAGTGCTGCTCGGGATTGTGCTCGCGTTCCTGTTGATCGCCGGCGGCCTCGCGCTCGTCGGCAAGCATGCGCTCGACCGTCTGTGGTCGCCGACATCGCCCGAGACGATCGCCACCGCCAGCCTGCAGGGGTTGCAGGCCGAGAACCGGCTGACCGCCTTGGTTGCGACCTATGTCGCGGTGGTGACGTCCAGTCAGCAGCGCTTCGGCCTGTCGGCGCAGCGCACGCTGATCATGCCTGGCCGGGTCCGCTACGAGGTCGATCTCGCGCGGCTGACGCCGAACGCGGTGACCTGGCATGGCGACAGCCACACGCTCGACGTCGTGCTGCCGCCGCTGCTGCTCGAGGGCCCCGAGATCGATCCGTCGCGGATGCGCGCCTATGACGGCGGCGGGCTGCTGCTCCGCCTCACCGACAGCCGCGAGACGCTCGACGCGTCGAATCGCAAGGCGGCCGAGGCCGAGCTCGTCCGCCAGGCGCGCGAGGCGGTACCGATGGGGATTGCGCGCACCGCGGCGCGGCAGGCGGTGACGCAGAATTTTGCGCTGCCCCTCAAGGCAGCCGGGCTCGATCCACAAATCCGCGTGCGCTTCGCCGACGAGCCCGGCTTCCCGGCGGCCGCGCCCTATGTGCCGATGGATCGCTCTCGGTCGCTCGCCCAGGTCTTCGGGCTTTCGCACTGAGGCGTGCGCGCCTATGTGCGCGGCAACAGGAGTTGATCGCCCATGAACGCCCCCGTCCAGAGCCTGCGCGGTCTCGATCTCAAGTCCGAGATCGATCGGCTACGCAAGGAACGCAACGCCGTCATCCTCGCGCATTATTACCAGACGCCCGACATCCAGGACATCGCTGACTTCGTCGGCGACAGCCTCGATCTCTCGGCCAAGGCGGCGGCGACCGACGCGGATGTGATCGCCTTCTGCGGCGTCCGCTTCATGGCCGAGGTCGCCAAGATCCTCAGCCCGCAGAAGACGGTGATCCTGCCCGACATGGCCGCCGGCTGTTCGCTCGAGGACAGCTGCCCGCCCGAGCAGTTCGCCCAGTTCCGCGCCGCGCACCCCGATCACATCGCGCTGACCTATATAAATTGCTCGGCGGCGGTGAAGGCGCACAGCGACATCATCGTCACCTCTTCGTCGGCCGAGAAGATCCTGGCGCAGCTGCCGATGGACCAGAAGATCATCTTCGCGCCGGATAAGAATCTGGGCGCCTGGTTCAACCGCAAGACCGGCCGCGACATGCTGCTGTGGCCCGGCGCGTGTATCGTCCACGAGGCGTTCTCGGAGACCGAGCTGCTCAAGCTCAAGCAGCGCTATCCGGGCGCGCCGGTCGCGGCGCATCCGGAATGCCCGGCGTTCATCCTCGATCATGCCGACGAGGTCGGCTCGACGCGCGCGATCCTCGACTTCGCGCTGCGCAGCCCGGCGCAGACGATCATCGTCGCGACCGAGCCGCACATCATCCACCAGATGGAGAAGGCGGCGCCCCACAAGACGTTCATCGGTGCGCCGGGCGCCGACGGCAATTGCAACTGCAACATGTGCCCGTACATGGCGATGAACACGATGGAGAAGCTGTACGTCGCGCTGCGCGACATGGAGCCCCAGATCGAGCTCGACGAGGCGACGCGGCTGGCCGCCAAGAAGCCGCTCGACCGGATGTTGGAGATGGCGGGCAGGACCGTGGGGCAGGGGGATGTCGGCCGACCGGCGGGCTGACCGCGCAATAGCCGTTCGTGCCGAGCGAAGTCGAGGCACGTCAGCGCAGCGTTTGCAGCCTGTCCCTCGACTACGCTCGGGACGAACGGGGTACTATACGACCATGAGCTTTGACCTTCCCGCCTTCGACCTCGACGCCTTCCTGACCGCGACGCTCGCCGAGGATCTGGGCGACGGCGGCGACATCACCTCTGCCGCCGTCATTCCCGCCGACGCGCGCTTCCACGGCGCGCTGGTCAGCCGCGACGACATCGCGGTCGCCGGCCTTCCGATCGCCGCGGCCTTCTTCCGTCGCCTCGATCCCGACGTCGCGATCGAGGCGCTGGTTCAGGACGGCGACAAGGTCGCGCGCGGTACGACGCTGATGCGCATAGACGGTGCCGCGCGCGCGATGCTCACCGCCGAGCGCTCAGCGCTCAACACGCTCCAGCACCTGTCCGGCGTCGCGACGCTGGCGCGAACCTATGTCGATGCGATCGCAGGCACCGGCGCGATCCTGCTCGACACGCGCAAGACGATCCCCGGCCTGCGTTCGCTCGAAAAATATGCGACGCGGATGGGTGGCGCGACCAATCACCGCATGGGACTGTGGGACGCGGCGATGATCAAGGACAATCATGTCGCGGTCGCCGGCGGCGTCGGTGAGGCCGTCGCGCGGGCGAAGCGTGCGGGTATCGCGCGGATCATCGTCGAGGTCGACCGCATCGACCAGATCGAGCCGGCGCTGGCCGCCGGCGCGACGCATCTTCTGCTCGACAATATGGAGGCTTCGACCCTGCGCGGCGCGGTGACGCTGGTCGGCGGGCGCGTGCCGACCGAGGCGTCGGGCGGGGTGCGGCTGGACACGATCCGCGCAATCGCCGACACCGGCGTCACCTATATCTCGGTCGGCCGGCTCACGCAGTCGGCGCCGGCGGCAGATATCGGGCTCGATCTCGCGCTCGCCTGAGCTTGTTGCAAGATCGCGACGACATGATATGTTCGGCCTATGTTCCGATTCGAGGGAGCGTGCGATGCGGTGGTTGCTGATCCTGGTCGCGGCGTTGCTGACGCCCTCGCTGGCGGTGGCGCAGATCGCGCGGACCCACGCCGAACTGCCGAGCGGCGACCAGCCGGTGCGGCGGGTTCCGACGACGGGCTATACGCTGTCGCTGATCTGGACTCCCGAACATTGCTATTCCAGCCAGCGCCATCCGCGCGATGGTGCCGATCCCGAATGCATTGGGGCGAGCGCGCACGGCTTCACCCTGCACGGGCTTTGGCCCGACGGCGCCGGCCCCAATCTCTGGCCGCAATATTGCCACCCGGTCGGCCTGCTGACCGACGCGCAGATCGCCGCGGGCGTCCGTGCGACGCCGGCGCCGCAGCTGCTTCAACATGAATGGGCAAAGCATGGCAGCTGCATGGCCAGCGATCCGGTGAGCTATTTCACGCTTGAAGACCGTCTCTATGACGGCATCCATGCGCCGGACATGGCGATGCTGTCGCATCGGCGCGGGATGACCGTCGGCGCATTCCAGACCGCTTTTGCCGCCGTCAATCCGGGGATGAGCGCCGACATGATGCGGCTCAACCTCAACAAGCAGGGTTGGCTGTCCGAGGTGTGGATCTGCCTTGGCCTCGACAAGCGGCCGCGGGCTTGTCCGGCGGCTCAAGGCGGCGCGCAGCCGGGCGACCGGGTGAAGGTGTCGGCACCCTGAAACGGCGCAAAGGAGCGCCAGCGGTCGACGACGGTTCTCCGTATGATCCGGCATGAAATGCCCAACCAGCCGTTCGTCCGACATGCAAATAGGGTGAGAATGGCATTGTCGCGAGCCGCAGCGTGGTCACGAAGTTAGCGTCTGTGATTAGCAGGACGCTGTGAACGGTCTGGGTGAGGGACGGGATGGGCGTTGCGTCGTCTATCGTCTGACGACGCGCCCCTCGATCGTCGCCAAGGCCGGATGATGGCGTTCCAGATGACGCTTGATCATCTTCAGATTCATCGTGTTCGAGCGGAAGAAGAAATCGGGGATCGCGCCGACCACCGGGATCAGCCCCAGCACGAAGTCGATCCCGACATTGCCCGCCATCCGCGCCATCTGCCATTTCGACATGCCGAGGTTGCGCGCCTCCCAGATGATCCAGCCGCCCATTGCCGCGGCGATCGCATCGCCTGCGAAGGGCAACGCGTCGAGGATCACGTCCAGGCCGATGCGGCGATTGATCACCGGGATCACGAACAGGCCTTCGAGCAGATGCTCGGCATGCTCGATCCGCCGCCTCACCGAGGCGGGATCGCGGCCCATGCCGGGAACCTTGTCGGCCAGGTCGTCGAGACGGTCTGCTATCGGCATGATGGCGCTCCTTGGTCCGAGCATTAGCGCTTGAGGGGGCTCCGAAGTTCATTCAGCGGATGCACGGCGCGCGGCGAATCACGGTAGAGGTCGAGATTGGGCGCGACCAACGACCATCGGATCGGCGGACCGAAGGCGATGAACGCCGTGGTCTGCGTGATCAGCGCGTCTGCCTGCTGGAGCAGCGCGGCACGCGCGGCAAGCGTCGGCGCGACGCGTGCTGCGATCAGCATCTGATCCGATTCGGGGGTGCATGGCACCTGTTCGTCGCACGCGAAGGCGCGCAGGTAGAAGC
>NZ_CALMAW010000085.1 GCF_937859915.1 uncultured Sphingomonas sp. | reverse complement strand
CACCAGCACCGCGCAAGCGCCGCGGGGCGAAAATGACCGAATTCCCGACGCCCTTGGTTAAGCCGGGATTAGGCTGTCCCCGGGTGAGACGCGGGCCGCCGCATCAAGACATGGCGGCGAGCATCTCCCCGATCGGCACGAAGGCGAAGCCGATCGAACTGTCGGCGATGCCATAAGGCAGGAAGATCGTGTCCCCCTGCCGCATCGCTCCGCACGAATAGACGACGTTGGGCACATAGCCCTCGCGATCCTGATCCTTGGCAGCGAGGATCGGCTGGCGCGAGCGCGCGATCACCTTGGACGGATCGTCCTTGTCGAGCAGCGCCGCGCCGATCGAATATTTCCGCATCGCGCCGACGCCGTGGGTGAGCAACAGCCAGCCCTCGTCCAGCTCGATCGGCGGCCCGCAATTGCCGATCTGCACCAGCTCCCACGGGCAGATGGGGGTCAGGATCTTCTCCCCGTCGTCCCAATGGGTCAGCCGGTCCGACTTGAGCAGAAACAGGTTCTCGCCGTCCGAACGGCCGATCATCATATACTCGCCGCCCACCTTGCGCGGGAACAGCGCCATGCCCTTATTGCGCGCCGCCGCGCCGGTCATCGGCACCAGGTCGAACGCGCGGAAGTCGCGGGTGCGCATCAGCTCCGACTGGATCACCGAGCCGTTATAGGCGGTGTAGGTGCCGATCCACTCCTGACTTCCGTCGTCATGGCGGAAATGCGTGATGCGCAAATCCTCCAGCCCATTCGACTGCGCGCGGGTGATCGGGAAGATCACCGTTCCCGACAAGGTCGAATCGCGATGGCGATGCACCGTCACCGGCCCGACCGGAATCTCGTCGCCACGGTCGAGCAGGTCGGTCGCGGTGGCGAAGGGCGGTTCGGTCGCGAGCTTGAGGTGGCCGCCCTCGCTGACGATGCCTTCGCGGAAGGCGATGGACGAAATGTGCCCTTCCCCTACCGCGCGCATCGACATGACCATGCGCACCGATCCCTCGGTTATGCCGCTCTGGTCGAAATGCGCCACCGCGCTGGGGTTCATCAGCGCCGCGGCGGCATAGCTGTATTCGTGGCAGAAATAGGCGCCGATCAGCTGCCGCTTTTCGTCGCCGATATCGCGCGAGGCGAGGCCCAGCTGGTCCTCCAGCTCGTCATAGCGGGTCATGAAGACGCGCCGCGTCTGCCAGTGGCGTGCCTCGAAGTCCTTGAGCACTTCCTCCAGCTGCTCGCGCGCCTCCTGCGGCGACATGGCGAGCACCTCATCCACCAGCCGCTGCGTGCGGCTGGGGACATTTCCCTGCGCATCCATGGGGATGTGGAAGGGCCGGACGACGACCCGCGACGGATCGGCATGGAGCCGCAAGCGGTGGTTTACGAGGTCCATCGCGTCTGCAATCTTCGTCTCCGGATCGGCGTCGCCGCCGACCGAGAGGGTCAGGCGACGACGCGCGTCGGTCCTGCCACGCTTTGCGCCGCGATGGAAAGCCCTGAAATCGCACAGCTCGCCAGCTGCAACGCCAAAATCGACTCGGCACCCTGGTTGCGGTTGATCCCGGTCGGCATCAGGCCGTCGAAACATCCGCCATCCGCGCTGGTGGCGAGCGGCAGGTCGAGGTCGTTGGCGCCCAGGAACCAGCCATAGGCCCGCTCGGCCTCCTCCATCCAGCGATGGTCGCCCGACGCGGCATAGGCCTCGGCACAGGCTTCCACCGTCGCGTGCGCTTCCAGCGGCTGCTGGTCGAACTGCAACGGCTCGGCATAGGGCCGGCCGAAGCTCTCGTGGCCGATGGCGCGGAAGCGGCCCTCGGGCGAGGTCTGCTTGTCGACGATCCAGCGCAGCGTCTCTAGGCCCCGCTGCACATAATCGGGGCGGTCGAGCGCACGGCCGGCGGCGATCAGCGCCTGCGGCACGCGGGCGTTGTCATAGGCGAGCACGATCTCGAACCAGGTCCAGGCCGGGCGACGCGCCTCGGCGAGCAGCGCCAGATGCTGGTCGGGGAACTTCTCCAGGATCTCGCGCGCGAGCTGATGGCCCGGCCGCGCTTCCAGGATCGCCGCCGCGCCGAGCATCGCGAACGCCTGTGCGCGGAGCGATCCCAGTTCCAGCGCCATGCTGCCCGTCATGTCGAACATCATCATCGCCCAGTCGCGATGCTTGCGGTCCACGGCGTCGCGGGCGGTGACGCCGAGCGCCCACAGCGTGCGGCCGTTGGAGTCCTCCGACCCTTCCTCCTCGCACCAGCTGCGGTCGAAGCGCATGAAGTTGCGGAAGCGGCGGACGTCCGGGTTCCACGCATATTGGATGAACGAGGCGTAGATCGTCATCCACTTGTCGCGCGTCGCCGGTTCGAGGTCCATCGTGCCGGTCAGGATCAGCGCGCGGGCATTGTCGTCGATGCAATAGCCGTGGCGCCGGTCGGGCACCGAATAGATCGCGTGCTGGTACATGCCGGTCGAATCGCTCATCCGCTCGACGGCGGCGAAATCGGGCATCAGCGGCTTCACCACGGATGCGCTTTTGACCAACCTGCGCGGCCGGGCGGCGACGATCGCTGCGATCTCGTGCATCATCGCCTCGGCGAGGCGCGGCCAGATCATCGTCCGGCCGCGGTCATAGGCGCGCTGCATCAGGCGGGTGCGGTCGCGCTCGCTCGACAACAGGCGGTCGATCTCGCGCGCGAAGGCGGCGACATCGCCGAAATCGACCAGCACGCCGTGGCCATCGGCCAGGATCTCGGTCGCATGGACATAGGGCGTGGAGATCACCGCCTTGCCGACGCCGATCGCATAGCTGAGCGTGCCGCTCGTGATCTGGGCGGGGTTGTTGTACGGCGTGGCATAGATATCCGCCGCCTGAAGATATTCGATCAGCTGGTCGTGCTCGAAAAACTCGTCGATGAACGCCACGTTCCCGGCGACGCCCAGCTCGGCGGCCAGCGCCTTCAGCCGATCACGATACGCCTCCCCTTCGTGCGCGACGAGGTTGGGATGGGTGGAGCCCAGCACGACATAGAGGACGTGGGGATGGCGCTCGGCGACGGCGGGCAGCGCCTCGATCATCGTCTCGATGCCCTTGTTGGGCGCGAGCAGGCCAAAGGTCAGCACTACCTCGCGCCCCACCCAGCCGAAGCGCGGCTTCAGCGTGTCGGGTGAAATCAGCTCGCGATCGGGCACGCCGTGCGGCACCATCACGACCTGGCGCGGGCTGGCACCATAGACGCGGCGCAGGATGTCGCGCCCGCGTTCCGCCATCACCACCACGCGCGCGGCGCGGCGCAGCAGCGCCTCCATCACGCGGCGTTCGTCGACGTTCGGCCGCTCGAGGATGGTGTGCAGCGTCACGATCACCGGCAGCGTCGTGCGATCGAGCAGCGTCAGCAGGTAATCGCCCGCGACCCCGCCATAGATGCCGTATTCATGCTGCACCCAGATCGCCTGCGCGCCGCTGGCCTCGATCTGCCGCGCCGCGGCGACATAGGCGGACGGGTCGTCCTGCGCGATGGCGGCGGTGACGGCGGACGGATAGGCGTAGCGGCCGGGATGATCGTCCATCGCATAGACGTCGACCGCGACGTCGGGATAGCGGACCTGCAGGGCACGGTGGCAATCGGTGGTGAACGTCGCCAGCCCGCACATGCGCGGCAGGTAATTGCCGATCAGCGCCAGCCTGGCGATGCCGGCGTCCTTGCCTTTGTTGTCGTCCGAGCGGCCGGCCATGATGATCCCCGTGTTGGAGCGGCGGCGACCGAGCGGTTGCCGGCTTGATCGGATAACCGTCGCGCAGGGCGATGGTTGCACGTCTTGCTGCATCGCAACATAGGTGTGTTCATCGAATGTTCAAGCGGTCAGCCCCGTCCGCGATACGGCGCCACCCCCTGGTCGGGCAGCCAGACGTCCGCCGGCGGCGCTCCCGATTGCCAGAACACGTCGATGGGCATGCCGCCGCGCGGATACCAGTATCCGCCGATCCTGAGCCACAGCGGCGCCATTTCGGCGAACAGCCGCTGGCCAATGCCGACGGTGCAATCCTCGTGAAAGGCGCAGTGATTGCGGAACGCGCCGAGGAACAGCTTCAGCGACTTGGATTCCACGATCGTCGCGGCAGGGACATAGTCGATCACCAGATGCGCAAAATCGGGCTGTCCCGTCACCGGGCACAGCGAGGTGAACTCCGGGCTGACGAAGCGCACCATGTAGCGGGCGTCGGCCCGCGGATTGGCGACATAATCGAGCACCGCTTCTTGCGGAGAGGCAGGCAGGCGACTGGGCTGGCCGAGGTGCATGGGCGTCATCGCGGTCATGTAGGGCGGCGACCCTCCCGGCGCCACGCCGCTCGCGACAGCTAACGTCGTTGCGGTTAGGACGGGCCCATGACGACGCTCGTCCCCGTACTTGGCGATCAGCTTTCGCCGGCCCTCTCGTCGCTCGATGGCGCGGGGCAGGCGGACACGGTCGTGCTGATGATGGAGGTCGCCTACGAGACCCGCTACGTCCGCCATCACAAGCAGAAGATCGCCTTCATCT
>NZ_CALMAW010000084.1 GCF_937859915.1 uncultured Sphingomonas sp. | reverse complement strand
TGTTCAGCGTCGAGCATAAATTCTACGGCGGCCACGGCATCGTCGGCGCGCAGGTCAGCCTCGGCACCGGTCTCGCCTTCAAGCACAAGTACAGCGCCGACGGCGGCGTCTGTCTCGCCTATTTCGGCGACGGCGCGGCCAACCAGGGCCAGGTCTACGAGAGCATGAACATGGCGGAGCTGTGGAAGCTTCCGATCATCTTCGTGATCGAGAACAATGGCTATGCGATGGGCACCGCGGTTAGCCGTTCCTCGTCCGAGGACCAGCTCTACCGGCGCGGCGAGAGCTTCCGCGTGCCTGGCATGCAGGTCGACGGCATGGACGTGCTCGCGGTGCGCGGCGCGATCGAAGAGGCGCTCAAATGGGTGCGCGCGGGCAAGGGCCCGATCGTGATGGAGCTCAAGACCTATCGCTATCGCGGCCACTCGATGTCCGACCCTGCCAAATACCGGACCAAAGAGGAGGTCCAGTCGATGAAGGACCGCTCCGACTGTATCGACCATGCCAAGCGTGATCTCGAAGCGCTGGGCGTCACCGAGGACGAGCTCAAGGCGATCGACAAGGAGACCCGTCAGATCGTCGTCGAGGCGGCCGACTTCGCCGAACAATCGCCCGAGCCCGATCCGGCCGAGCTGTACACCGATGTGCTGGTGGGAACCTATTGATGCCGATCGAACTCAAGATGCCTGCGCTCTCCCCGACGATGGAGGAGGGCACGCTTGCCAAATGGCTGGTGAAGGAGGGTGACACCGTCAAGTCTGGCGACATCCTTGCTGAAATCGAAACCGACAAGGCGACGATGGAGTTCGAGGCGGTCGACGAGGGCACGATCGGGCACATCCTCGTCGCCGAGGGCACGGACGGCGTGAAGGTCGGCGCCCCAATCGCCACGCTGCTCGAGGATGGCGAGGACGCCTCCGCCAAGCCGACCGAGAGCCGATCGGGCGATGCCGCCGACGCTCAGCCCGTCGAGGCGGCCAAGGATCAGGGCCAGCCCCCGATCCCCGAGAGCGCCACCCCGCATCAGATGCCGAGCGGCGCGCGCGATCTCGTCGCCGACGTCGCCGCCGCCGAGAAGGCCGGCGTCGATGCGCGGGACGTCGAGGTGCCGGAAGGCACCGCGATGGTGAAGATGACGCTGCGCGAAGCGCTGCGCGACGCGATGGCCGAAGAGATGCGCGCCGACGACCGCGTCTTCGTGATGGGCGAGGAGGTCGCGCAGTATCAGGGCGCCTACAAGGTCACGCAGGGGCTGCTCGACGAGTTCGGCGACCGCCGCGTCATCGACACGCCGATCACCGAATATGGCTTCGCCGGCGTGGGCACGGGTGCGGCGATGGCGGGTCTTCGCCCGATCGTCGAGTTCATGACGTTCAATTTCGCGATGCAGGCCATCGACCACATCATCAACTCGGCCGCCAAGACCAATTACATGTCGGGCGGCCAGATGCGCTGCCCGATCGTGTTCCGCGGACCCAATGGTGCGGCGGCGCGCGTCGGTGCGCAGCATTCGCAGAACTATGCGCCTTGGTATGCAAGCGTCCCCGGCCTGATCGTGATCGCCCCCTATTCCGCGACCGACGCCAAGGGCCTGCTCAAGGCCGCGATCCGCTGCGAGGATCCGGTCGTGTTTCTCGAGAACGAGCTGCTCTACGGCCAGAGCTTCGAGGTTCCCGATCTTGACGATTTCGTGTTGCCGATCGGCAAGGCGCGGGTCGCCCGCGAGGGCAAGGACGTCACGCTGGTCAGCTACTCGATCGGCGTCGGCGTCTCGCTCGAGGCGTCGATCAAGCTCGCCGAAGAGGGTATCGAGGCCGAGGTGATCGACCTGCGCACGCTGCGTCCGCTCGACAAGGACACGGTGCTCAAGTCGCTGGCCAAGACCAACCGGATCGTCGTCGTGGAAGAGGGCTGGCCGACCTGCTCGATCGCCTCGGAGATCGCCGCGCTGGTCATGGAGCATGGCTTCGACGATCTCGACGCGCCGGTATTGCGCGTCACCAATGTCGACGTGCCGATGCCCTATGCCGCCAATCTTGAGAAGCTCGCGCTGCTCAAGGCGGACGACGTCGTCAAGGCGGCGAAGAAGGTCTGCTATCGATAGCGGCAAGCGATCCGCTGCGGCTTGTCGAAGGCCGAAGGTCCGGCAGCTTCGCGGCGACCGACAGCGATCTTCGACAAGCGCGGCGACGGCAGATCGCTGCGTCGGGGATCGATCAAAGACCGAGTATCCGGAGCCATCAATTTGAATCGGGCGGCGTGGGTTCGATGGCATGGCGGACTTCGACGCCAGCCTATTCCGACCGGCGGCGCCGCGGTATTGCCGCTAGAGCAGGAACGCTCGATGCCAGATGCCCAGTTGACCCCAATGCCGTTGCATCCGGAGCGCGAGCTTGCGGTCGCGTATGCGCGCAGGACGGTGCGGCAGAGCCTGTCGACGCTGTTGGCGCTCGATGAGCGGCTTGGCACGATCGTAGCGCGCGCGCGCGAGCCGGGAATAGGCATGATCCGCCTATTGTGGTGGCGCGATGCCTTGATCGCGCTCGATACGGCACCGCCCCCGGCCGAGCCGTTGCTCGCGGCCGCGGCAGCGCTACGCCCCGATAGGATCGCAGGTAGCGAACTGGCCGCCATGGCGGATGGCTGGGAGGTGCTGTTCGACGATCCGGATCTCGGCATCGAGACTGCCATGACCCACGCCGGGCAACGGGGTACGCAGTTGTTCACGCTGATCGGCCGGGTGCTCGGCCCGGCTGCCCAATTGTCACGACTGGCGAGCGCGGGAGAGGGGTGGGCCCTCGCCGACCTCGCGCGCCATTACGCCCCGCCCGAACGCCGACAGCCATTGCTCGCCGCCGCCCAAGCCCCGCTCGAAAGCGCGATGGCGACGCCCTGGCCCGTGTCTCTGCGCCCATTGGGCATGCTGGCGGCGCTCGCCCTGCAGGATGTCCGGCGCGGGGCGGATGCGCTGCGTCCGCCCGCTTCATCCGCCCGCTTGCTGCGCGTGCTCGCGCACCGCTGGACGGGGCGCTGACCGCGCGCGACGAACTTGGCGTTCGGCGCGCGTCGGGTTAGCCTGCCGCCCGGACGGGGGAGGTCGCGATGGGGCGATATCTTGCAGGCGTGGCATCGGCATTGTTGCTGGCGGCGGCGGGCTTCTTTCTGTGGACGGGACTGGCGCGGCACGATCCCGCGCTTCCGCCCCCGCCGGCCGCGATCGCGGCGCTGACCGGCGGGCCGCCGCTCGCTTCTGCGCCGCCTGCGGCCGACGCGCCGCAAGCCACCGAGAAAACCCGTGAGCAAAAGCGCTTCGGCCGCTACGATCACAACAAGGACGGGCGTATCGATCGCGACGAATATCTGATCGCGCGACACAAGAATTTCGCCAAGCTCGACGCCAATGGCGACGGCAAGCTGTCGTTCGACGAATATGCCGCGAAGGCGGTCGCCAAGTTCGCGACCGCCGATGCCGACCATTCGGGGGCACTCGACCCCGCCGAGTTCGCGACGACTCGCGTGGTCCGCAAGGCGCGGCCGAAATGTGCGCCGGCGGCGGGGGCAGCGAAGCCGGCAGCGGACGAGTCGGACGAAGGGCAGTAAGTGCTTATCGTTCCCCGGCGGAAGCCGGGGCCCAAGCCCGGCGCCTGTGGCAAACGCGGCGCCAGCTACATCGTGCGGGCCTGGCCCTGGCCTGCGCCGGGGATCAGCTAGGCCGGCACCGCCTCGATCTGCTCGCGCCACACTGCAAGATCCGCTTTTGCCCGGGCGCTCATCAGCGCCTTGCGGTCGGCCTTGCGCGGGGCGTCGGCGAGCGGGGGAAAAAGACCGAAATTGACGTTCATCGGCTGGTAGACGTCGGCCTCCGCGCCGCCCGTGATGTGGCCGAGCAAGGCACCGAGCGCGGTCGTCGCCGGCGGGGGCGCCATGGTGCGCCCCGAGAGTTCGGCGGCGGCAAAGCGGCCCGCCAGCATGCCGATCGACGCGCTCTCGACATAGCCTTCGCAGCCGGTGATCTGGCCGGCGAAGCGCACATTGGGGCGCGACTTGAGCCGCAGCGTCTCGTCGAGCAGCACCGGCGAGCGGATGAAGGTGTTGCGGTGGAGACCGCCCAGCCGCGCGAACTCGGCATTCTGCAGCCCCGGGATCATCCGGAACACGCGGACCTGCTCGGCATGTTTGAGCTTGGTCTGGAAGCCGACGATGTTCCACAGCGTGCCTTGGCGGTTGTCCTGCCTTAGCTGGACGACGGCATGCGGCCATCGCCCGGTGCGCGGATCGTCGAGCCCGACCGGCTTCATCGGCCCGAAGCGCAGCGTGTCGACCCCGCGCGATCCCATCACCTCGACGGGCATGCAGCCCTCGAAATAGGGGGTGTTGGTCTCCCATTCCTTGAACTCGGTTTTTTGGCCCGCCATCAGTGCGGCGTGGAAGGCGAGATATTCGTCCTTGTTCATCGGGCAGTTGATGTAGTCGTGCCCGTCGCCTTTGTTCCAGCGCGACTGGAACCAGGCGATGTCCATGTCGATGCTGTCGCGGTGGACGATCGGCGCGATCGCGTCGAAGAAGGCGAGCTGGTCCCGCCCGGTCTCGGCGATGATCGACTGCGCGAGGTTGGCGGCGGTAAGCGGACCGGTGGCGACGATCGCCGGGCCCTCGGGCAGCGTGTCGATGCGCTCGCGGACGAGCTCGATATTGGGATGCGCGACGATCGCGGCGGTGACGCCTTCGGCAAAGCCGTCGCGGTCCATCGCCAGCGCGGAGCCGGCGGGGACGCGGTGCGCATCGCCCTGCGCGAGGATCAGCGAGCCCAGCGCGCGCATTTCCGCATGGAGCAGCCCGACCGCGTTCTTTTCGGGATCGTCAGACCGAAAACTGTTCGAGCAGACGAGCTCGGCGAGATTGTCGCCGTGGTGCGCGGCGGTGCCCTCGACGCCGCGCATTTCGCTCAGGCGCACCTTGAAGCCGGCTTCGGCGAGCTGCCAGGCAGCTTCGGATCCGGCGAGTCCGCCGCCGACGATGTGGATGTCATGCATGCCGCCGCGCATAGCGCAGCCGGGCAGGCGAAGGAACCGCAACGCGCGACGCGCGGTTTGATGCGGCATGAAGCTGTTCACGATCGGCTATGAGGGTGCGACGCAGGCCGAGCTGATCGCGGCGCTCGAGCGGGCGGGCGTGAAGCGGCTGATCGACGTCCGTCAGCTGCCGCTGTCGCGCCGCCCGGGATTTTCCAAAACGCCGCTGCGGCTGGGGCTGGCCGAGCATGGCATCGACTATGTCCATCTGAAAGCGCTCGGCACACCGCCCGAGGGCCGCGAGGCGGCGCGAAAGGGGCGGCATGAGCTGATGGCGGAGATCTACCGGGGCACGCTTGCCGAACCCGCCGCGATCGTGGCGGCCGAGCAACTGCGCGATCTTGCCACCGAGGCGCCGTCGGCGCTGCTCTGCTTCGAGCGCGAGCCGACGCATTGCCACCGCCAGGTGCTGATCGATGAAACCTATCCCGAGGCGGAGGTCGAGCACTTGTTCGCGTAGGCAAACAAAACCCGTTCGTCCTGAGCGAAGTCGAAGGACCTGTTCCACGCGCGGCGCCTGCAACATGCACTTCGACTTCGCTCAGTGCGAACGGGTTAGGGGGCGGACGCCTCGAACCGGAACCGGCCGCTATTCCTCGTGGCCGTCCGCCAGGTCTTCGTCGGTGTCGCCCTCGACCTGCGGATCGATCGCCACTGGCACCTCGCCGCTGAGATCGACCTCGGCTTCGTCCTCGGTCTCGGCGATGCGCGCCGCCGAGACGACATGCTCGTCCTTGCCGACGTGGAACAGCCGAACGCCCGACGAGCCGCGCCCGATCACGCGCGTGTCGCCCACCGACATGCGGATCAGCTTGGCCTGATCGGTGACCAGCATCAGCTGCTCGCCCTTGTGCGCGGGGAAGCTGGCGACGACGGGCCCGTTGCGCGCAAGGTTGTCGATATTGGTGATACCCTGGCCACCGCGGCCGATACGGCGATATTCATAGGCCGACGAGCGCTTGCCATAGCCGTTGGCGCAGACCGTCATGACGAACTCCTCCGCGTCGGCCATCGCCTGCATCGTCGCCTCGTCGAGCGTGGCCTCGCGTTCGCCTTCCTTCCACGGCGCGGCCTTGAGATAGGCCTCGCGCGTCTCGGTATCCTGGTCCCACGGCGTGCCGTGCAGGATCGACAGCGAGATCACCTCGTCGTCGCCGAGCAGCCGTGCGCCGCGGACACCCGCCGACGTCCGGCTCTGGAACTCGCGGACGTCGGTCGAGCGGAAGCGTATCGCCTTGCCGTTGCGCGTCGCGAGCAGCACGTCGTCGTCGCCGCTGAGCAGCGTGACCCCAATCAGCCGGTCGCTGGTCGTCTCGACGGTCTCGTCGTCGCTATCACTCTCCGAAAAGCGCATCGCGATCTTGCCCGCCGTGGGTATGCGGGTGAACTGGTCCATGCTGTTGCGGCGGACGAGGCCCTTGGCAGTCGCGAAGAGGATGTGGAGGTCGCCCCACGACGCCTCGTCCTCGGGCAGCGGCAGCACGGTCGAGATCGTCTCGCCCTCGGCCAGCGGCAGCAGGTTGATCATCGGTCGGCCGCGCGCCTGCGGGGCGCCTTCGGGAAGCCGCCAGACCTTCTTGCGATAGACCTTGCCCGCGGTCGAGAAGAACAGCACGGGGGTGTGCGTCGAGGTGACGAACAGCTTGACGACGGCGTCCTCGTCCTTGGTCGCCATGCCCGAGCGGCCCTTGCCGCCGCGCGCCTGGGTGCGGAAGGCATCGAGCGGGGTGCGCTTGATATAGCCGCCGAGCGTGACGGTGACGACCATCTCCTCGCGCTCGATCAGGTCCTCGTCGTCGATGTCGTCGCCGGCGGGCATGATCTGGCTGCGGCGCGGGGTGGCGAACGCCGCCGAGACCGCGTCGAGTTCGGCGACGAGGATCTCGTAGAGCCGGACGCGGTTGCCGAGGATCTCGAGCAGTTCGGCGATCGTCGTGGCGAGCCCGGCGAGTTCGTTGCCGATCTCGTCGCGGCCGAGGCCGGTGAGGCGGTGGAGGCGCAGCTCGAGGATCGCGCGGACTTGGATGTCGGACAGCTTGTAGCCGTCGCCATCGGGTGCCAGCTCGACGGCTTCGACCAGCCGGATATAGGGCGCGATCTCGGCGATCGGCCATTCGCGCGCGGACAGCGCCGCGCGCGCCTCGGCGGGGTTGGGCGAGCCGCGGATGATGCGCACCACCTCGTCGAGGTTGGTCACCGCGACGACGAGGCCGAGCAAGATGTGCGCGCGCTCGCGGGCCTTGAGCAGCTCATATTTGGAGCGGCGGGTGATCACCTCTTCGCGGAACGTCACGAACGCCGCGATGATGTCTTTCAGACCCAAAATCTCGGGCCGGCCGCCGCGGATCGCGAGCATGTTGGCCGGGAAACCCGACTGCGCCGGCGTGTGGCGCCAGAGCTGGTTGAGCACGACGTCGGGCGTCGCGTCGCGCTTGAGCTCCATGACGATGCGCACGCCCTCACGCGAACTCTCGTCGCGGATGTCGGCGATGCCCTCGATCCGCTTTTCCTTCGCGGCCTCGGCGATCTTCTCGACCAGCCCGTTCTTGCCGACCTGATAAGGGATTTCGGTGAGCACGATCGAGCGTCTGTCGCCCGCCCGCTCCTCGACCGTGTAGCGCGAGCGCACGATGATCGAGCCGCGCCCCGTATGATAGGCGTTGCGCGCGCCGCCCTGGCCCAGGATCATGCCGCCGCCGGGGAAATCGGGGGCGGGGACATAGGCCATCAGCTCGTCGACGGTGATCGCGCCGTTTTCGATATAGGCTTTGCAGGCGGCAATGACCTCGCCGAGATTGTGCGGCGGGATGTTGGTCGCCATGCCGACCGCGATGCCGCCGGCGCCGTTGACGAGCAGATTGGGAAAGCGCGCGGGCAGCACGACGGGCTCGCTCTCCGAGCCGTCATAATTCGGCTGGAAGTCGACCGTGTCCTTGTCGATGTCCTCGAGCAGCGCGCTGGCCGAGCGCGCAAGTCGCGCCTCGGTGTAGCGCATCGCCGCGGGCGGATCGGGATCCATCGAGCCGAAATTGCCTTGGCCGTCGATCAGCGGCAGCCGCATCGACCAGTCCTGCGTCATCCGCGCGAGTGCGTCGTAGATCGAGCTGTCGCCGTGCGGATGATATTTACCCATCACGTCGCCGACGAGGCGCGCCGACTTGCGATAGGGCTTGCCGGCGACGAAGCCGCTTTCCTGGGCGCCGTAGAGGATGCGGCGATGGACGGGCTTGAGGCCGTCGCGGACGTCGGGCAGCGCGCGGCTGACGATCACCGACATGGCGTAGTCGAGATAGCTCGTCTTCATCTCGTCGACGATCGAGACGGGAGAAATATCGCTGGGGTCGATGGTCGGCGGGGCGCTGGCCAAATCTAGGGGCTTTCGCTGGTGTTTTAGGTCATGGGCGCCCGTGCCGGCGCCGTTTCGATCCCATTAGCGCAGCTGTCATCGTGGCGCCACCCCTCGCGCATACGCGGGCGCGTGCGCGAGAGGGTGTGGCCGAGGGCGGCCCCCGATGCTGATCGCGATGAGAGAAGCGACGCGCAAGCGTCGCGTGAACGGCCGCTGGCACGATCGAACGCCGGACACCCTCACCCAACCCTCTCCCTGAGGAAGAGGGCTTCTAGCGGCGCACGAAGCGCCAGCGCTGGTCGTCAGACGCATCCGCGTCGAACGCGTAGCCGTCGCTGTCGAAGCCCCTGAGCGCGGCAACGTCGCCCAGTCGGTGCTCGCAGATGTAGCGCGCCATCATGCCGCGCGCGCGCTTGGCGGCGAAGCTGTTGAAGCGCAGACCCTTGGGGCCGTCCTCCATGAACTCGATCGTTGTGACCCGCGCCCCGGCAGGCGTCGCCTGCGCGATCGCCGCCCAATATTCCTGGCTGGCGAGGTTGATGATATCGGCCGAGCCCTGTTCGGCCAGCTCGTCGCCGAGCCGGTCGCCGACGCGTGTGCCCCACCATTGCACCAAGGTCTTGGCGCGGCCCGGCGCCCAGTGCGTCCCCATCTCCAGCCGATAGGGCCGGATCAGATCAAGCGGGCGAAGCAAACCATAAAGGCCGGAGAGGATGCGGACATGGTCCTGCGCGAAGCCGATCGCCGGCTCGTCGAGGCTGTGCGCCTCGAAGCCGGTGTAGACGTCGCCCGCGAAGGCGAACAGCGCCGGGCGCTCGGGTGCCTCGGCGAAGTCGCGGTAGCGCTCGACGTTGAACGCGGCGAGCTTCTCCGAAATGTGCATCAGGTCCATCAGCTTGCGCTTGGACAGCTTGGCGGCGCGTTCGGCGAGAAAGGCCGCCTCGTCGACGAACCGCGGCGTCGTCGCCGTCAGCGCGGGCAGGTTGCTCTCATAGTCGAGCGTCTTGGCGGGAGAAATAAGCGCGATCATGGCGATGGCGGTAGCAAACGCCGACCGGCGGTCAACCATGTTCGCGGGCCATGCAACCCGCGACGTTCAATGCGTGTTCAGCCCCCGGACGGCAGCGTACCGCTTGATCCATACGCTTGAACCGGAGCGGGGCAGGGATTAGCACCACGCCGGCGTGCTCCCGGTTGCCGCAAGAGGAGAGACTTCCCTATGAAATTCGCATCGACGACGGCGCTGGCGCTGTCCCTCGCGCTCGGCGCGGCCACGCTGACCGCGGGTCCGGCGCTGGCCAAGAAGGCGGCGGCGGCAGATCCGAACAAGCCGCAGTTCAGCCCGGCTTTCGCGGTTGCCGCGCAGCCGCTCCAGAAGGCGCTGCAGGCCAAGGACTTTGCGACCGCCAAGACCGCGCTGCCCGCGGCGCAGGCGGCGGCGACGACGCCGGACGACAAATATCAGGTCGCGCTGATGGCGCTGATCCTCGCGCAGGGTACCAATGACACCGCCGCCGAGATGACCGCCGCCGACGGCGTCATCGCCAGTGGCAAGGCGCCGCAGGATCAGCTGATCCAGATTCTCGGCGTGAAGGGCCAGCTTGCTTACAATGCGGGCAATATGCAGGCCGCGGACGCCGCCTTCACGCAACTCGTGCAGCTCAAGCCGACCGACGGCGACTCCGCGATCCTGCTCGCGCAGGTCAAGACCCGCGAAGGTCGTGGGACGGAGGCGCTGCCGATTGTCGACCAGGCCATCCAGGCCAAGAAGGCGGCCGGTCAGCCGGTCGACGAGGATTGGTATCGTCGTGCGCTCGGCATCGCCTACGATGCCAAGATGCCGGCCGCCGTGCAGAAATACGGCGTCGAGCTCGTCGAGGCCTATCCCCGTATCGACCTGTGGCGCATCGTGCTGCAGACCTACCGCGACACCAGCAAGCTCGATCCGCAGACCGATCTCGATACGCTGCGCCTGATGCGCGTCTCGGGTGCGCTGGCCGGTGAACGCGACTATTACGACTATGCCAACATGGCGCTCAACAAAGGCTTCCCTGGCGAGGCCAAGGCCGTGATCGATCAGGGCACCTCGTCCAACATGGTCGATGCCAAGGCGCTGGCAACGAGCAAGGCGCTGGCCGAGGTCAAGCAGGTCGCGGGATCGAAGGTCGCCGCCGACAAGGCCGATTTGCCCGCCTCCGACAAGCGCGCGCGCGCCGCCGCGGACGGCAAGCAGGCGCTGCTGATCGGCGATGCCTATCTCGGCTATGGCGAGTACGCCAAGGCGGCCGACCTGTATAAGGTCGCGCTCCAGAAGGGCGCCGATGCCAATGTGACCAACCTGCATCTCGGCGAGGCGCTTGCGCAGGGTGGCGACAAGCCGGGCGCGGTTCAGGCGTTCGCGCTGGTCCAGGGACCGGCCGCGCCGCTGGCGCATTACTGGTCGGTATGGGCGAGCAAGGGCGCGCAGCCGGCGGCGGCGCCGGCGCCGAAGCAGTAGGGCACAACGCGGCGCCGACTAAGCTCGGCGCCGCAATCCTCGTCGGTTATGCGGTTCGGTCGACGGGCACGCCGGGCTGATCCTTCGAGGTCCGGATCGTGAGCGATGTCTTGACGCTCGCGACATGCGGCGCCGTCGTCAGCTTCGAGGTCAGGAAGCTCTGGAACGACTGAAGGTCGTGGGCGACGATCTTGAGTATGAAGTCGATCTCGCCGTTGAGCATGTGACACTCGCGGACCTCGGGTAGCGTCGCGACATGATTCTCGAAATCGCGCAGATCCTCTTCGGCCTGGCTCCGCAGGCTGACCAGGGCGAACACCGTGATGCCATAGCCCAGCGAGGCCGGATTGAGTCGGCCGTGATAGCCGTTGATCACGCCGCCCTCCTCGAGCGCGCGGACGCGACGCAGGCAGGGGGGCGCGGTCAGACCGGCGCGGCGGGCGAGTTCGACATTGGTGATCCGTCCGTCGTCCTGCAGTTCGGCGAGAATGATAAGGTCGATCGAGTCAAGATAGGGGGGCGAGGCCAAGAGGGGCTTCCTTTCACGCAACGGCATCTCCCCTATAAGAAAGTTGCGAGCGCTGGCAATTGTCCCACTATGCGACGCGAATTTAAATGTCGCTTTGCGCGCCTTGAGGGGAACCGATAGTCAACCTTGTTCCGGCATGGAGGGCGTCCCGCCGGTCGGGCGCGTGGAGAAATAAGTGCGGTTCGACGACAGGCTAGCCACGGTGCTCGCGCGACCGGCGGTTCGTACCGCCGATCGTGTCGCGATGTGGCGCCAGTTGCTCGACCTGCTGGCGCAGCGGCATCGCGACGCCGATCCGGCGCTGGAGCGCGAGGCGCTCGGCCGGCTGACCGCCTTGCGGCCGGACGTGCCGCTGGCGATCCGGCAGGAGACCGCGCGGACGTTTGCGGGGCGGCCGATCGCGGCGGCGCTGGTCGCCTTTCTCGCGGCTGACGTTCCGGCGGTTGCCGGCGCGGTGCTTCCCTATGCGCGGCTCGACCAGCAGGGCTGGTTGTCGATCCTGCCGAGGTTGTCGCCGACTGGGCGCGGCTATCTGCGCCATCGCCGCGATCTCGGGCCCGTCATCGAGGCGGCGCTGTCGAGCTTCGGCAGTACCGACATGCAGATCAGCGGCGAGGTCGGTCCGCCGCCTGCGATGATCGAGCCGGCGTCGCGTCGGCCGGTTGCGCTCCACAGCGTCCGGTCGGACGAGCCGGTGCCCCCCGTCCAGGCACTGGAACATGGCGTCGGCGAAGGACAAATCCGCGCGATCATCACGCGGATCGCGCGTTTTCGCAAAGATCGCGACGTCGCGCCGCGCCGGCGCGCGGTCGATCCGGCCGACGATGCCGCAAGCTTCCGCTTCGAGACCGGCACCGATGGAGTCATCCGCTGGCTCGAGGGCGTGCCGCGCGGGCCGCTGATCGGCGAGACGATCGCCGTCGCCGCGCACGGCCCGCACGGCGTCGATGCGCAGGCGCCCGGTGCCTTTCGCCGGCGCGCGCCGTTTCGCGACGCAAGGCTCGTCGTGGCGGGCGGTTCGACTGCGAGCGGCGAATGGCGCATCGCGGGGGTTCCGGTCTTCGAACCATCCAACGGTCGTTTCGCAGGGTATCGCTGCACCGCGCGTCGGCCGCACGTCGGCGATCGTGCCGAACCGGCGGGTCCGCACGATGTCTTCGGCGCGGGCCTCGCCCCCGATTCGCTGCGCCAGTTGGTGCATGAATTGCGGACCCCGCTCAACGCCATCGGCGGGTTCGCCGAGATGATCCGGCGGCAGATGCGCGGGCCGGTCTCGACCGTCTATCGCGATCGCGCGCAGTCGATCGCCGAACAGGCCGGTCGGCTGCTCGCGGCCGTCGACGATCTCGACGTTGCGGCGCGACTTTCGACCCAGCGACTCGACCTCCAGCAACTGCCCGTCGATCTCGGCGCGATGCTGGGGTCTATCTGCAGCGATCATGCTCACGCCGCGCAGCGCCGGGGGGGCGCGCTCGCCTGTGCTATTGCGACCGACCTCACCCCGGTGATCGGCGATCCTGCCGCATTACGCCGGATGATGGCCCGGCTGGTCGGTGGATGCGCAGCGCTCGCCGACGACGCCGAGACGATTCACGCCGCGCTCGTCGTGATACCGGGCGGGCTGATCGATCTTCTCGTCGGTCGCCCGCGCCGGCTTCTGGGGCAGAGCGAGGCGGCGCTGCTCGATCCCGGCTATAGTCCCGAGGGTGACTCACCCGATGCGCCGCTGCTCGGTCTCGGCTTCTCCTTGCATCTGGTCCGTCGGCTCGCCGGGGCGGTCGGCGGCACGCTGGCGATCGAGCCCGACCGATTCCAATTGCGGCTGCCCATCGCGCAGGATCCGTCGCGCATCAGCGCCGGCAGCTGACATGGTCGGAAACGCTGGGGACGGGCGGATAGACCGGCCGGCGAGCAAGGCCGATATTATCGATCCGCCCCGCGCGCTCGGCCGCCGCTTTCTCGTGTTCGTCGACACCGAGGAAGAATTCGACTGGACACAGCCGCGGCGGCGCGATGCCACCGCGACCACGGCAGTCGCTGCGCTTCCGACCGCGCATCGCTATCTTGCCGGTCAAGGCATCGCACCGACGTATCTGGTCGACTATCCGATCGCGTCCGATCCGGTGGCGATCGGCGTGATGCGGCCATGGCTGGAAGCCGGGGCGTGTGCGATCGGCACGCAGCTTCATCCGTGGGTCAATCCGCCGCACGACGAGCCGCTGACCGTCGCCAACAGCTTCGTGGGCAATCTTCCCGAGACGCTGGAACGCGCCAAGCTCGGTGCGCTGACCGCCTGCATCGAGGACGCCTTCGGGACGCGCCCGCGCATCTATCGCGCCGGGCGCTACGGCGTCGGCGGGGCGACGGCGCGATTGCTCGAGGAGGCTGGCTACCGGCTCGACGTCTCGGTCCGCGCGCTGTTCGACTATTCGGCGGAGGGCGGCCCCGACTTTTCACGTCATGTCGTCGCACCCTGCCGTGTCGGGCCCGCACGCGGGCTGCTCGAACTGCCGCTGACCAGCGTCTATGTCGGCACGGCGCGGAGCCTGGGCAGTTGGCTTTACCCGGCGGCGGGCAAGGCCCGGTTGGCGCGCGGACTATTGTCACGGTCGGGGCTGCTCGGCCGCGTCGCGCTGACGCCGGAGGGAACGCCGCTATCCGACGCGCTGCGCGCGATCCGTACGCTGCTCGATGATGAGTGCCGGCTGCTGTCGATCTCGTTTCACTCACCATCGGTCGAGCCCGGTCACACGCCCTATGTCCGCGACCTGGCCGATCTCCGGACGTTCTACGCGTGGTGGGACGGCGTGCTCGCGTTGCTGGCGCGCGAAGGGGTCGAGCCGATCGGCGCGGATGCACTGATCGCCGCGCTGGCATAGCGCGATCGACCGCAGCGCTTGCCAGCGGCCGAAGGCTCGGGCTATCGGCTGGCGCTGCTGGGGGCCTGTAGCTCAATTGGTTAGAGCTGACCGCTCATAACGGTTAGGTTGCGGGTTCAAGTCCTGCCGGGCCCACCAGCGCCCTGTGGCCTATCGTCACACGGCTCCAGAAACTGTGTGATCTACGGCCGTTGTGACACATCCCTGTCTGATCTTTCCGCGCCTTGCCCCTTTTTTGTAAGGGTAGGGGGTTAGGACATCGCTAGGGTCGCACGGGAATTGTCCATGGAACGCGCGGGGCGGTTGTACTCGGCCTGTTTGCCCACGGTCGGAAGGAACAAGATAACAAGCTCGAAACGTCCTGTACCAGGCGGCACGAGCGGTGCGCTCGCCTTGTGGCGTGGGGCGCGCGTGCGATACACCGCGATCGGCATATCGGCCGACGTGGCTTTGACCACCGTACGATGGCTACAAGGCATCCGCCCGCACCGGCTGGAAGCCAGGCCGGACCCATCCGACGACGGCGATGTCGGGCGTACCTGATGGATCGGCACGACCCGCTGATCATGGTGCCCGGCGGCTATGGAACGTCCACCTAGGCACGGTGAAGAAGGGCTTCGGCAAACAAGCCAAGCGGTCCGGGCTCAAAACCGCGGATGCAGGCGACGGCGGCGTCGACGGAGCGTCGCACTTCGGTGCGCGCGCCTTCGAACCCCAGGAGCGAGACGAGCGTGATCTTGTCCTTGTCCTGCCCGACGTCCTTGCCGGCGGCGGCGGCGGTGTCATAGGCGTCGACCAGATCGTCCAGAAGCTGGAACGCCTTGCCGAGCGCGGCGCCAAAGTCGCGCGCGGCCTTCAATTCATCCGGCCCCGCGCCGACGGTGATCGCACCGCCCTCGACCGCCGCGATGAACAACATCCCGGTCTTGTGATGGTTGAGGTCGTGCAGGGCGCGTTTCTCGAGGGGTGGCCGATCGTGCAGATCCCGGATCTGGCCGGCGGCGAGGCCCTGGAATCCGATGACGCCGCTCAGTCGCTCGACGAGCAGCAGGCGCTGCTCTCCGGACAGTCCGGACGCGCGCGCCGCGACGCCATAGGCTTCGTTGAGCAGCGACACGGCGGCGAGCACGGCGACATCCTCCCCGAAGCGGCGGTGGCAGGCTGGGCGGCCCCGGCGCATGTACGCGTCGTCCATGCTCGGCAGATCGTCGAGAATAAGCGAGGCGGCATGGACCATCTCCAGCGCGCAGCCGAACTCGAGCGTACCAGGCGACGGCCCTTCCCCGAATTGCTCGGCCGCGAGCATCGCTAGTAGCGGCCGAAGCCGCTTGCCGGGTCCGGCGATCGCATAGCGAGCGGCCGCGATCAGGAGCGATGGCGACTCCGGGCGCGCGTCCATCAGTTCGGCGATGCGGCGCTCGATGGCTGCGCGATGGGTGGCAAGCCTCTGCGTGAACCCGATCCGAGGAACGGCCGGCACCGACGGCCCGCTGGTCGAGCGATCGGCGGTGTCCAGCAGGCCGACCAATCCAGGGGCGGCCCCAAACGGGACCGCCGGATCCGACACTGCTCTCACCGGACGACCAGCCGGGTATAGAGATGCCAGGTCGCATAGCCCAGCCAGGGCAGCACGACGGCAAGCCCGATCGCCGCCGGGATCAGCCCGAGCAGCAGCAGCGCCGCAACCCGCAATCCCCAGCCGAACACCTCGCGCGGGTTTTTTCGGACCGCCGCCAGCGACGTGCGCACCGCCCGCCCGGCGTCGACCGGCGTGTCGACGACCATCGGGAAGGACACGACCGAGAGGATGAGACTCGCCATCGCGAAGCCGAGGCCGGCGAAATTGCCGAGCAGGATTAGCGCCCAGCCGGCTTGCGTTGTGAACAGCCGCCCGAACAGGTCGCCGACGCGCATCGGTGCATGGGCGCCGAACGTGACCGCATAGATGGCGTAGGCGACCAGCAGCCAGCCGATCATCAGCACGCCAAGCCCGCCGGTCAGCAACGCCAGCGGCAGGCGGCTACGTCCGTTGAGCGGATCGAGGAAGTGCCACCAGCTGGCGTCGCGCCCTTCCTCGCGGCGGCGGGCGAGCTCGTAGAAGCCCGAGGCCGCCGCCGGCCCGACGATCGACAGACCGGCGACGAGTGGGAAGAACAGCGGCAGCAGCGGATCGTTGAACGTCGTTACCGCCGCGATCAGGCAGATGATCGGATAAAGCAGCCCGATGACGACGAGATCGCCGCGCTTGGCGAGGAAGTCCTTCCACCCCTCCGCCAAGGCCCAGTTCAGATCCGCCACGCCTATTCGCCGGATTTCGGGAATGGGCGTTGCGAAGTGCGAAGCGGTGTTTTCCAGCGTCGGCATGACAGGCTCTCCAACCAATTATTCGATCAGTGTCGTTCCTTATGAAATTCACGTCGTATCAACCGCCCGTTGGGCGGTGGCGTCATGTCAGGCGAAGGGCCGGTTGAGTCGGACGATCGCGCTGTTGAGCCAGGCCGCGAAGCTGACCCAGGCGAGATAGGGTACGATCAGCCAGCTCGCGGCGTGCGCGATCGGCCACAGTCCCACGACCAGCGCGACCAGCGATGCCCACAGGAACACCACTTCGACCAGCGCCCAGTCGGGTCGCTGGAGGCGGAAGAATAGCGGGCTCCACAGCGCATGGAACAGGGCATTGGTCGTAAACAACAGGATCACGGTGATCCGCGCGGCGGGATCGGGGGCGGCGTTCCAGGCGATCACGGCGGACCAAGCGGCCAGGCCGAGAATGACCGTCCACGCCGGCCCGAACAGCCAGTTCGGGGGCTGGAGCGCTGGCTTGCGCAGGTCATGGTACCAGCGGTCGATCGGCGTCATCACCCCGCCAAACACGCCCAGGAAGAGCGCGCCTCCGGCGGCGATCGCGATGGGGACCCAGGTCACGGCACTGTCCACCTTGTAGAGTGTCCAGCGCATGTTACACATTGGCCATGCGCATGTCCTTCCCTTTTTCCGCGATCGTCGGCCAGGACGAGATGAAGCAGGCGCTGCTGATCGCCGCGGTCGATCCGCGGATCGGCGGGGTGATGGTGTTCGGCGATCGGGGGACGGGCAAGTCGACGGCGGTGCGCGCGCTCGCCGCGGTTCTGCCACCGATCCCCGCGAGCGAGGGGGGGTATCAGGATGGCACTCCACGCTCGTCCAGGGCGAAGATCCCGGTCCCCTTCGTCGATCTGCCGCTGGGTGCGACCGAGGACCGCGTCGTCGGCGCGCTCGATCTCGAGCGCGCGCTGTCTGCCGGCGTCAAGGCGTTCGAGCCCGGGCTGCTGGCGCGCGCGCATGGCGGCTTTCTCTATATCGACGAGGTCAATCTGCTCGAGGATCATATCGTCGATCTGCTGCTCGACGTCGCCGCCTCGGGCGAGAATGTCGTCGAGCGCGAGGGGCTGAGCGTTCGCCATCCCGCGCGGTTCGTGCTGGTCGGCAGCGGCAATCCCGAAGAAGGGGAGCTGCGCCCGCAATTGCTCGACCGTTTCGGCCTTTCGGTGGAGGTCCGGACGCCACAGGACCTGACGCAGCGCGTCGAGATATTGAAGCGCTGCGACGCGTTCGCGCGCGCCCCGGACGCGTTCACCGCGACCTGGCGCGCGGCGGAGCGCAAGATGGTCAAGCGGATCGCGCGCGGGAGAGCGGCGCTGGATTGCGTGGCGGTGCCGGACGATGTGCTCCGGTTTGCCGCGCGGCTCAGCATGGCGGTCGGCGCGGATGGACTGCGCGGCGAACTCACTTTGGTCCGCGCGGCGCGTGCGCTGGCCGCGCTCGACGGCGCGGCGTGTGCCGCCGACGCCCACGTCCGGGCGGTCGCGCCGATGGCGTTGCGGCACCGTCTGCGCCGCGCGGTGCTCGACGAGACCGGATCGACCGCCCGCATCGAACGCGCGCTGGAGGATGTGGCGGCGTGATCGCGGCAGGCGACCTGCAGTCCGGTCGCCTGCCGCCCGAACCATTTGTCGATGCGCTGATCGCTGCGCGCTTGTGCGCGCTTGATCCGGGGTTGGGCGGAATGATCCTGCGTGGCGGCGGCGCGCTGTGCGATCGGGTGATCGCCGAAGTGCAAGCGCGACTGCCGGAGAAGGCGCCGATCCGTCGCCTGCCCGGGCATATCGACGATGACCGTCTGCTGGGCGGTATCGATCTGACCGCGGCGCTCGCGCGGGGCGTGGTACGCAGGCGGGCGGGGCTGCTCGCCGAAGCGCATGGCGGGATCGTGGTCGTGCCTATGGCGGAGCGCTTGTCCGAGGCGACCGCGGGACGCCTCGCCGCCGCGATGGATGGCGGCATGGTCGCCGCCGATTGCGAAGGCGCGCCGGGCTGCGATCGCACGCAATTCCTCATAATCGCGTTCGACGAGGGGATCGAACCCGACGAGCGGGCGCCCGCGGCCGTGGCGGAGCGCGTCGCGTTTTGGCTCGACCTGTCCGCAACACGCAGCCGGGACGGCGAACCGCCCTCGTCGGTGCCGGAGGACGATGACGGGCCGGCGATCGCCGAGGCGCAACTGCTCGAGCGGATCGCCATTGCGGCAGCGATGCTCGGGATCGACTCCGTCCGCGCGTCGCTGTTCGCGCTGAAGGCCTGCCGCGCGTCTGCGTGCCTTGCCGGGCGGCCCAGGGTCGCCGAGGCCGACTTCGCGCTTGCGCTGCGGCTCGTGCTAGGTCCGCGCGCGACCCGGATACCGGCTGCGGCCGCGCCGCCGCGGCCCGAGACGACTCCCCCGCCGGCCGATCGCGACGGCGAGGACGCCGCCGATGGCGTCAGCGAGCCACTCCCGGACGTCGTGCTCGCGGCGGTCCGCGCGGCCTTGCCCGAGGATGTGCTGGCGCGGATCGCGGCGGGGGGTGTCGGGCGCCGGCGACCGACGCGGGCG
>NZ_CALMAW010000083.1 GCF_937859915.1 uncultured Sphingomonas sp. | reverse complement strand
GCCTCCTCGATCACCTTCTGGTGGCGGCGCTGGAGCGAGCAGTCGCGCTCGAACAGATGGACGACCTGGCCGTGGCTGTCGCCGAAGATCTGCACCTCGATGTGGCGCGGGCTGAGGATGTATTTCTCGATCAGCACGCGGTCGTCGCCGAACGACGACGCCGCCTCGCGCCGGCAGGAATCGAGCGCGTCGCGGAAGTCGGCGGCGGACTCGACGCGCCGCATCCCCTTGCCGCCGCCGCCCGCGACCGCCTTGATCAGCACTGGATAGCCGATCGCATCGGCCTCGCTTTGGAGCCGCTCGGGCGACTGGTCGTCGCCGAGATAGCCCGGCGTGACGGGCACGCCCGCCGCGATCATCAGCGTCTTGGCGGCGTCCTTGAGCCCCATCGCGCGGATGCTCGCCGGCGTGGGCCCGACCCAGACCAGCCCGGCGTCGATCACGGCTTGGGCGAAGTCCGCGTTCTCGGAGAGGAAGCCGTAGCCGGGATGGATCGCCTCGGCGCCGGTCTGCCTGGCGGCAGCGATGATCCGCTCGCCGACCAGATAGGAGTCGCGCGCCGGCGCCGGCCCGATCGCCACCGCCTCGTCGGCGGAGCGGACGTGGAGGGCTTGGGCGTCGGCTTCGGAATAGACCGCGACGGTGCGGATGCCGAGCGCGCGCGCGGTGCGGATGATCCGGCACGCGATCTCGCCGCGATTGGCGATGAGCAGGGAGGTGATCATGCGAGCCTTCTTTCCATCCCGTCATGCTGAACTCGTTTCAGCATCCCGCAGACTGCGGTATCCTCACGTCCGCTATGGATCGGCAGCCGTGCGTCTATATGCTTGCGAGCGCGCCGCGCGGGACGCTGTATATCGGCGTGACGTCCAACCTTCTGTCGCGGCTCGACCAGCACCGGCGCGGCACGGTGCCGGGCTTCACGACACGGTACAGGGTGAAGCGGCTCATCTATTTCGAGATGGCGGATACGATGGACGCCGCGATCGGCCGCGAAAAGCAGCTCAAGCGTTGGCATCGAGACTGGAAGCTCAATCTGATCGAGGCCGCCAACCCACATTGGGAGGATTTGGCGATTGCGCTTGGTTTCTCGCCTCTCACCGACGGAGACGGGGAGCGGGCGGGACCCTGAAACGAGTTCAGGGTGACGGCATAGGGGATCTGCCCCCCTCACATCCGGAACACCCCGAAGCGGGGGCCCTCCGCAAGCGGGGCGTTGAGGCAGGCGGCGAGGCTCAGGCCCAGCACGTCGCGGGTCTGGGCCGGATCGATGATCCCGTCGTCCCACAGATGCGCGGTGGCGTTCCAGGGATTGCCCTCTTCCTCATATTTCTGGCGGACCGGCGCCTTGAACGCCTCGGCCTGCTCCGGCGACCATGTGTCCGCGTCGCGGTGCACGGTGGCCAATACCGAAGCCGCCTGTTCGCCGCCCATCACCGAGATCCGGCTGTTGGGCCAGGAAAACAGGAAGCGCGGGCTGTAGGCGCGCCCCGCCATGCCGTAATTGCCCGCGCCGAAGCTGCCGCCGATCAGCACCGTGATCTTGGGCACGCTTGCGGTTGCCACCGCGGTGACGAGCTTGGCGCCATGCTTGGCGATGCCTTCGGCCTCGTATTTACCGCCGACCATGAAGCCCGAAATATTCTGCAGGAACAGCAGCGGCACGCGGCGCTGGCAGGCGAGCTCGATGAAATGCGCGCCTTTGACGGCGGCCTCCGAGAACAGCACGCCGTTGTTGGCGAGGATCGCGACCGGCATCCCCCAGATATGCGCGAAGCCGGTGACCAGCGTCGTCCCGTAGAGCGGCTTGAACTCGTGGAACTCGGACGCGTCGACGAGCCGCGCGATGATCTCATGGACGTCGTAGGGGGCGCGAACATCCTCGGGAACCAGCCCGTACAGCTCTTCCGCTGCGAATTTGGGCGCACGCGGGATTTTCAGCGCGACATCCGGAGTGCGGTCGGCGGGCAGCGTCGCGACGATGTCGCGCACGATCGTCAGCGCATGCTCGTCATTCTCGGCGAGATGGTCGACCACCCCCGATTTGCGCGCGTGGAGGTCGCCGCCGCCCAGCTCTTCGGCGGTGATCACCTCGCCCGTCGCGGCCTTGACCAATGGCGGACCGGCCAGGAAGATCGTGCCCTGGTTGCGGACGATCACGCTCTCGTCGGACATTGCCGGCACATAGGCGCCACCCGCGGTGCAGCTGCCCATCACGCAGGCGATCTGCGCAATGCCCTGCGCCGACATCTGCGCCTGGTTGAAGAAGATCCGGCCGAAATGGTCGCGATCGGGAAAGACCTCGGCCTGGTGCGGCAGGTTGGCGCCGCCGCTGTCGACCAGATAGATGCACGGCAGCCGGTTCTCGAGCGCGATCTCCTGCGCGCGCAGGTGCTTCTTGACGGTGAGCGGGTAGTAGGTGCCACCCTTCACCGTCGCGTCGTTGCAGACGATCATGCACATCCGCCCCGAGACGCGGCCGATCCCCGCGATCACCCCCGCACCGGGCACCTCGTCGTTATACTGCCCGTTGGCCGCGAGCTGGCCGATCTCGAGGAAGGGCGCGCCGGGGTCGAGCAAATGGCCGACGCGGTCGCGCGGCAGCAGCTTACCGCGCGAGACGTGGCGATCGCGCGACGCCTGCGCTCCGCCGAGCGCGGTGCGCGCGACATCGGCGCGGAGTTTTTCCGCAAGCGCGCGATTGTGTGCGGCGCGGGCGCGGAAGGCTTCCGAGGACGGATCGGCCAGGGTCGAAAGGGTCGCTCCCATCATTTGTCCCCGTCATGCTGAACTTGTTTCAGCATCCCGCTTCGAGGCTGTCCGGCCTGGCCGAGGCGGGACCCTGAAACAAGTTCAGGGTGACGAAGTGGAAATTGCTGCTGGCTACCCCGCATCATTGCGCCCTCGGTGCGTCGTGGCCGATCAGTTCGCGGCCGATCAGCATGCGGCGGACCTCGTTGGTGCCAGCACCGATGTCGAGCAGCTTGGCGTCGCGCCAATAGCGTTCGACCGGCCAGTCCTTGGTGTAGCCCGCCCCGCCCAGCGCCTGGATCGCCTCGCCCGCGACCTTCACCGCATTCTCGGAGGCGAGCAGGATCGCACCGGCCGCGTCGAAGCGCGTCGTCTGCCCGGCGTCGCAGGCGCGCGCCACGGCATAGGAATAGCTGCGCGCCGAGTTGAGCGCGACATACATGTCGGCGATCTTGCCCTGCATCAGCTGAAATTCGCCGATCGCGCGGCCGAACTGCCGGCGCTCGCGTACGAACGGCACGACCACGTCGAGGCAGGCCTGCATGATGCCGAGCTGGATGCCCGAGAGCACGACGCGCTCATAGTCGAGGCCGGACATCAACACCTTCACGCCGCCGTTGAGCGGACCCATCACCTGCGCGTCCGGCACGAAACAGTCGTCGAACACCAGCTCCGCGGTCGGCGACCCGCGCATCCCCAGCTTGTCGATCTTCTGCCCGATCGAAAAGCCGGCGAAGTCCTTCTCGATCAGGAAGGCGGTGATGCCCTTCGATCCGGCGTCGGGCACGGTCTTGGCGTAGACGACCAGCGTGTCGGCATAGGCGGCGTTGGTGATCCAGAATTTGGTGCCGTTGAGCCGCCAGCCGCCGTCGACCTTGTCGGCGCGCAGCTTCATCGAGACGACGTCGGACCCCGCCCCCGCCTCGGACATCGCCAGGCTGCCGACATGTTCGCCCGAGACCAGCTTGGGCAGATAGGCCGCCTTCTGCTCGGCCGAGCCCCAGCGGCGGATCTGGTTGACGCACAGGTTGGAATGCGCGCCGTAGGATAGGCCGACCGAAGCCGAGGCCCGGCTGACCTCCTCGCAGGCGACGACATGTTCGAGATAGCCCAGGCCCAGCCCGCCGAATTCCTCCTCGACGGTGATGCCGTGCAGCCCCAGCGCGCCCATTTCGGGCCACAGCTCGCGCGGAAACCGGTCTTCCGCGTCGATCCGGGCGGCACGCGGCGCGATCTTGTCGACGGCGAAGCGCCGCGTCGTCTCGCGGATCATGTCCGCCATCTCGCCCAGCCCGAAATCCAGCTCCGCCAACCCGCTCTCCTCTTTCTCTTTGCGGCCCGCGCTACGCGATCGACGCTCGCAGAAAAAGCCCAAAGCGCAAGCGCAGGCTGCGCCGCCCGCCGCGCACCGGCGACGACATCCCCGCGGCGATCGATCCGGCGCCAACTGCGCTCGCAATGGCACCGCTACCTTCTGACATTTTTGTCATACGGTACCCAGTGTAGGTAATGAGGCGTTGGGCTATGCAGCAGCCCCGCGATCGGAAGGAACATTGTGGCCCCTGGCGCCGTACTCGCCACTCGTACCGTAGACCGCCCTGGCCTCGATCCGCTGGGCTATGATCTGGCGGTCATCGTTCCGACCTTTAACGAGGCGGCCAACGTCGCGCCGCTGGTCATGGCGCTCGACGTCGCCTTGATGGGCCTGCGCTACGAAATCCTGTTCGTCGACGACTGGTCGCGCGACGGCACGCCCGAGCGCATCGCCGAGCTCGCGGCGGATCGCGCCGACATTCGGGTCATCCGCCGCTTCGACCGGCGCGGTTTGTCGAGCGCGGTGATCGAGGGGATGATGGCGACGATGGCGCCCGTCGTCGCGGTGATCGACGCCGATGGCCAGCATGACGAGCGGCTGATGCCCCGGCTGTTCGCGCTGGTGCGCGACGGCAGCGCCGATGTCGCGATCGGCTCGCGCTATTGCAGCGCAGGGTCGACCGGCGAGTGGAGCCGTGCGCGCGTCGCCTGCAGCCGCGCGGCGACGCGTCTGTCGCAGCTCGTGCTGAGCGCGCCGGTCGCCGATCCGATGAGCGGCTTCTTCGCGATCCGCCGCGACCGCGTCGAGGCGCTGCTGCCGCGCCTGTCCGGCCGCGGGTTCAAGATCCTCTTCGATCTGCTCACGTCCAGCCCCGAGCCGCTGCGCGCGGTCGAGCTGCCGTTCGAGTTCCGCGCGCGGACCGCGGGCGAGAGCAAGCTCGGCACCGGCGTCGTGCTCGATTATATCGTGACCATCGCCGATCGGCTGATCGAGCGCGTGCTGCCGCCGCGTCTCGTCATGTTCGGCGGCGTCGGCGCGCTCGGCCTTGGCGTCCATCTCGCGGTGCTAAGGGGCATGCTGGGGCTAAGCGGCGCGGGATTCGACGAAGCGCAGACGGTCGCGGTGATCGCCGCGATCGCGTTCAACTTCGCGATCAACAACATGATCACCTTCCGCGATCGCCGGCTCAAAGGCTGGCGGCTGCTGACCGGACTCGCGACCTTCTATACGGTGTGCGGGCTCGGCGCGCTCGCCAATGTCGGCATCGGCGCGCTGCTGTTCGCCGAGCATCACCGTTGGTGGGTGTCGGGCGTGGCAGGCGCGCTGGTCGGCTCGCTGTGGAATTTCCTCGCCTCCACGCTGGTGACCTGGCGCAAGCGCTGACCGGTCAGCGCGACGCGGTGTCCGGCCGGGCACCGTTTCGCGCATAGACGATCTGGTCGCGACGGCCGACGCGGATCGCGGCGATCGGATGATAGTCGCGCGCAAGATGCGCGGCCATCTGGACGACTGGCGGCTCGTGCTCACTGCCCGGCTGGTTTTCGATCACGATGACCGCAGGGCGCGCATCAAGGATGCGCTCGAGTTCGCGCGGTTGATCGACGCCGACCGCGCCCTGCTCGTTGGGATCGCGCAAATGGGTCGGGAAGACATAGCGTGTCGGCAGAGCGGCGGGGAGGACATGGTAGATGATCGGCAGATTGTCCCACACATAGACGCCCTGCGCGGCATAGGGGCGGATCACAGCGACGAGGCGCGCGAACTGGGCGGGCGTCCCGCGACGGCGCTGGTTGAGGGTCGGCAGCATCAGGCAGGCGAGCGATGCGCCGGTGAGGATCAGCAGCGGCCAATCCGCGCGACGGCGACGATCGAGCGCAACCGCCGCACCGACGGCGGCCGGCAGGACGATCGGCAGGCCATAATGATCGAAATAATAGCCGAAGGCGATCACCGACAGGACGGCGACCGCGAGCCAGGCCGAGAGGAACAGCGTGACCGCATCGCGGGTCGCGGTCAGTCGCAGCCGTATCCCATGCGTCGCCAGGATGATCAGCGGCGCAAGATAGAGCGACAGCGTCGCCGCGTTACGCAGCCCGTCATGCTTGTCGAGCGCGTGGCGCCGGAAGATCGAGACGAAATTGGCGAACCAATAGTCCTGCAGATGCCCGAGCCTCCAATATGTCGCGACGGCAAGCACGGTCGGCAGCAGCGCGAGCGCGATCCACAGGAGGGCGACGAGCGCGAGCGCCGTCCAGCGGAGCTTGTCCCGCAGCGCGACCAGGATCAGCGTCAGTCCGAACAGACCGCCTTCGAAGACCGCGCTATATTTGATCTGCAGCGCGACGCCGATCGCCAGCATGGCGGCGCCACCGGTCAGGATCAGCGATGACGGGGATCGCCGGCTCTCCGCCGCCCGGCATACCGACAACGCCGCGAGCGCGACGAACAGATTGTAGAACACCGGCGACTGGCCACCCTGCCCGGTCAGCAGCGGAATCCACAACAGATACAGCAGCGCCGCCATCCGCGACCCGCGCGGCCCCGCCCAGCGCGCCGCCAAACGCTCGACGACCAGCGCGGTGGCGATCGCGAAGCCGGTCGCGACGAGCTGATATTGGAGGATCCCCGACCCGCCGAGTTCGCGGATCGCGGCATAGATCAGGAACAGCCCGATCGGCTTGCGATCCCAGATGTCGACATAGGGGAGCGCGCCGTGCAGCATGCGATCGCCGACGAGCAGATAGAATTGCTCGTCGATATGGACGATCGGATTGCCGAACTGCTGGAAGCGGGTGAGCAACGCGACCGCAACGACCGCCATCACGAACAGCGCGTAGCGCCGGGACGACTGCCCGGCGCCGAGACGATCTGCGCCGATCATGGCATGGTCACGGGCGCGCGAATCCCGCGGAACGGCGCAACCGACACCGCGCGGCTCGATTCCGCCGATGCGAGGCCTATGACGGAGCGGGTGGCGGCGCGCGTCTCTCCCACCGCGATCCCGGGCTTGACCCGGGATCCAGGGCTGAACACGCCGCTACGTGCGGCCCGCGATGCCGGATCGGGTCCGACCTGACAATGGAAGGCCGGCGAAGCGCTAGCCCTCACCCCAATCCGCGCCCGAGCACGCGCGTCAGCCGCTCGGCAAAGGCACGCGGATCGAGCGGCAGTTCGCCGTCGGCGATCCGCGCCTCGTCGAACAGCAGGTGTGCGGCATCCTCGCGTAGGGCATCGCCGTCGGCGACCTCGCTGAGCCTGGTGATCAGCGCGTGGCGCGGATTGATCTCGAACACCGGCTTCGCCGCCGCACCGAGCTGACCCGCGCCGGCAAGCAGCTTCTCGAGCTGGCGGTCCATGCCATGATCGGGCGCTACCAGGCAGACCGCGCTGTCGGTCAGGCGCTCGGAGGCGCGCACGTCGGACACGGCGTCGCCCAGCGTCGCCTTGACGAAGGCCATGAATGCATTGACCGCGTCGGAGGCCACCGGCGCGGCCTGCGCGCCGTCGAGCAGCGGGATCAGCCCGAGATCGGCGAGCCCCTGCGTCACCGACTTGAACGGCTTGCCGTCGTGATCGACGCCCGAGGTCACCCAGAAGCTGTCGACCTGATCGGGCAGCAGCAGCACCTCGATCCCGCGCGCGCGGAAGCCCTCGAGCTGCGGCGACGAGGCGAGTCGGTCGAGATCCTGTCCGGTCGCATAATAGATCGCGGTCTGGTTCTCCTTGAGACCTGCGGCATAGTCCTTGAGCGAGCGCCATTCGCCGCCCGACGCCGTCGTCTTGAAGCGCGCGAGGCCGAGCAGCGTCTCGCGCCGCGCGAAATCCTCGTACAGGCCTTCCTTGAGCACCGCGCCGAAATCGTCCCAGATCCTGAGATAGGCCTCGGCATCGCTCGCCGAAAGCTTTTCGAGCTCGGACAGGACGCGGTTGGCGACGCCCTTCTGGATCGCGGCGAGCACCGGGCTCTCCTGGATCATCTCGCGCGAGACGTTGAGCGGCAGGTCGGCGGAGTCGACCAGGCCGCGCACGAAGCGCAGATAGCGCGGCAGGATCTGCGCCTCGTCGGTGATGAACACGCGGCGGACGTAGAGCTTCATCCGGCCGGCGCGATCGGGATCGAACAGGTCGAAGGGTTTGGTACCGGGCACGAAGGCGAGCACGGTATATTCGTGCAACCCTTCCGCACGGTAATGCAGCGTCAGCGCCGGATCGTCGAACTGGCCCGCGGCGGTGCGGTAGAAATCCTTATAGTCGTCGGCGGTGATCTCGGCCTTGGGGCGCGTCCACAGCGCGGCACCGTCGGCGATCGAGGCCAGCTCGGCCTCGGGGCTTTCCTTGAGAAAGATCGGCACCGGGACATGGCCCGACTGCGCCTTGATCGTGCGCTCGACGGCGTGCCGCTCGGTATAGTTCGCCGCATCCTCCTTCAGGTGGAGCAGGACGCGTGTGCCGCGCGCGGGCGCCTCGGCGAGATCGACCGTCCGGATCGTATAGGTGCCCAGCCCGTCCGACGACCAGATCGCGGCCGTCTCGGCGCCGGCGCGGCGCGAGCTGACGTCGACATGATCGGCGACCATGAACGCCGAATAGAAGCCGACGCCGAACTGGCCGATCAGCTGACCGCCGGGTTCCTTATCGCCCTTGGCATCGGCGATGCGATCCATGAACGCCTTGGTGCCCGAGCGCGCGATCGTGCCGAGCGCGTCGGCGAGCTCGGCCTCGCTCATGCCGATGCCATTATCCTCGATGGTGAGCGTGCGCGCGGTGGCATCGAGCGTGACGGTGATCCGCGGCTGGCCGTCGTCGCCAAGCAGCGTCGCGTCGCTCAGCCCCTCGTAGCGCAGTTTCTCGCAGGCATCCGCCGCGTTCGAGATCAGCTCGCGCAGGAAGACGTCCTTGTCCGAATAGACCGAGTGCACCATCAGGTGCAGCAGCTTCGCGACATCGGCCTCGAAGGAGCGCGTCTCGGGCGCGGCGTCGGTGGTCGTCTCGGGGGTCGTCGTCATGGTGCTGTCCTATGCGCTCCCATCGTGGTCGCTCGTGCAGATGGCCGATGGACCCGGGGCTTTCAAGGGCCGCGCGATGGCGCCGCCGCGCCGGCCTGCGCCATGGCCGATCCGCCGCGCGAGGCGCGCCCGCTCAGAAGCTCATCTGCACGCCGGCCCGGATCGCGACCGCGGTGCCGCCGTCCTCGCGCTGGCCATCGACCTCGCCCGATGCCGTGAAGCCGCTATTGCCGCCCTTGAGCCGGAGCGCGCCGGTCCAGCCGCCCTTGTCGGCGTCGGGCACCAGCGTGAACGCCTGGCCGCCGGCGAAGCTCGCCGTCGTCGCACCGAGCGTCCCGCCAATGATCGCGCGACGCCCGCCCTCTAGCTCGACGCGCATATAGGCGCTGTCGTCGGTCTCGTCCTGGAAGATGCGGTAGCCGACCACGAGCGATCCGTTCGCCGCAAGCTCGTTGCTGGTCCGTGTGTCGACAAGCAGGTCGTAGCCGACGCCGCCGCCGGTCTCGGCATAGCCCGGCTCGCGCAGATGGTAATAATCGATCGACGCCTGCGGCCGCAGCGAAAAGGCGCCCAGCGCGATCTGGTAGGACAGACCGCCGAGCCCCGATTCCATCTTGCCGGTCCAGGCGCCCTGCGCGGTGCGCGTGAACGCCGTGCCGTCGTCGCTGCCAGCGAACTGGCGATCGTCGTGGAAGCGGATCGTGGCGACGCTGCCCCGCGCGAAGGCGTGCAGCCCGCCCCAGTCCGCACGCCAATAGACGCCGAGCTCATATTGATCGTCGCGGATGCTGTTGCTGGTGTCCTTGGTATCGTTGTTGCCGGTCAGGAACGAGCCGGAGATGCCGATCCGGCCGATCTTGCCGAGCGAATATTCGCCGCCCGCCGACACGCCCCAACCGCTCAGCCGATATCCGGCCGTGTCGCCCGTCGATTTGTTGTCGAGCCAGCCGACCTGCTGGATCCAGGCACCCCAGCGGCCGTCCTGATACATCGGCGCTGCCGGATCCTCGAGCCAGCGCGCGCTCTGGCGCGAGCCGAGGCTGACCTGCTTGAAGGTGCCGCCCGCATAATCGGGCAGCATGCTGCTCAGAGCGCGGGTCAGGCTGGCGGCATTGGTATAGGTCAGGAAGGAGTCGCCGAGCGGGGTGTCGCCCGAGATAGCGGCGAGGATCGGCTGATAGGCCGCGGTCGCCGCACGGTTTAGGCCGAGCTGCGCGGCCGTCTTCGGCGCGACCGACAGGTCGAGGCCGGTGCCACCCGTCGTCTGGGCCAATGTCGCCGAGAACAGATAGGGCAACGTCGCTGCGTCGACCGAGACGTTGCCGGCACCGGTCAGCGTGCCGGCCTGGACCAAGGTGTAGGTGCCGACTGCCGAGGAGATATTGGCGAAATGCAGCGCGATCGTCGAACCGGCGGCGAAGCTGGCAGTGCCGGCGACGAGATAGTCGGTCGCAGCACCCGTCGACCCGTTGAGCTGGACACCGAGCGTGCCGCCGTTGGAGACCGTCAGCGACGACAGCGCGACGGCGCCCGTGTTGGAAAGCGACAGCGTGCCGCCCGCGACGGTCAGCGCGACGCCGCCGGCATTGTTCAGCGCGCCGGTGAAGGCCGATCCGGTTCCCAGGGAGAAGAGCCCCGCATGATTGCCGAAATCGGCGTTGCCGGTGAGCGTCGCGGTGCCCGACAGGGCGATCGTGCCGGTCCCGCCGAAGCTGACGTTGCCGCTGATCTTGCCCGCCGATGCGGCGAGCGTGTCGTTGCCCGATCCGAACAGGAGGTCACCGGTGATCGACGGCACGCTGGTGCCGCTGCTCGGCGCGACCTGGGTGACGGTGACCGCCTGGTTGCCGGTCGACAGATCGAGCGCGACATTGCTGGCGCCGCCGCTGGCAGTGACCGTGCCGCTGTTGGTGAACTGGGTGACCGTGCCGGAGCGGTCCGCAAAGGCGAGCGCGGCCGCGCTCGTGCTCGACGACGTCGCGGTCAGCGTGCCGCTGTTCGTGATGGTCGGCGCTGTCGCGCCAGCGTCGATCAGCAGCGCCGTGCTGGTCTGCCCGGCCGTCGCCGCGCCGACCGCGCTGATCGTGCCGCCTTGGGCCAGTATCGGCACGGTCGCGCCGCTGCCGATCTCGATCGCGGTCGCAGACGCATCGTTGGACGCCGCCGAGATCGTGCCCGTGATCGACGCGCCGCCGGCGATGGAAACGGCGCCGCCGAGGCCACCGATCACCAGCGCATGCGCGGCGACACCGTCATAGACGCCGGTCGCGCTGACCGTGCCGTTCATGTCGAAGCCGTAGCCGTTGGTGTCGGCGGCGAGCGCACCGATCGTCACCGGTTGCGAAGCCGAGCCGATCTGCACCGCGGCCGCGGAGCCAAAGGAGGTGATCGTGGCGGCGGTGGTCGTGACCGCGGCGCCGCTCGAATCGGTGGTGCTGGGCGCCGCGGTGAAGATCATCCCGCCGGCGACGCTGCCGGCGACCTGCAGGGTCGGGCCGTTCTGCAGCAGATTGTCCGCGCCGAGCGAGGTCTGCGTGGCCGGCAGCGTGGTCGAGGTATAACCGGTCGAGGTCAGCGTCGCCTGGACGGTGAGCGTCCCGCCGATCGCGCCGTCGAGCAGCACGGCCGAGGCGTTGGCGCCGGTGGCGGTGACCGTGCCGGCGATACCGACATTGCCCGTCACCGCCCCGGTGGTGATGCCGTTGCTGTTGTCGCCGGTGACCGTGATCGTGCCGCTCTGGCTCAGCGATCCGGTCAGCGTCCCGCCGAGCGCGATGCCGGCGCTGTTGTTGCCCTTGACGGTGATCGTGCCGCTGTTGGTGACGTCACCGGTCAGCGCGCCGAGCGTCTGGATGCCGAAGCGGTTGGTGCCTTCGGCGAAGACGCCGTCGACGACGCCGTCGCCATTGGTGTCGGTCTGCGTATAGGTCTCGTTGACGGTGATCGTACCGCTATTGGCGATCGCGCCGGTCTGGCCGGCGTTGGCGACGATCCCGGCCGAATTGTCGGCGCCGGTGATCGTGATGGTGCCAGCGTTGGTGACGCTGTTGGCACTGTCGATCGTCACCGCGGTGCCGGCCGCGGGCGAGAGGGTGGCGCCGCTCGCTATGCTCACGTCGGCGGCGGTGCCGCTGCTGGCGGTCGAGGTCTGGATCGGTGTGGTCTGCGTGCCGGTGACGCTGACCGACGCGGCAGACGCCACCTGGGCGGCGAAGACGATCGCGAACGGCGTCAGACATGTGGTCGCAACCAGAAAACGGCGCATGATACCCCTCAAATCCGCGCGACGTCGCCCGTTGGCGTGCGGTGCGCGCTCATCATTTTCGACCCTGTGGGCGCGCTTTGGCCCCACGCCGGATTGCGCGAATCTGAACAATGTACGCACGCCGCCGGCGATCCGCGGGCGAACGCGGTCGGCTTACCCGGACGGCTTCGGATACGGCTGAACCACGGGCTGCTGTTTTGGCGGGCCCGTTGACGACCGACTATGCGGCGGTTGCCGTCGTGGCATCGGCCAGCCAATCATTCTGGTTGGCATGATAGGGATCGGGCGGCTTGTGGTCTGGCAGGTTCCGCGGCCGTGCCAGACCGTCCCGACACGATCGTGTCATGGGAATGCATCCATCGGTTGACCGATCACGCTCGAAAAGCTAGGTGCGGCGACGGCGATGGATTTCCGCCGGGCCATCAGGCCGAACCGCCCTGGCAAGGGCCGATGATTCCTACCAAGCGCCGGAAGGCAGCAAGGAGGAATTGTGCGCGCGACGTTTCGGAATCTCTACCACCAGTTCAACGTGGCCGCGTTCGTCCGCAACCGACAGGACCACGCCGTGTCGGTCCTGCGTTGGGCGCTGATCCTGATCCCCATGGCGGCGGCGGTGGGAACGCTGTGCGCCGCCTTCCTATGGACCCTCGACGCGGCAACGCGGCTACGCTTCGCCTTTCCCTGGCTGCTCTATCTGCTGCCGCTCGGTGGGTTCGTCGTCGGCCTGCTATACCATTTAACCGGGCGATCGGTGGAGGGCGGCAACAACCTGATCGTCGAGCAGATACATCAACCGGGCGGTGGCGTGCCGCTGCGCATGGCACCGCTGATCTTCATCGGCACCGTCGTGACGCATTTGTTGGGCGGGTCGGCGGGACGCGAGGGCACCGCCGTCCAATTGGGTGGCAGCCTTGCCAGCGGGTTCGGCCGGGCATTGCGGCTGGATGCGGACGCGACGCGCGTCCTGCTGATGACCGGCATCGCGGCGGGGTTCGGCGCAGTGTTCGGAACGCCGATCGCCGGTGCGGTTTTCGCGTTGGAGGTATTGGCGATCGGGCGCATCGAGTATCGCGCGCTGGTGCCCTGCCTCGCGGCGGCGCTGGTCGGCGACTGGACCTGTATCGCGTGGGGCATCCACCACGGCGTGTACAGGATCGATGCGTTGGTGCCGGTCGATGCGCTGCTCGTCGCCAAGGCCGGCATCGCGGGCATCGCATTTGGCCTGACGGGCCTTGCATTTGCCGAGGCCAATCATGCGCTAGGGGGATGGCTAAAGCGCATCGTCGTTTATGGTCCGCTGCGACCCGTACTTGGCGGCCTCGCGGTGATCGCGTTGGTCCATCTCGTCGGCACGCGCGACTATCTTGGATTGGGAACGCTGACGACAACCCCGGGTGGCCTTACGATCGCCAGCTTCTTCGGTCCTGGTACATACCCGTGGAGCTGGGCATTGAAGCTGCTGTTTACCGTCGTCACGCTCAGCGCCGGCTTCAAGGGAGGCGAGGTGACGCCGCTGTTCTTCATCGGCGCGGCACTCGGCAATGCCCTCGCCCCGGTGTTCGGCGTGCCGACCGGCGTGTTCGCCGCAATCGGCTTCGTCGCGCTGTTCGCGGGCGCGGCCAATACGCCGCTCGCCTGTACGTTCATGGGGATCGAGTTGTTCGGCGCAGCCTATGCGGTGCCGATCGCGGTCGCGTGCTTCGTCGCCTATCTTTGTTCTGGTCACAATGGCATCTACTTGTCGCAGCGCGTTGCCGTGCCCAAGATCCCGGCGGCGCATCTCGTGCCCGACGCGACCTTGCGCGACGCCCGCGCGCATCGCGCGTTCCGCCTTCGCTAGCGTCGGTCAGGCGTCGGCGATCCTCGTCGACGCATCCCGTCACTGCGCGGCGCACAGCGCAGCGGCAATTTGGGCGCGGCGCGTGGCGCGCTCGATCACGTCGCTAGGCGCGCCACGACGGATCGCGGACGGAGGCCGCTCTGCCGAGGCGAGGGCACCGCGCGCGAACCGCAGGCGTGCAAACCCCCTACTCCACCGCCCAGACGAACGGCAGCGGCGCCTCGCGGAAGGCGAAGCGGTCGAGATGCTCGGCGAGGACGCCCTTCATCCGCGCGAGCGTTTCGGAGTCGGGCGCATCGAGACGCGCAAGGAGCGCGGCGTCGCTGGCCTCGAGCGACGCGACCACACCGTTGGGGAAGCGGATCGTCGCCTGCGCGGCGTCGAACGTCACCTCCAGCTTGTGCGACCAATGTTTGGCGAGCTGCTGGAGATAGCGGCTGCCGTGGGTGGTCGCGATCGTCGCAGTCGCGGATCGCGCGATGGTCGTGTCGGTCATTCGTGAATGATCCTTCCCCAATTGGAGGCGGGCATGGCGGCACGCGGCTTCTCGACGGTGCGCGCGGCGCGCGCGGCTGCGGCCGCCCGGACGGATTTGCCGTCGAGCAGGCCGAGCCGGCGCCGAAGCATTTGCAGCCGCGTCATGGCTAGAGGCGTTCGATCTTGCGCGCCGCCTCGTCGATCAGGGCGACGATCTCGTGCAGCGTCTCGGGCGCAAGCTCCGCACCGCCGACGCGTTGGCCGACCAGTTTGTTGGCAAGCACTGCGCGCAGATTGTGGATCGCGCGGCGCACCGACATATTCTCGGTCCGCTCGCGCATCGCGCCCAGCGTGTCGAGCCGCCCCATCAACGCGGCGACCTCGTCGGCCTTGTCGGCAAGGACGCGCGTGCCCTCTTCGGTGACCGCGAAGATCTTGCGGTTGCCCTCGCTCGGCGTCTCCTCGATCTGGCCCATGTCGCCGAGTAGCGTCAGCGTCGGGTAGACGACGCCCGGGCTGGGCGCATAGCCGCCACCGGTGCGGTCCTCGATCGCCCGGATCAGGTCGTAGCCGTGGCGCGGCTGGTCGCCGATCAGGCGGAGCAGCACGAGGCGCAGTTCGCCCCCGTCGAACACGCGCCGCCGACCGCCGCGCTCGCCGCGGCCCTCGTCGTCGCCGCCCCAGCCGCCGAATCCGCCAAAGCCGCCGCCGCGACCCCCGCGCTCGCCGAAGCCGCCGCGCATGGCGTGCCGACCGTGACCATGGCCGTGCCGATGATCGCCGCGCTCGTCGTCGCGGCCATGAAGGTGAAATCCGAATCGCATGATCGTCTCTTTCCTGTCTCTGATGTTCTGAGATATATCTCAGATACGCGAAAAGACAAGGCCAGCCTGTCAACTTCGTCAAGACGGTGGTCCTCCCGGCAAAATGCGGCGCAGGCCCGGAGCCCGTGGCGGACGCAACGCCGGTCGGAGAAGGGGCATGCGTCCCGGCCTGCGCCGAAAGACCGCCTCGTCGGGAAGGCTGCGCGATAGCCCAAGACCGCCTATATGGAGGTGATGGCCGACCTCTTCGCCGACACCGCCCCTGCCGCCCTCCCCGCCGAGGCCTCGCCGCTCGCCGACCGGCTGCGACCGCAGGCGCTTCCGGATGTGGTCGGTCAGGCGCATCTCACCGGCGCCGACGGGGCGATCGGGCGGATGGTCGCGGCGGGCCGACTGTCGTCGATGATCCTGTGGGGGCCGCCCGGCACCGGCAAGACGACGATCGCCAAGCTGCTCGCCGATGCGGTCGGTCTGCGCTTCGTGATGATCTCGGCGGTGTTCTCCGGCGTCGCCGACTTGAAGAAGCTGTTCGCCGAGGCCCGCGATCATGCCCGCACCGGCACGCGTACCCTGCTCTTTGTCGACGAAATCCATCGCTTCAACCGCGCGCAGCAGGACGGCTTCCTGCCCTATGTCGAGGACGGCACCGTCATCCTCGTGGGGGCGACCACCGAGAACCCGTCGTTCGAACTCAACGCCGCGCTGCTCAGCCGCACGCAGGTTCTGATCCTCAACCGCCTCGACGCGGCAGCGCTCGGCGAACTCATCGCGCGCGCCGAGGCGGTGGAAGACCACCCGCTGCCGGTCACAACCGATGCCCGTGCCGCGCTGATCGCGTCGGCCGACGGCGACGGACGCTTCCTGCTCAACCAGGTCGAGACGCTGTTCTCGGTCGACCTGCCCGCGCCGCTCGATCCCGCGGGACTTGCCGCACTGCTCCACCGCCGCATGCCGGTCTACGACAAGGACCGCGAGGGCCATTACAATCTGATCTCGGCGCTGCACAAGGCGGTGCGCGGCTCGGATCCGCAGGCAGCGCTTTACTATCTCGCGCGGATGCTGGTCGGCGGCGAGCAGCCGCTGTTCCTCGCGCGGCGGCTGGTGCGGATGGCGATCGAGGATATCGGCCTCGCCGATCCGCAGGCGCTGGTCCAGTGCATCGCCGCCAAGGATACCTACGACTTCCTGGGCTCGCCCGAGGGCGAACTGGCGCTCGCGCAGGCGTGCCTGTATCTCGCCACCGCGCCCAAATCGAACGCCGGCTACAAGGCGTTCGGCGCCGCGCAGCGCTCGGCGCGCGAGACCGGCTCGCTGATGCCGCCCAAGAATATCCTCAACGCACCGACCAAGCTGATGAAGCAGGTCGGCTACGGGAAGGGCTATGCGTACGACCATGACAGCGCGGAGGGCTTTTCGGGCAACGACTATTGGCCCGAGGAGATGACACCGCAGACCTTCTACACGCCAAGCCCACGCGGCTTCGAGGTGAAGATCGCCGAGCGGCTGGCGTATTGGGATAGCCTCCGCCGGGATCGCGACCAATGATCTGGGACGCGGCCGTCGCGCACGCGCTTGCGCTCGACGGCGCCGAAGCGTCGGCGAGCTACGGCCGGCCTGCGATCAAGGCGAACGGCAACACGTTCCTGTCCGTCGGGCAGGAAGCCGACACCAGCTTCGTGCTCCACCTCGATCCCGATCTCGTCGCGATGCTGATCGACACGCATCCCGAGACCTTCTGGCAAACCTCGCACTATGAAGGCTATGCGGCGGTCCTGGTGCGCTACCGGACGACCGACGACATGCTGGTCCGCGAGATGATCGACCGCGCTCATGCGCGCGCCTCGGCGAAAAGGCCGCCGCGTCCGCGCACGGCACGATGATGCGCCGCTTTGCGCGCTTCGCCTGCATCGACTGGTCGGGCGCGGTGGGGCGATGGCAGCCGGGAATCGCGATCGCGGTCTGCGAAACCGGCGACGCGGCGCCGGGCTTGGTGTCGCCTTCCGGTCGGCACTGGTCGCGCATGGCGGTGCGCGACTGGCTGCTCGCGCACGCCGATGCGCAAACCGACATGCTTGTCGGGATCGACTTCTCGACCGCGCTGCCATTTGATCCGGTCGGCGGCTATCTCCCCGGTGTCCCCGGCATGCCGCGCGATGCGGTGGGGCTGTGGCGCCATGTCGACGAGCTGTGCGCCGGCGATCAGCATCTCGCGGCAACCGCCTTCGTCCGCCACCCAGAGGTCGCCCCGCACTTCCGTGTCGGCGCGGTCACCGGCGCGCGCTTCGGCGATTCGCGCGATCGCAACGGCCGGCTGCGCGTCGCCGAGCGGCATGCCGGCTGCGGCCGACCCTCATCCTGCTTCAATCTCGTCGGCGCGAGCCAGGTCGGGCTGTCGAGCCTGACCGGCATGCGGGTGCTTCATCGAATCGGCGGTCGTATCCCGGTCTGGCCGTTCGATCCCGTCCCCACGAACGGACCGGTCATCGTCGAGATCTACACCAGCATCGCCGCGACCGCCGCTGGACGCCGGCGCGGCGCGAGCAAGATGCGGACGAGCACGGCGCTCGACGCCGCGCTGGTCCATCCCGCGATCGGCAGCGTGCCGCTGGGCGGTGGCAGCGAAGCGATCGTCGACCATGCCAGCGACGCGCTGCTCACCGCCGCTTGGCTGCGCCGCGCCGCCGATGACGACGCGCTATGGGCGCCGACCGATCTGACCGCCGCGCTGGCCGCAACCGAAGGCTGGACGTTCGGGCTTTCCTGACGCAAAGACAGGCGCGTGCCGGCTTAGCTCAGTTGGTAGAGCAACTGATTTGTAATCAGTAGGTCGCGGGTTCGATTCCTGCAGCCGGCACCAGCAGCCCGTCCAGCGACGTCCATATCCTGCTGGAAAGGGCGGAAACTGCGTAAAATGCGGTATCGGGCATCCAGATCCGTCCATCCAAATCAACCCCCATCCGGGTCGTTTTGGGGGCCATTTTGGGGGCACGAGAACCGCTCTCATTTCGTGGCCAGCAAAACATGCTCAGTGCCGCAGAAATCCGCGCCGCACAGCCAAAGGCGCTCCAAGAAGTTCTAACAGATCCTGCATTCGTTCATGTCATTGCCGCTTGATTCCCCTTTGAGCGTGTTACTGAAGCACATGAGGGGGTTGGGTCTGGCATGTTGATCGGGAATGTCGAAATCGACCTCTAGTGTTTCCCAATTACAATTGAGTTCCGTCGTGCACGTTCACACGCGCGTAAAAGTTTGTCGATCAGCAAAAGATTCATACCATCGGTCCGGATGACAGCTTTGGACTAAAGCGGCTATGGTAAGATCACAAACCAATGTCTTATTATAGTCTACACCTGCAGCGGCAGCGATGACGCAGCTGCAGTCACGCGAGAGCTTGCTTTCGCTTTCTGAAAGCGGCCGCTCGTTCACGAACGGCTTCACCAGCCACGGCTGCTTGCCGTGGCTGGTAACTCTTGCTTCGACGATATGCTCAGGCGGTGACTGAAACTGCTCCGATCTGCTCAGAGGCCTGTGCCATCGCGGCTTGGTCTTGCTCGGGGCCGTAGGCGATGCCCTCGGCACGGATGGTTTCGATGTCGCTGATGCCGAGGAAGCGGAGGATCGCTTCGAGGTAGGTTGCGAGGTGGTCGTTCGGCGCGAACGGACCCTGCGAGTAGACACCGCCCGACGACAGTAAGAGATAGGCCTTGCCGCTTAGCAGACCGCGTGGCCCCTCGGCGGTGTAGCCGAAGGTCTGGCCAGCGATCGCGACGTGATCGATCCACGCCTTCAGGGTCGATGGCACCGAGAAATTGTACATTGGCGAGCCGATCACCAGCACGTCGGCCGCCTTCAGCTCCTCCACCAGCGCCTTGGAGCGATCGAGCGTCGAGGCGAATGCGGGATCCCCGCCATTCTCCGGCAACCAGGCGTGGCGGATGGTCATGTCGACATGGGGAAGCTGGTTGGCGACGAGATCGCGGTAGACCACCGTCGCGTCGGCTTTGGCGACCTTGAGCCGCTCGACTAGCTCCTTCGACAGGCGACGGGTATGGGAGGTCTCGCCGTCGCTTGCGCTGGCGTCGATATGCAGGATGTTCATGCGGTCCGCTCCAGTATGGAAAAGTGACCTGCACCAGCTATGTGACCGGGGGCATCATGCCAAGAAGTCATTTTTAGAGGACCTGGTCATATGGAGCTGACTACCCCCGGACCGATGCATGTCGAGTGCGGCCGCTTCAGCAGCGTTCTCAGCCTGATCGGCGACAAGTGGACGGTGATGATCGTGCTGACGCTCACCGAGCGACCGCGCCGTTTCAACGACATCAAGCGTACCATCGGCGGCATCAGCCAGCAGATGCTCGCCCGGACATTGCGCGCCCTCGAGCGCGACGGCATGGTGAGGCGCACCGTCCACCCGACCGTTCCGCCCCAAGTGGAATACGCCCTCACCGACCTAGGCCACTCGTTGGCAGACCCAATCCACGCGTTAGGCAAATGGGCTAGGATCCACATCGCGGATATCGAAGGCAACAGGATCGCGTTCGATACGGCGAAAGCCGCAGCCTAAAGACCTTCAGGGCGTTGGCGCCCCTGACCATCGCGCGCACAGGCTGCTACCGATGGAGTCGTTCGGTATAGCCGCTCCTTTGGTATGTTCGGGGCGGTCACGCTATTTGCCCTCGCGGGACCGGTCGCTGACATCACTATCCGCCGCCGCATCCACCCGGCTTATTATTGAGGCGCATCCGTCATTCTGGCGAGCATGGTCTTGACCGCGCCCATGGCATTTCCCCTCCAGTGCTCGCCTCGCTGAAGATAGTCAGATCCAAACCTTGAACGAACACGGTATTTGCAGTGACGTTCACGCCAAAATATAGGCACTCGCTGTGAGGAGCATACATGTGACGCCGACAAGCGATATGAGCGACTCGTTCATCTGGAAAGGCAGGCGATCCGGCCGAGAGAGTTTGCGCGTGTGGTTAACGAACGAGTACTGAACGAACATACCGACCCTCCTGCGTCATCGACGTTGATCCTGGTGCGTCCAACCTGCTGCCCGTACATTTGATAATTAGTGAAACGCCCCCGGCGTTTCGACTAATAGCGATCCTTTTCAAGAGAAAGATCACAAGTGGACATCCGCATCCGCATCGCGCTCCTCGGAAGCCGGCGCTTGTTAATGTCCACCGATCGGCAATCTGATCGACGTTCCTCGCCGCGCGGGTGCGCGAGGATGAAACGAACCCGTCGCCTGCATGCCGACCAGCATGGGTCAGCGTCCCGCGCTTGGGAGACGTCGCCTGATCATGATTTGGTCGGAACCTCGCATCGACGTCCCGTGGCTGTCGTTTCCCGAGCCGCCGACCGCCCCGTCCACAGTTGGCGATTAATCTCGGATCCAACCATCTTGCGAGCGCGAGACTGGCAATTCGGTATGGCCGTCCGGGCAAGGACGCTGGCAGTGTCGATCACGAGTTCCCAATCAGGTCGGATCGACGTGGCCGCAGCCTGACAGGCGCTTTGACAAAGCGCGCGCGAAGAACTCGGTCGTGTGGCGGACGCGTGCCGGGACGAACCGGCGCTTCGGCCAGACGAGGCTCACATCCCTGACGTTTCGCACGAAGTCTTCCAAGACTGGCATGATGTCCGGATCAGCGAGATCATCGGCCAGTGACGCTGTCGTGAAGAAGCCGATGCCAACACCGGCCATCACCCCCGCCCGGATCGTTTCGATGCTGTTGGACGACAGGTTGCCGCGAACCACGACGCTGAAGGGGCCGTCCGGGCCGACGAAGGGCCAAGTCGCCGCCGGCTCATGAAAGCCGCCGTAGATCAGGCAGTTGTGGTCGACGAGGTCGGCAGGCGTTTGCGGGATGCCGCGGTCACGGAAATAGCGGCGGGCGCCGACGCACACCAGAGGCACGGCCGTCACGCGACGCACGACCGCGTCGGGTTCGTCGACCGGACCGATCCGGATCGTCAGATCCACCCGGTCCTCAACCATGTCGCGCACGATGTCCGACAGGATCAGATCCACCTCGAATTCGGGGTACAGCGTCAGCAGCTCCGGGATGAGCGGCAGGACATGCAAGCGCCCGAATGTTGAGGCGACGCTGATCCTGACCGATCCCGAAACCTGGAGCGACCGGCTCGTCATCTCATTGTCCGCATCGTCCAGATCTTCGACCATCAGCCTGGTGCGCTCGAGATAGCGCCGGCCATGATCGGTGAGCGTCACGCTGCGCGTGCTGCGATGGAACAGCGCTACGCCGAGACGCTTTTCGAGCGCCGCGATCGCCTTGCTGACGGCGGGCTGCCGCTCCCCGGTGCGACGCGCCGCCGCTGAGAAGCCGCCGGCCTCTGCCACCGCAATGAAGGTGCTGAGTTCGTGGAAACGGTCCAGACCTATTCCTCCCTAGAATGGATTATATGGGATCGTGGGTCATTATCCACTCTCCGTCTGCACTCCATCTCGACATCGAACAGAGGAGCGCAGCATGCATATCGATCTCAAAGGCAAGAAAGCCGCCGTGACGGGCTCCACCGCGGGTATCGGCAAGGCTATTGCCGAAGGGCTGGCACGCGCGGGGGCCGCGGTCATCATCAACGGCCGCGGCGAAAATCGGGTGGCCGCCGCTCTGGAGGAGCTTCGCGAACGCGTCCCGACTGCCGACATCACCGGTATTTCCGCCGATCTGGCGACCGCCGAAGGTGCTGACGACTTCGCTGCCCGGGCGGGGGATGTCGACATATTGATCAACAATGTGGGCACGGCGAAGCCCAAGCCCTTCCTTGAATTGACCGACCGCGACTGGCGAGACCTGTTCGAGCTCAATGTGATGAGCGGCGTGCGCATGACGCGCCATCACCTGCCGGCGATGACGAAGCGCGGCTGGGGGCGCGTGATCTTCGTCAGCAGCGAGTCGGCGCTGGCCATTCCCGTCGACATGATCGACTACGGCATGACGAAGACCGCGCAGCTCGCGATTTCGCGGGGCATCGCCGAGTCCGTCGCCGGCACGGGCGTGACGGTGAACGCCGTTCTTCCCGGGCCTACTAACTCCGAGATCATGTCGAACTGGATGCAGGCGACGGCCGCTTCCGAGGGCATCACGCAGGCCGAAGCCGAGCAGAGATTTCTGAAGACGATGCGGCCGACGTCGCTTCTCGGACGGTTCACGACGACCGACGAGATCGCGAACATGGTCGTCTACCTGTGCTCGGAGCAAGCATCCGGCACGACCGGGGCCGCCCTGCGTGTGGACGGCGGCGTGCTCCGGCAGATCGCATAATCCATTCAGACCGTCACCAGCCAAAGGAGATTTGTCATGGCCCCCGCACAAAACGAACCGACGCGTCCACACTCGCCGTCCTATGACCTCACCGGGAAACGGGTGGTCGTGGTCGGCGGCAAAACGGGGATCGGTCTCGGCATCGCGCAGGCCGCCCATGCGGCGGGCGCGAGCGTGACCGTCGCCAGCCGGCGTTCGGCCCCCGCGGCGGACCATCCGGAGCTGACGCCCTTCGAGCAGATCACGCTCGACATCAGCGACGAGGAGGCCGTGCGGGCCGCGTTCGAGACGATCGGCAGTCTGGATCATCTGCTCGTCGTCGCGGGTCCGACCGACGGTAGCTGGGGTGCGTTCATGGACAAAGACATGCGGGGCGTGCGCAGTTACGCCGATAGCAAGTTCCTCGGCTCCTGGGCGTGCGCACGCTATGCCCACCCCCGACTTGCCGCCGATGGCTCGATCACCTTTCTGACAGGCGGCATTGCGGCGCGTTCGAAGTTCGGCATGACCGCCGTCACATCGACCTTCGCCGCGGTGGAGGCGCTGGCGCGCTCGCTCGCACTCGAACTCGGCCCGATCCGGGTGAACGCCATTCGGCCCGGCTTCATCGATACCGACCTCTGGAACTTCCTCTCCAAGACGGACGCCGCGGACGTGCGCGAGAAGGTACGCGCGAACTTCCCGGCGCGGCGCATCGGGCGCCCCGCCGATGTCGGGCATGCCGCCGTGTTCCTGATGACCAACCCCTATGTTACCGGCACCGTGCTCGAGGTCTCCGGCGGCGAGCAACTGGTCGACTGGCAATTTTGAGCGGGACCCGCCGCCTGGCATTTGGCCTCCTCCGCTTGGAGGAGGTCATAATGTCCGGCATCCGTTCCTCGTCGCCCGAAGGCGGACACCGGGCAGTGTCACATCGGACGCTCGTTCGCTTGTCGGCTGATGCGGACGGGATCGTTCGCCGGCGCAGAGCCGGCCCCGGATCCCATCTGCAACCCGCTCACGCTGTCGAGCCGCATAGCGAAACCCCAGCCGAAATGCTGGCCGCCGGAGAAATTGTCGTCCAGCGCGACCACGATGTCGTTGCGCCCCTTCTTCAGCGGGAGATCGAAGGACGCGTCGTCCAACGACAGCCGGCCGCCGGGACCACGGCTGGTGGCTGTGCCGTAGAGATTGCGCGCCGCGAAGACCTTCCGGCCGTCGACATACACCCAGGCCTCCCGCAGCCATCCGAACGACACGCGCTTGGTCTGGTCCCGGTCGGACAGGATCGTGGTCTTCGCCCAGCCGAGAGAAATGACCGGTCCCCGGTCCGACGAGCCGAGCAGCCGGCTCATGTCGACGATGCCCTTGTCCTGCGCCCGTGTCGCCCTCGCACCAACCATCGTGTGCTTTTCCCGAAGAAATTACGGCTGTGGCGGCAAAGAGCCAGTTCAGAATCGGATATTGAACGGCAAGTCCGGTGGATTAGCCTGTCTGCTTATTTGCCATTGCCGGCACCTGACGATGTCGAGGACAGCTATAGATGTTAGCAATTTTGGGCCGGCTCTTAAACTGCAACGATGCCGAAACCTCAACCGTCGCCGTTCCGCGGTCGGACCTGCGGCAACGGCCGGTGCTCGCCTATCTCTCGGCGTCCTCCACCAGTATCTCAATATGTGGCCGCGTCTGCTTAGATGTTATGCGGAGCGCTGAGAAGTAACGGTAATCGAATACCGTTTCGTTGTCCGATCCGCTTCGAGAACCGCAGGACATCCCGCCAAAACTGAGATTTGTCGATCGCAAACAGTTTGTCGGTTTAAAACCACCAGATCCCGACAAAGCTCTTGATGCTGGCAGCTTTCTAGGGCGGTTTACTACGCGCCATTGATGGATGGGCGACCGGGCAAAGACAGCCTTGATAACGGGAACGGCCGGCGTTTGGACGTTACCCACTCAGGGTTCTGTCCGAACCAACGGTGATCCCCACGCGTCTACTCTTGGTGGATTGAGTTGAAGAAATCGGCTGTTGGCTGCGGTGACGATTGCCGCCGCAGAACGGTGGGCGAGCCTAACCGGCTCAGGCCGGTAGCGGTTCGACCAGCAGCTGGATGAGCTTGTCCATCTTGCGGAGGTTCTGGACGGTGGCGGCGAGGAGGAACTCGTCTTTAGCGCCGTTGGGACCTCGCAGGCGCAAGCGGTCGAGCTTCAGGTTCCGTTTGAGATGCGCGAACAGCATCTCGACGTTCGTCCTCTGGCGGCGGGAGGTGACGTAGGCGTCGTGGTCGCGATGTCCCGGGCCAGGCCACGGGCGCCTTCATGGATCGAGCGGGTGACCTTGCGCGCGGGCATGTTGGCGTGCAGCGTTGCCGCAGTTCGCAGCCGGTGCAGTCCTGCATGCGGGCGCGGTACCGGATGGAGCCGGCCTGGTCGATGTCGCTGCGGGGCGTGGAGAAGTTCCGGTTCCTCGGGCGCAGACGCTTGCCGCCGGGACAGATATAGCTGTCGTTGGCGTCATCGTAGGTGAAGTTGCTGCGCTCGAAGGTGCCGTCGCGCCGGGCCTACTTGTCGAACACGGGGATGTGCGGGTGGATGTCGCGCTCATGGACGAGCCAGGCGAGCATCTCGGCTGAGCCGTACGCGGTGTCGGCCGCCAGCCGTTCGGGCCAGACACCGAAGCGGTCCTGCACCCGCGTGATCATCCGATTGCACGCGGTGACCTCAACTTGGCGCACCGCCGTGCTCGCCTCGACATCCATGATGACGGCGTGATCGAGATCGATCAGGTAATCGGTGGAGTAGGCATAGAAGGCTGGCCCGCGGTGCGCGCTCGTCCAGCGCGATGCCGGATCGGCTGATGCCAGGTATTTTGGCACCGCAGGCGTTGCAGCGCCGAATGCCGCATCGTCGAGCGCGGCGAGATACTCGCGCACGGCACGGCTGTCCGCGTCCGGCGCCAAGCCGTCGCTGCCCGACCCGCCGGTCTGGCGATTGGCGTCGCCCTGGATCAGGCTGGCGTCGACCGCGAAACCTTCGCCCCCGACGAGCCCTTCCGCCATACAGCGCTCGACGGTCGTCTCGAACAGCCGGCGCAGCAAGTCGCTGTCACGGAAGCGGCCATGTCGATTCTTCGAGAAGGTGGAATGGTCGGGCACGGTACCGTCCAAATCCAGCCGGCAGAACCAGCGACAGGCAAGGTTAAGATGCACCTCTTCGCACAGCCGGCGTTCGGACCTGTTGCCCATGCAATAGCCGATGATGAGCATCCGGATCATCAGCTCCGGGTCGATCGAGGGACGACCCGTATCGCTGTAGAAGGGCTTCAGGTGCTCGCGGATACCCGATAGGTCCACGAACCGGTCTATGGACCGCAACACGTGGTCGGCCGGCACATGCCGTCCAGGATGAAGCTTTAGAACAGCGCCTCCTGCGCCACCGTCCGCTCGCCCATCATCGGCCTGTCTCCGATCGCCTCGCGAACATTGAATCAGACCATCATCACTACTGCAAGCCAGCCTTTTTCAACACAATCGGGCGACATCTGCCATCGTCAGCCACCACCACGACCGTTATCCAGTTGCGACGACGGCGAATAAGCAATTACTGCCGGCCGATCAGGCGGAGTGGTCCCGGAGTAGCATCGAGCGTATCGAACATTTGGCATGGCACAGCCAGGCCGCCACCGCGATCGGATAAGGCTGGATTGCAGCGCTTATCGCGATCGTCGCGATGTCGACGCTCGGTTCGAACCGAAAGGGTGCCGTCACCAAACTACCGACTGATATAAGCGAGCGAAAGCAACGGCCGTGTCCCACGGTCGACGACCGTCTGGGCACGGGCAGACGCCGGCTCCGATCCGTCAGGTCGCGCTGTAATGAGCGGCGACATGATCGCGGTGCGACATGGCGCCGGCCACGCCGTCGACGATCTTCTCGCGTATCCGATCGAACGCGCCCGCAATTTGGTCTGACGTGAAAAAGTCCGCGACCGGGTCCCATTTTTCGGGGAGCAATCCAAGCCCGGCGAACATCGACAGCCAGCTCGGATCCTGGAAAGAATCCCATTCGTACCGCACCATGCGGCCGCGGGTGGTGAACATCCGGATCTTGTGCGCCAGCATGTCGGGTAGCGTCGCGGTCTTGCATGCCCTCCAGAAAGGCTCGTCCTCGCGTCGATTTCCCCAATAATGCAGAAGCAGGAAGTCTCGCACCCGCTCATATTCAAGCGTCGTGATGCGGTTATAGTCCATCGCCAAGGCCGGGTCGAAATCGCGATCCGGAAACAGCTGCAGCAAGCGCTCGATGCCCGAGTGGATGAGCGTGATGCTCGTCGATTCGAGCGGTTCCAGAAAGCCGGCCGCCAGGCCGATCGCGACGCAATTGCCGCTCCAGACGTGGCGGCGATGACCGGTCCTGAACCGGATCAGATTCGGTTCTGCCAGCGCTTCGCCCTCGAGCCGCTTGGTTAGCGTCGCCACCGCCTCGTCGTCCGATATGTGGCCACTGCAGTAGACATAGCCATTGCCCACCCGATGCTGCAGCGGGATCCGCCATTGCCATCCCGCGGCGAGCGCGGTGGAGCGGGTGTAAGGTTCGAACGCGCCGTCGGCCGCGTGCGCGCATGGAATGGCCACCGCGCGGTCGCATGGCAGCAGATGGGTCCATTCGACGAACGGCTCGCGCAGCGCCTCGCCGAGCAGCAGCGCGCGGAACCCGCTGCAGTCGACGAACAGATCGCCGGCGATCACCCCCGCTTCGATCGTATCGATACTGGCGATATGGCCGGTCTGCGGATCCAGTGCCACACTCCGGACCCGGGCGTCGACATGCTGGACGCCCCGCGCGGTCGCGATCTTGTGAAGATATTGCGCATAGAGCCCGGCATCGAAGTGCACCGCCCAATCGAAAAAGGCATAATCGGGCGCCGGACGCGGCGGTGGCAGAATGCGGTTCGCATACGCCAGCTGCGTGGCGAGGCAATAGTCCTCGATCGGACGAAGATCACCGCCGGCGCGCATCTTCAGCCAATATTGGTGGAACGCGACGCCGTTGGAGGGCGTCCCGTAAAGGCCGAAGGGATGGAAGAAGCGCCTGCCCTCGCCTGCCCAGCCGTCGAAGGCGATGCCGAGCTTGATCGTCGCCTTGCTGGCCTTCATCACCGCCGCTTCGTCGAGCCCGGCCTCGCGGAAATAGTCGCGGATCGCCGGCGTCGTCGCCTCGCCCACGCCGATCGTCCGGATCGCCGAGGACTCGACCAGCGTGATCTGGACGTCCAGACCCTCCAGCCGCTTCGCCATCAGCGTCGCGGTCATCCAGCCAGCCGTCCCGCCGCCGACGATCACCACCGACCGGATGGGGTTGCCCGATCGACTGGGCGCTGCCTTGGCGTTGTCCATCATCATCTCCCGCACGCCGCCATGCCGCGTCTCGCGACCAAAAAAAAGCCCGCCCCGCCGCGCGACGCGGACCGGGACGGGCAGAGGGGGGATATGGGGTCTAGAACTTCACGCGGGCACCGAGCGTGTACCGGCGCTCGTAGATGTTGTTGTACGCGTGCTCGTCGGTCCAGGTCAGGTAATATTTCTCATACTCGCCGCCCAGGTTCGATCCCTGCGCGTAAATCGTGAAGTGCGAGTCGAAATCATAGCTGACCGACGCATCGATATAGTTGGTCGGACGCTGATACAGTTCCAGCCCGACGAGACCGCCGAAGTCCTGCGACACCGCGCGCTTGGAGCGATAATTCCATGCGATACGAGCCTGGAGATGGCCGTCCTGGTAATAGCCGACCAAATTGGTCTGGAGCTTGGAATTGTCCTGGAACGGTATCGACTTGCCCGCGAGATCCTTCTGCCCGGAATTGGACGGCGAGAAGGTGATGTTGGTGTCGATGCCGAAGTTGCGCAGGAAGTGCGGCATGAACGGCAGATCGCCGAACGACTGCTTCCACTGACCTTCGACGCCCTGCAGCGTGCCGCCGGCACCCTGGATCGGCGTGCTGATCGCAACGGCGCGGTTGCGCACCACACCATCATTGTCCGGCAGATCGGTCCGGATCACCGAGCCCTGCTGGATGAAGCTTTCGACCTGGATGTAGAAGCCCGCGACGCTCAACAGGCTGGAGCGACCGACATACCATTCCATCGACGCATCGAAATTGTTCGCGCGCCACGGATTGAGCTGCGGGTTGCCCGTCGAACTGCCGCCGGTCACCCGGAACACGGGCGCAGGCCCGCTGGTGTCGATCGCATAGTTCGGGGTCAGGCCGCCGCCCCACTGGTCGAGGTTGAGCAGCGTCATCGTGCGCGTGAATGCCAGACGCAGCTTGAGCTTCTGGGTCAGGTCGAAGGCCGCGTTGAACGACGGGAGATAGTCGGTAAAGCTGCGCTTGGTCGTCGTCGTGCCCGCGACCGCGCCGGCGACGCCGTAGGGCTGCGGACTACCCGTGATGTACTGCAGAACGTCGAGCTTGGTGTTGATCACCTTCAGGCCGGCATTGCCATTGAACGGGATGCCGAAGAGATCGCCGTTGAAATCCATCTGGCTGTAGCCGGTGATCTGCTTGACCCCGACGCGGTAGGACGAACCGGGATTCTGGATCTCGACATTGCCGGGGTAGAATTGGTTCTGGAATTTCTCGGCATTGTCCTGCGCCGCCGGATTGAGCACATAGACCGAGGGAATGCCGTTCACCGGCGGCTTGACCTGCACGATCGTATTGCCGAACGAGGCATCCGTGGCAGGACGGGTCAGGCCTGCGGTGTAATAGCCGTCCGCCGCACCTGCGTTGCAGCTGGGATCGTTGATCGGGACGTCGAAGCCCTTCCACTTGACCAGACAGCCCGCCGCCTGCGTGGCCGACCCCGCATAGAGCGGCGCCGCGCGGTCGAAGGCGAAATCGCTGTTCGAACGCTCGCTGTAACGGCCGCCGAACTCGAAGTTGATATGGTCGTTGGCACGGTAGGAGCCATCGGCACGGATGACCTTGAGATCGCCCTTTTCGCGATAATTGCCCTCGGACGAGATCGTCTTGAGCGCGTAATTCGCGGGGTTGCTGAGTTCGGCGGTCAGCTGCGACGGGAGCGTGAAGACGGGCTGGTTGCCCGAGAAATTGACGATGGAGTGCAGCGAATTGACGCCGGCGAGCGTATCGACGGTGTAGCCGCCCGGATTGAAAGGACGGTTGCCGCCGACGGAGGCCGGATAGCGGCCGATGCCGCCGGCTTCCCACTGCAGGCCGTTCGACGGGCTGAACTGGACGTAGCTCTGATCGTAATCCTGGAAGGCTTTTCCGTAGATTCCGCGTAGGTTCAGCTTGAGACGGCCGCCATTGTCGTACTTGAGCTGGATATTGTAGTTCTGCGACTGCGACAGATATTTGTTGTTCTGCGAGTAGGACGAGAAGTCGCCGAGGTCATAGTCGTAGGTCTGGACCGTGTTGAGGTGATAGCTGCCGCCATCCGGGCCGGTCACGATCGCACCCGTGTCCCGCGACTGGCCGGGGACGAATTCGGCAGCCTGCCAGTTGATGTCCTGCATCTGGACGCCGGCAATGTGATCATGCTGGTCCTGGCGCGTGAAGAAGCCGTCGCCGGTCAATTCGAGCGAGTCGCTGATCTTCCACTGCGCGGACCCGTTGATGCCCAGGCGCTGACGCTCGGTGACGGTGTTGAACGCCTCGAAGCCCTGCGGCACGATGAAGGCATCGTTGGCATCGCCGTCGCCATTGACGTCGATACCGCCCGCAACCGCCTTGCCGTGCGGACGGGTCGCCGGCGAGAAGCCGCCCGTCGTCAGCGCGTCGGCACCCTCGTCATGATAGGTGGCGCCGTAATTGCTGAGGATGCCGTTCTGCGAGTTGGAGAGATGCTCGTCGGTATAGGCGCCCGACAGCAGGAAGCCGACGGTGTCGTTATGCCACGCGACCAGCGCGTTGACGTTGGGATCCTTCTTCTTGGTCTTGTCGCCATACTGGCCCTCGCCGTCCGCCGCGAAGGTGAAACCGCTCTTGAGATCGAACGGGCGGCGCGTGCGGAGGTTGACGGTGCCGGTGATGCCGGCGTCGAGCAGATCGGCAGTCGACGACTTGATGACATCCGCGCCCGAGAAGAGCTGCGAAGGCACGTCGTTGAAATTGGGCTGGACGCTGTTGATCGAGTTGGCGCCCAGATATTGCTCGCCGTTGAGCAGCGTCGTCACCTCGGGCAGGCCGCGGATGTTGATCGACGAGCCCTCGCCCGCGTCGCGGCGGATCTCGACGCCGGGGATGCGCTGAAGCGAGTCCGAGATGGTGACGTCGGGCAGCTTGCCGATGTCTTCGGCCGAGATGGAGTCGGTCACCGAGGTCGCGTTGCGCTTGAGATTGACGGCGCGCTGCTGCGAGGCGCGAATGCCCGTGACGATGATCGCATTCGGTCCCGCCGCGCTTTCGCCCTGCGCGGCTTCGGCGGCGCCCGGGCCGTTGAGCGGCGGCGTCGGAGCCGGCGGGCCGGCGGGGTCCGAGGTCGGGCTCGTCGCCGGATCGACGGTAGTCGGATTGCTGGTCTGCGCCAGCGCCGCCCCTGTCAGGCTGGCGGCGGAGACCGCGGCGAGAAGTGCGAAACGCGCGGAAATTCGGCTGGTCGTCATGTCTTCCCCTTTTGGCCGCCGAGTGCAGCCATCCCACCGATTTCCCTGCGCGGGTTCGGTGATGTCCGGGGCGCGCTGTCGCGCTTGCCTACATCCTCCCCCTTCGCTTGGCGGACGGTTTTCCCGTCTCAATCAGCGGCATCTGTTTGCCGCCGGCCACCGGTCCCGTCAATATTAAAAACAACAACTTTTTTAATGATAGGTACATGTGGCTTAAATGCCCGGATCACGGGCAGCGGCGGCATCGATCGCGAGCGCGATTGATCCAAGCGGGCCGGCCTGATCGCCCAATTGCGGCCGCGCGACGAAGCTTTCGATCCGATCGACAAGGCGCGCCGCATCTCCATAGCCGGCGAGACTAGCCGCCAGCATCCGACGGACCATAGGCAGAAGCTGTGGCTGCCGGTCGATGACGCCGCCGCCGATCAAGATACGCTCGGGCGCAACCGTCATCACCAGATTGTGGCACAGACCAGCGATGGCGTGCGCGGCCGTCTCCCACACCGGGTCGTCGGCATCGATCTGCGACGCCGGCCGCCCGGCGCGGGCCTCGATCGCAAAGCCTGACGCCAGACCTTCGACGCAGTCGCCGTGGAAGGTGCACGCGCCTGGCCACGTGTCGCCGTCCATGCGCGCGACGTGCATATGCCCGGCCTCGGGGTGCCCGAGCCCGCGTATCGGTCGACCGCCGACGACGATTCCGGCGCCGACACCGGTGCCGACCGTGACATAGGCGAAGGACGTCAGCCCCTCCGCCCCGCCCCAGCGCTGTTCGGCGAGCGCCGCGCCGGCGACATCGGTATCGATCGCGATCGGGAGCCCCATGCTGCCCCTCAGACGCCGTGCGACATCGGCATCGCGCCAGCCAGGCTTGGTGGTCGCGGTAATGTAGCCATAATGCGACGAGCGAGGATCGAGATCGAGCGGCCCGAAACTCGCAAGACCGAGCGCAACCGGGCGATGCGTGCGCGTCCAACCCTCGAGATGCCGCTCGATCGCGCCGAGCGTCTCGTCGGGCGTTGTCGTCGCGATACGGTGCTGCTCGAGGATGTCATTCGGTCCGGTGGCCAGCGTACAGACGCATTTTGTGCCGCCCAGTTCGACACCCGCGTAAACCGGTCCGCTCATCGTCCGGCCGTTGCGAAGGTTGAGGTGCCATGCATACCCATCATCCTGTTCCTTGCTCCGGTGCCGCCGTTATGGACGGCTTGCGTCGCGATCCGACACACCATGGCGAAGGCGTGCCGATCCTCTTCGACGCATTTGCGAAAATTTATGAAGATTGGAAGAAGTATTTGCGGCATCATGGCGAGAGGTGACCGGCATGGGCAAGTGCGCATGCCGAATCAAAGATCGCCGAAGGAGAGTGTCATGATGCCTGTTCGTCGTTCGCTGGTCCGCGCCGCTGCCCTGCTCGCCGGCGTCGCGCCGCTAGGCTTGGCGCACGCGGCGACGCTGGCCGCTCCCGCCCAGATCGACGGGCGCGGGCCGTACAATCTGACGACGCTTGCCGGCGGCATCGGCAGCGACGCCGATCTGACCGGCGACGCGAAGCGCGCCGCTACGGGCGATCGCTGGTCGATCCAAGGCTGGCTGAAGATCGACGTTCCCGCCAAGGGCGAGGTCGTCGTTGCCGCGCTCGGTACCGGCGCGGACCGCCGGATTCTCGCGCTCGACGATGGGCACCTTCTGGTGCGCGGCGGTGGCGTGACGGTCCGTTCCGCACAGGCGATGGCACCGGGACGCCTCACCGCGATCGGGGTCAGCGCCGATGGCCATCGCGTGACGCTCTTTGTGGACGGTCGGCAGGTCGCCGCGCGCGCCGGCACACTGCCGCCGGTCGTGCCGCATCTGGCGCTGGCACCGGTGTTGGCCGGCCAGCCGCATTTCGGCGGGACGCTGATCGATTTCGCCGTGCTGCCCGAGGCGACATCGGTTCAAGCGTTCGCCGACGCCGCAAAGACACCGCCCGATCCGACGCTCGTCGCTTTCCAGAAGCCGGGCCAAGGCTGGGATTGGCAGGAGCATCAATGGCGCGGGCTGTTCCAGCCGCAGGATCCGGCCACCCTGCCCACCGCCAACACCCCGCCGTCGCACCCGGTCGCCGAGGCGCCGACGGACACGGCGCCGCTCAGCCCGCTTGCCGACCATCGCTGGCAGATCGGCGGGTGGCAGCTGGCGGCTGCGCCTGATGTTAAGGGCGACGGCGCCGCAATCAGCCAGGCGCGCTTCGACAGCTCGAAATGGTATGCCGCGACCGTGCCCGGCACGGTGTTGACCACGCTTGTCGCACGCGGCGTCTACCCAGATCCTGCCTATGGCCTCAACAATTTCGCCATCCCCGAAAAGCTCAGTCGCGAGGATTGGTGGTACCGCGCCGGCTTCGACCTGCCGGCAGAGGATGGCGACCGTCACCATTATCTGCTGTTTAAGGGCATCAACTATGCCGCCGAAATCTGGGTGAACGGCCGGCAGGTCGGCACGCTCAAGGGCGCGTTCATCCGCGGTCAATTTGACGTCACGCGCTATCTCGTCGCCGGCCACAATACCATCGCCGTCCGGATCGCGCCGCCGCCCCATCCGGGCATCCCCGACGAGGAATCGATCGCGCGCGGGCCGGGCGGCAATGGCGGTCAGTTGGCGCTTGACGGCCCGACCTTCGTCGCGACCGAAGGATGGGACTGGATACCGGGCGTGCGCGACCGCGACATCGGCCTGTGGCAACCCGTCGAACTGCGCTCGATCGGCGCGGTCCATATCGGCGACCCGCAGGTGGTGACCAAACTGCCGCTGCCCGCCACCGACAGTGCCGACGTGACGATCACCGTACCCGTCGTCAACGACGGGGACGCGCCGGTCGCGACCGTCGTCACCGCCGCCTTCGAGGGCGTGAGCGTGTCGCGCACGGTCACCGCCCCGCCGGGCACCAGCGAGGTGGTGTTCGCGCCGGCCGCCTTTGGCCAATTGCATGTCGCCCACCCCAGACTCTGGTGGCCGAACGGCTACGGCGCGCAGAATCTCTATACGCTGACCGCCACCGCGACGGTCGGCGGCGCCGTCTCGGACAGCGAGACCCGGCGCTTCGGCATGCGCGAGATGAGCTACGGCCTCTCGCTGTTCGCCCCCGACGGCCAGCTGCGCCGGGTCGTGATCGATCCGACGATGGCGCATCAGCGGCATGAGGATCTGGTCGCGCTGACCCATCTCGACATCAAGCAGACCCCGACCGGCTGGGCGGAATCGCTCACCGCCGCCGGTGCGGTCTCGCCGGCGGTGAAGGACGTGCCCGCCGAGATGCCCGAGCCGCATCTGACGATCTACGTCAACGGCGTGCGGATCGCCGCGCGCGGCGGCAATTGGGGCATGGACGACTTCATGAAGCGCGTCTCGCGCGCGCGGCTGGAACCCTATTTCCGGCTCCACAAGGACGCCAATATCAACATCATCCGCAATTGGGTGGGGCAGAATACCGAGGACGTCTTCTACGATCTCGCCGACGAATATGGCATGCTGATCCTCAACGACTTCTGGGAATCGACGCAGGAATATCAGAACGAGGCTGAAGACCCCGCGCTACTGCTGCGCAATGCGGCGGACGTGATCGCGCGCTACCGCAACCATCCCTCGATTGCCGTCTGGTTCGGCCGCAACGAGGGCGTGCCGCAGCCGATCCTCAACGAGGGGCTCGATCGCCTCGTCCAGTCGCTCGACGGCACGCGCTTCTATACCGGCAGCTCGAACCGGATCGGGCTGCAGGGCAGCGGACCGTATAATTATCGGCCGCCGGTCGGCTATTTCACCGATCTCGCCACCGGCTTCTCGGTCGAGACCGGTACGCCGTCGCTCGCCACGCTCGAGGCGGTCAAGGCGATGGTACCGCCCGCCGACCGCTGGCCGATCAGCGATACGCTCGCCTATCACGACTGGCATATCGGCGGGAACGGCGACGTGAAGACGTTCATGGACGCACTCGACGCGCAGCTCGGCGCGCCGACCAGCCTGGAGGATTTCGAGCGCAAGGCGCAGATGTTCAACTATGTCGACTATCGCGCGATCTTCGAGGGCTTCAACGCGCATCTGTGGACCAAGAACAGCGGCCGCCTGTTGTGGATGACGCAGCCGGCCTGGCCGTCCAACCATTGGGAAATTCTCAGCCACGATTATGACACGCAGGCGAGCTTCTACGGGGTCAAGTCCGCGCTCGAGCCGGTCCATGTCCAGCTCAACCTGCCCGACTTCGCCATCGCCGTCGCCAACACCACGCGCGATGCCGCCCCCGGCCTGACGATGCGCGCGCATGTCGTCGATCTCGCAGGCCGCACGCTGCTCGACCGTAGCGAGACGGTCTCGGCGCCCGCCAACCAGACCACGACGCTCAAGCCGCTCGCGCTGCAGCCGCTGCTCGACGCGCACGGGCTGGTGCTGGTGGAGCTGACGCTCGTCGACTCCGGCGGCCGGCAGATCAGCCGCAACGTCTACTGGCAGGGCAAGGACGACGCCGCCTATCGCGCGCTGACCACGATGCCGCAGCAGGCGATGACCGCGAGCGTCCGCAAGATCGCCAATGGCGGTGTCGCCGTGACGCTGTCCAACGACGGGACGACGCCGCTGCTCGAGACCAAGCTGACTCTCGTCGACGCGCAGGGCGAGCGCGTGCTGCCTGCCTTCTACAGCGACAATTATGTCAGCCTGCTGCCCGGCGAGCATCGCACGGTCACGATCGATACGATGGACTCCGCCAAACCGGCGGGCACGCCGGCCGCGGTGCAGCTGCGCGGCTGGAACGTGACGCCGGCGAGCATCCCGATCGGATAGGCCGCGGCGCCACCCGCGCCGTGGTACGAATGTCGTTCGCGGGGCGCGAAGTCCCGTAAGGGGGAATGCCGAATGTCCAAGATCGCCGCCAGCCGGAATGCCCGGATGCTGTTTGTGCAGGCCGCGGGCACGGCTGCGCTCGCCGGGCTGTTGTTCGGGTTCGACACCGCGGTCATCTCGGGCGTGACCCAGCCGCTAGCAACGCATTTCGCGTTGAGCCCCTTGGCGCTCGGCACCACGGTGTCGGCGGCGCTGTGGGGTACGCTGGTCGGTGCGATGACGGCGGGATCGCCGGGCGACCGCTATGGCGCACGCCGCGTGCTGGGCGTGCTGGCGCTCTTCTACGTCGTGTCCGGCTGCGGATCCGCGCTCGCCTGGGACTGGGGCTCGCTGCTCGCCTTTCGTTTCATCGGCGGACTCGCGATCGGTGGGTCGTCGGTGCTGGCGCCGGTCTACATCGCCGAGATCGCACCGGCGGCGCGACGCGGCATGCTGGTCGGCATGTTCCAGCTCGCGATCGTCGTCGGCATCCTTGCCGCCTATGTGAGCAATGCGGCGGTCACCGCACTGGTGCCCACGGCCGATATGGCCTGGCGATGGAAGCTCGGGGTCGCCGCCGCCCCGGCGCTGCTGTTCCTGCTCCTCCTCCTCCGCATCCCCGACAGCCCGCGCTGGCTCGCCGCCAAGGGACGCGACGCCGCGGCGCTGGCGGTGCTCGCGGCGATCGGCGATCCTGCGCCCGCGCAGGAGCTCGCGGCGATCCGGGCCAGCCTCGCCGACGATCGCACCGCAGGTGGTCAACGGCTGCGCTGGTCGCGCCACAAGCGCCCGATCCTGCTCGCGATGCTGGTCGCGGCATTCAATCAGCTCTCGGGGATCAACGCGATCCTCTATTATCTCAACCAGATCTTCGCCGATGCGGGCTTCCGTGCCTCCGACCTGCCCGCGATCGGGATCGGCGTCGCCAATCTGCTGTTCACGCTCGTCGGCATGGCGCTGATCGACCGGGTCGGCCGCAAGACGCTGCTGCTGGCAGGCGCTGGCGGCACTGCGCTCTGCCTCGGCGCGGCCAGCGCGGCGCTGTCCGGCCTGATCGATCGTGCGCTGCTGCTGCCGGCGCTGGTCGGCTTCATCGCCTGCTTCGCGACCAGCCAGGGCGCGGTGATCTGGGTCTATATCAGCGAGGTGTTCCCGACCGCCGTACGCGCGCGCGGCGCGGCGCTCGGCAGCGGCACGCACTGGCTGCTCAACGCGCTGATCGCGATCGGCTTCCAGTGGGCGGTGGCGCATCTCTCGCCTGCCGCGCCCTTCGGTCTGTTCGCGGGAATGATGGTCGTCCAGCTGATCGTCGTCGCGCTGTTCTTCCCCGAAACGAGGGGCGTGTCGCTGGAGGACATGCACCACCGCCTGGAGACCGCCTGATGCGTCCCGCCCTGTTCGCCGCGATCGTCCTGACGCTCGCCAGTCCGTCCGCGCACGTGCAGTCGCCCGCCGACAAAGCGGCGGCCGATCAGGCCGCCGAGCAGCGACTGCACACCGACTGGGCGTGGATGGCGCGTTACAAGGCGGAGGACGCGCTGCTCCCGGCACCGTCCAAGGAGCCGCGCGTCGTGTTCCTGGGCGACTCGATCACGCAGATGTGGCGGGACGCGCGCCCCGGCTTCTTCGTCGCCGGTCGCATCGGCCGCGGCATCGGCGGGCAGACGACGCCGCAGATGCTGGTGCGCTTCCGCCAGGACGTGATCGCGCTGCGCCCGTCGGTCGTTCAGATCATGGCGGGGACCAACGACATCGCCAGCAACACCGGCCCGATGACTGCGGAGGAGACCGAGGCCAATGTCCGCACCATGACCGAGCTGGCGCAGGCGCACGGTATCCGCGTCATCCTCGCCTCGATCCCGCCCGCCTCGCATTTCAGCTGGCGGCCGGGGCTCGAGGTGACGCACAGGATCGAGGCGATCAACGCCTGGCTGAAGGTCTATGCCGCGAGGGCCGGCGCGACTTACGCCGACTATTGGTCCGCGCTGCAGGACGGCAAGGGCGGCTTCGTCGCGGCATGGACGACCGACGGCGTGCACCCCAATCCGATCGGCTTCGATCACATGATCCCGGTCGCGCGGACGGCGATAGCCGAGGCACTGTCCCGGCCCGCACCCACGCCGTTGCCGGTCGCCGAGCAATGATCACAGCGCTGCTAAGCCTCGCCCTGCTCACAGGCCCGGTCGTCGCGACCAGCGCAGGCCCGATCGTCGGCACGCAGGAGACGGACGGCAGCGTCGCCTTTCGCGGCGTGCCCTATGCGCAGCCGCCGATCGGATCGCTCCGCTGGATGCCGCCCCAGCCGATCCGCTGGACCGATCCCCGCCCCGCCACGACGCCCGGCCGCGCCTGCCCGCAGAGCGACTATGGCAGCTGGAACCGCCACGACGCGCAAACCGGCGTCGAGGATTGCCTGACGCTCGAGCTGCGCACGCCGTCGCTACACCCCGACCACCCGCTGCCGGTGATGGTGTGGATCCACGGCGGCGGCAATCGTGGCGGATCGGGCGTCGGCGCGATCGCATCGGATCTCGTCTCGCACGATATCGTGCTGGTCGATTTCAATTATCGGCTCGGCGCGCTCGGCTTCCTGTCGCATCCCGCGCTGAGCGCCGAGGCGCCGACGCACGGCTCGGGCAATTACGGGCTGATGGACCAGCAGGCGGCGCTGCGCTGGGTCCAGGCCAACATCGCGCGCTTCGGTGGCGATCCGACGCAGGTGACGATCTTCGGCGAGTCCGCAGGCGCGCAGGATGTCGGGCTCCAGCTGCTGATCCCGTCGAGCCGCGGCCTCTTCGCGCGCGCGATTGCGGAGAGCGGGACACCGGCGTTCGGCGTGCCCAGTCGCAGCCTCGGCCAAGCCGAGACGCTCGGCGAGCGGCTGGTCCGGCTCGCCGGCGCGCCGCCTGGGGCTGACGCCGCCGCGCTGCGCCGCCTGCCCGTCGCGGCGCTGCTCGAGGCCGCCGATACGGTGCACGAGCCCAGCCTTGGCGACGACAGCTTCCTATGGCTTCAGATCACCGCGGACGGCATGCTCCTGCCGGCTTCGCCCGAGCGCCTGCTGGCGACGAACCGCAACCCCGCGCCGCTGATCATCGGCACCAATGCGCAAGAGTTCACGACAGCCGATATCCGAGGCGATGCCCGCGGCGTGATCCGCCAGCGGTTTGGCCGCGATGCGCCGATGGTCCTTGCACACTACGCCATCACGCCGATCGGGCCCGTCCCGGACGCGCAGACGCTCAGGCTGGCGACCGATCTCGTCTTCCGCTGCCCGGCCGAGGTCGCGGCGCGCGACCGTGGCGCGAACGGGCAAACGACCTGGGTCTACCGCTTCGATCATCAGGGCGCCGACGGGAGGCCCGCGGTCCACGGATCGGAGATCGACTCGGTGCTCCGCAAGGGCACGGGTGGGGCGTCAGCGATGCAGGACCATTGGCTTGCGTTCGCGCGCACCGGCGCGCCGGAGGCGCCGGGGCTTTTGGCATGGCCCCGGTTCCGCGCCGACAAGCGCGCCGTAATGCAGTTCGGGCAGGCCGCGGCGGCCGTGCGCGTCGAGGCCGATCCGATATGCCCGCTGACGCACATGCCCTGACGTCGGTCCGCCGATCGGTTCAGTCGTGACTGACTTTCATCAGGATCATGTCCGACGGGAAGACCGCATCGTTGAACGGCAGGATCGCGGCGCCGACCGCCGGCGCGTCGGCGGCTAGGTCGGCACGGATCACCGGCGCGCGACTGGGCAGCCCGCTGACGCTCGCCGCGAGCCGGTTGTTGACCGCCATCGCCAGCCGCTCGATCAGCGCCGCCGGCAAGCGTCCGCCGATCAGCACCGCTTCCGGATTGACCAGACAATTGACCGCGGCGAGCGGTACGACCAGATCGTCGGCGGCCTGTGCGATCCAGCGATCGACCACGGCCGCAATCGGCGACGCAGCGGTTTCCAGCTCGTCCGGCGAGGCGACCGCGAGACCGTCGGCCTCAAGCATGGCATAGAGGCCCGAAAGCGAGACGCTGTCCTGCAGCATCTGCCCGCCGCTGCTCGGCAGGAAGCCGATCTCGCCGCTACGCCCGGTGGCGCCGCGGTAATAGCTGCCATCGATCACCAGGCCGCCGCCGAGCCCCGCGGTCAGCAGCATGTAGAAGAAGCTCGAATAGAGCAGACCCGCACCGAATTGCGCTTCGCCGATCGCGGCGGCGGCGGCGTCGTTGTCGAGATAGACCGGCCACGGCATCACCGCGGCGAACAGCCCGGCGACGTCGACCGCGTTCCAGATTTCATAGCCCTCGGGCCGGTGCGGAAGCGCGACGCTGCCCAGCGCGTCGGGAAGCGCCACCCCGATCCCCAGGATCCTGCTCTCGTCGATCGCGCCCGAGGCGAGGATGTCGTCGACCACCGCGCGAACGTGGGCCACCACCTGATCGGGCATCGGGAAGGCGATCTCGCGCGTCGCGCGCGTCCGGACGTTGCCCGCCAGATCGAGCGACACGACGCTGACATGATCGCGGTCGATGTTGACGCCGATCCCGAAACAGCCGTCGGGATTGATCGCGAAACGCAGCGCCGGCTGGCCCCGCGCGCCCGATCGCTTGCCGGCACCCAGGATCAGCCCGCGTTCGAGCAGCCGGTTGGTGATGTTGGCGATGGTCGGGACGGTCAGCCCGGTCTGCTCGACGATCTCGGCGCGCGTGATATGATCGGCGAGGCGCACGGCCTGAAGCACGATGCGCTGATTATAATCGCCCGCGCGTGCGAGATTGGTGCCCGACAGGCTCGTCGCCAGTCGCGTACCGCGCTCGTCGCCGCGTTCGCTTCCGGTCGCGCTCGCGGCGCGATTGTTACGGTATTCGATCTTCATGCCGGACGGTCGTTCCTCGCCATATCCACGGCGGGTGGCTATTGCCGCACCTCTGTTACGCAAGCGTGGCCTTTCCGCAATGCCGCGCTATCTTAACGCGGAAAGAGCGACGGGACGTGAACAATGGGTGAAGGAGTGATCGAACGCCCCGCGGTAGACGGCAACATCTTCGCGGAGCAGATCGTGCCCGCTTTCGAGCCGGTCGTGCTGCGCGGACAGGTGGCTCACTGGCCGGCCGTGTCCGCGGGCCGGCAGGATGCGGCTGCGATTGCGGCCTATATGCTGGGCTTCGCGCGCGAGGCGTCGACCGACGTGATGGTCGCGCCACCCGCCGCCGGCGGTCATCTCTTCTACCGCGAAGATATGCGCGGCTTCAATTTCCGACGTGACCGCGTCCCACTGCGCGATGTCATCGCCGAGGTGCTGCGCATCGCCGATCTGCGTGACGCGCCGACGCTCTATGCCAGTGCCGCCGCGGCCGACGAGCATCTGCCCGGCTGGACCGACGCCAATCCGCTCGGTCTTCCCACACCCGGCGGCACGGCCCGGCTATGGATCGGCAACGCGACGCGGGTGGCGACGCATTTCGACATGTCGCCCAACATTGCCTGCGTGGTCGCGGGGCGTCGGACGTTCACGCTGTTCCCGCCCGATCAGCTGCCCAATCTCTATTGCGGCCCGCTCGATCGCACCATCGCCGGGCCGCCGACGAGCATGGTCGATCCTGCCGCCCCCGATTACCAACGCTATCCGCGCTTTGCGCAGGCGGCGAAGCACGCCCGCACGGCGGTGCTCCAACCGGGCGATGCGATCTTCATCCCGGCGACCTGGTGGCATGCGGTCGACGCGGCCGACGGTTTCAACCTGCTGGTCAATTATTGGTGGCCCACCAACGGCGCCTATTCTCCGTTCATGGCGATGATCCATACGCTCGCGGCCGTGCGCGATCTGCCGCCCGCCGAGAAGGCGGTCTGGCGCGCGTGGTTCGACCATTATGTCTTTGGCGATGACGCCGATGCCGCGGCCGATCATTTGCCCGACCATGCACGCGGTCTGCTCGGGGGCCCCGGTGCGGCGCAGAGTTCCGCGCTGGACGCGTATCTGCGCGGCGGAAAGGCGTAGCGCGGCGAGCGCTCAGGCCGCGATGCGGGCTGCGACCGCTTCCGCGTCCTCGACGATCAGATGGATGCCCTGCGCCGTGCGCGCGATCGCCCTGACCCCCAGTCGGGACAGCGCCGCCTCGTCGATCCGCGCAGCATCACCCAGGTGCAGCATGATCCGGCTCGCATTGGCGGCGAGGTCGGCGATGTTGGCCCTGCCGCCGAGCGCGACGACCCACTGCGCCGCATCAATCGGGGGGACCGGCGCCGCGTCGCCGGCTAGGCGCATCTCGGCGGCGACCATGTCCGCGATCGGACCCAGCACCACCTGGATCCGATCGGCCGAAGGCCGGACGATGCCCATCGCCCCCAGCGCGCGCAGCCGCGCATCGTCGACCGCCGCCGGATCCGCGACGACCAGGCGCAGCCGCGTCGTGCAGGCGCCAATCTCGACGAGGTTGGCGCGCCCGCCCAAAGCTGCGACGAATGCGGTGCCGCGGTCGGCGGGTATGGCGTGCGCGACCGGCTCCGCGACATCGGCTTCGCGGCCCGGAGTCTTGAGGTCGAACCGCGCAATCGCCACCCGGAAGACGCCGTAATAGATGGCGCCATAGGCTAGCCCGACGGGCAGCAGCAGCAGCGGCCGCGTTGCCTTGGGAAAGTTCAGCGCATAGTCGAGCAGCCCCGCCGAGAAGGTGAAGCCCAGCTTGACGCCGAGCAGGTCCATCGCGACCATCGCCAATCCGGTGAGCAAGGCGTGCAGCGCATACAGCAGCGGCGCCACGAACATGAAGCTGAACTCGATCGGCTCGGTGACGCCGGTCAGCAGTGCGGTCAGCGCCATCGAGAGATAGAGCCCGGCCACCGCCTTGCGCCGCTCGGGCCGCGCGGCGTGATACATGGCGAGGCAGGCGGCGGGCAGCCCGAACATCATCACCGGGAAGAATCCCGACATGAAGCCGCCCGCCGTCGGGTCGCCGGCGAAGAAGCGGTTGAGGTCGCCGGTGCTGCCGTGGAAGTCGCCGATCAGGAACCAGGCGACATTGTTGAGGATGTGGTGAAGCCCGGTGACAATCAGCAGCCGGTTGAGCACGCCGTACAGGAACAGGCCGACGACACCCGATCGGATCACGCCGGTGCTCGCCGCATCCATCCCCGCCGCGATCGGCGCATAGCCGAGGCCGACCAGCGCGGCGAGCGCGAGACCGGCGAGCCCGGACAGGATCGGCACCAGCCGCCGCCCCCCGAAGAAGGCGAGGTAATTGGGCAGCTGCGTGGTCGCATAGCGGTTGTAAAAGCCGCCCGCGATCAGCCCCGAGACGATGCCGATCGGCACCGACAATTTTGCGATCGCGCCGGCGCGGAAGGCTGCGATGATCGTCGCGGCGGCGGCGGCCGGCAATCCAGCCGCGGTGCCCGGCGGGACGACGAGCAGCGTCGCCGCGCCGCGGGTGACAACGAGATAGCAAACCACGCCCGCCATCCCCGCCGCGCCATTGCCGTCGCGCGCGAGGCCGACCGCGATGCCGACCGCGAACAGCAGGCCGAGATTATCGAACACCGCCGCGCCCGCCTCGGCCATGAAGGCGATGCCGAGCAGGTCGGGCTGGCCCAGCCGGAGCAGCAGCCCGGCGATCGGCAGGACGGCGATCGGCAGCATCAGCGCGCGACCGAGCGGCTGAAGCGACTGAATGCTAAGCTTCATGCCTGCCCTCCCATATCGGCGCGACCGACGAGCGCGCGCACTTGGGCGGCATCGTCCAGCGCGACCGCCTCCGCGGCGAAAGCGCGACAATTCTCCAAGTCGAGCCGCCGCACACGCGCCTTGGTCTCGGCGACCATCCCGACCGGCACCGACAATTCGGTGACGCCGAGTCCGATCAGCACCGCCACCGCGGCCGCGTCGGCGGCGAGACCGCCGCACACGCCGGTCCATCGGCCGTGCGCCGCCGCGCCGCTGGCGGTCATCGCGATCAGCCGTAGCACCGCCGGATGCAGCGCATCGAGGCCGGCCGCCACCGCCGGATTGCCGCGATCGCGCGCCAGCGTATATTGCGAGAGATCGTTGCTGCCGATCGAGAAAAAGGCCGTATCGCGCGCGAGCCTGTCGGCGAGAAGCGCGGCGGCGGGGGTCTCCACCATGATCCCGAGCGGCGGCGCGGAGCGTCCGAGTGCGGCCGCCGCCTCGTCGAGCAAGGCGCGCGCCGCGGCCAATTCGGCGAGGTCGGTTACCATCGGCAGCATGATGCGGACGGCACCGTCGACGCGAACCAAGGCACGCAATTGGGCACGCAGCACGTCGGGGCGTGACAGACCGAGCCGGAGCCCGCGCAGGCCGAGCGCGGGATTTTCTTCCGGCGGCATCGGCAGATAGACCGCCGGCTTGTCCGCGCCGATATCGAGCGTGCGCACGATCATCGGCCGGCGCGCGAGCGCGTCGGCGATCGCCTGATAACTGGCGTGCTGTTCGTCCTCGCTCGGTGCGGTGTCGCGGTCGAGGAACAGGAATTCGGTGCGCAGCAGGCCGCAGCCCTCCGCCCCGGCGTCGACCGCCGCCTGCGCTTCTGCGAGCGAGCCGAGATTGGCGACCACCTCGATCCGCTGCCCGTCGCGCGTCATCGCGGGCTCGTGCGCATGCGCCTGCGCCGCGATGCGGAAACGCGCTGCCTCGGCCTGCGCATCGAGGGCCGCGCCGGCATCGGCAGAGGGCGGATCGATCGCGAGCGTGCCGGCGGCGGCGTCGAGCAGCAGCGGCGTGTCGGTCGCGATCCGCTCGACGGCCTCGCCTGCGGCGACCAGCATCGGTAGATTGGCGCCGGCAGCGATGATCGCGGCATGCGACGTCGGGCCGCCGCGCGCCGTGACGATGCCGGCAAGTCCCGCGTCGACCAGCGCCATCAGCTGCGAGGGCAGCAGATCGCCGGCCAGCAGTATCGCGCCACGCGGGACCGAGAGTACGGCGGCGTCTCCGTTCAGCGCGGTGATGACGCTGCGCTCGATGTCGCGCAGATCGTCCTGCCGCTCGGCGAAGCGGCGATCGCCACTGGCGCCGAGGAGATCGACGAAGCGCGCGATCGCGCTCTGCCAGGCAAAGGCGGCGCTGCGCCCGGTGCCGATCGATCCGCGCGCCGCCGCGATCAGTTCGGGATCGCTCAGCAGGGCGCGATGCGCAGCGGCGATCGTCGATACGGCGCCGTCCCCTTGCTGCGCTTGCAACCGCGCATCCACGACGGCGATCGCCGCGTCGAGCGCGGCATGTTCGGCGGCAGGATCGGCGGCGTCGATCGCGATCTCGCCGTCGGGCTGTGGCAGCTGGAACGCCGGCCCGACCGCAAGACCGGGCACCGCGGTCACGCCGCGCAGCAGGGCGGGCAGCGGCATGGGCGCGGCGGGCAGCGGCGGCATCGCGATCGGCGACGCCTCGCCCATTCCACTTTCAATCAGCGCGGCGATCTCCGCGACCGCCGCCGCGGCATCTCCACCGCGCGCCCGTACGGTGACCTGCGCGCCATGCACCAGCGCAAGCGCGAGCATCGCGACCGGGCTGCGCGCGGACGCGGCGCGGCCGTCCGTCGCAACCAGCTCCGCACGGGCCTCGAAACGGCACGCGAGCGCGGCGATGCGGGCGGCGGGACGCGCGTGGATGCCGTGGCGCAGCGGGACCGCCAGGCTGCGCGCGGCATCCGCCTGCCCGCTTTCGGTCATGGCGACGGCGTCGCTGCCCCGCGCGACGATCCGCAGCACCGGCTCGCCCGCCGCGACCAAGCGATCACCGCCGATACGCTCGATCGCGAACGCTTCGCCGCTGGTCAAAATCAGCGGAGTGACGAGACTTTTCGCGCCTCGGCCGACCGTATCGAGATCGAACGCGATCAGCGGATCGCCCTTCGCCACGGTCGCGCCGACCGCCACCAGTGCGGTGAATCCGGCGCCGGCGAGCGCCACCGTCTCAAGCCCGATATGGAGCAACAGCACCGCACCGCCCGCCGCCTCGATCGTGACCGCGTGGCGGGCGGCGTGGATGGTCGTGATCCGGCCGGCGACAGGCGCGCGGAGGACGCCTTCGGTGGGGTCGATCGCAACCCCGTCGCCGAGCATGCGCTCGGCGAAGACCGGGTCGGGCACCGTATCGAGCGCGGCGAGCCAGCCGGCGAACGGGCTTGCGATCTCGGTCATCGGCCGAGCGTCAGCCGGTCGAGGACCCACAGCGGGTCGGCAGTGGCCTGGGTGAAGGTCATGCACAGGTCGTGCGGTCCCGTCACGGGCATGGCAAGCGGCGCCTTGGCCTCGCTCTCGCCCCGCGTCGGTGCGGTCATCGGCACAATTGCGATCAGGGGGCCGTCGCAGCGATCCTGGCGCACCTCCAATTCGCCGAAGCGCGTCCGCGGCGGCGCGAAATGGGCGGGGATCGGATCGTTGCCGAACGAAAAATTATAGGGGACCTGCGCCACTTGAGCGACGACATGGGTGGCGCCGTCAAGTGGGGCGGCGGGCCATATCCAGCATGGCTCCATGACGTCGACCCAGTGGATCGGTCGCCCGTCGGCACTGCCGCCGCTGTCCGCGAGCCGCAACGGCAGCTTGCGCGCGCATTGCCGCATCGCGCTCGCCGCTTCGGTACGCGCGCTGGTGGCGTCGACGCGGAAGCGCGCGGCCACGCCGAGCGCCACCCCGTCGAGAAAGCTTTGGGCGTGGACGTCACCCGCCTGGGCGAGCGGGATCGGCGCGGTATAGGCCGGCGATATTGTGGTCGGCGCGCTGCCGTCGATCGTGTAGCGCAGCGTCCCGATCCCGGCAGGCTGACGCAGCGCAATTTGGTCGCCGGCGACCGTCGCCTCGGCCGCCAGCGGCGTCTCGTCATAGCCCCAGCCGAGCGCACGCCATCCCGCCATCGCCGACACCAGCCGGCGCGAGAAACCGGACCAGTCATGGCCCTGCGCCGGCGACCAGCCGAGTTCGGCAACGACCGCCGCACGCGGCCACAGCATCCGATCCGCGTCGCGCCCATTGCCGACATGCTCGGTCCACAGATTGGCCTGTACCCCGAGAATATGTGCACGTTCGGCGGACGTTATCGTGGCCGGCAGCAGCGGGAAGTCGTAGAGCCGCTTCCAGTCGACGATCTCGCCGCGGCCCGGCGGCTCGTCGGGTGAATCGCTCTGGCGATTGTCGAGATAGAAGGTCGGTTCGGGCGCGAGCACCGCGTCATGCCCGCTCCGCGCCGCCGCGAGCGCGCCGTCGATCCCGTGCCACGACATCACCGTCGCATCCGCTGGCACGCCGCCCTCGAGTATCTCGTCCCAGCCGACCAGCCGACGGCCGTGCTGTTCGAGATAGGCACCGATCTGCGCGGTGAACCAGCCCTGCAGCTGTCCATCGTTGTGCAGCCCCAGGCTGGCGAGCTTGGCCCGCTCGCGCGGATCGGCCTGCCATTGCCCTTTGGGCGATTCATCGCCGCCGATGTGGATATAGGGCCCCGGGAACAGCGCCATCACCTGGTCGAGCACTGCATGCAGCATCGTAAAGGTCTGGTCGGAGGTGTTGAACAAATTGGGCAGGATGCCCCAATCGGCCGACGGCGCGGTCGGCGGCGTCGCGGTGGAGGCAAGCGCCGGATAGGCGGCGATCGCCGCGGTGGCGTGCCCGGGCATCTCTATCTCGGGGACGACGACGATGTGGCGCGCGGCGGCATAGGCGACGACAGCGCGAATCTCGTCATGCGTGTAGAAGCCGCCATAGCGCACCGCCTCGCCCGTCTTCGGGTCCCGCCCCGCCGGGCCAGCTGGCGTCCGCCAAGCGCCGATCTCGGTCAGCCGCGGATAATTGTCGACGGGCAGCCGCCAGCCCTGGTCGTCGGTCAGGTGCCAGTGGAACCGGTTGAGCTTGGCGAGCGCCATCCGATCGAGCAGCTGCTCGACATAGGCGACCGGCTGGAAATGCCGCGCGCTGTCGAGCATCACGCCCCGCCAGGCGAAGGCTGGCCTGTCGTCGATGCGCACCGCCGGGATACGGCCATCCTTGGCGGCCGCGACGAGTTGCCACAGCGTCTCGGCGCCATAATAGAGCCCGGCATCGCCGCTCGCGCGGATGGTGATCTTGTCCGGCGTCACTGTCAGCGCATAGGCCTCGGCGCCGACGACGCTCGGATCGCGGACGAAGGCGATCGCATGTCGTGCATCGCCCGCCATCGGCAGCGTGGGACCGCCGCTGCGATCGAGCAAGGCACGAAATCGCGCAGCGGCCGCGATCGCGCCGGCATCCCCGGGGTCCGCGAACAGGTGCGACTGACCCACGCCATAACTGCCTGCAGCGGGAACCATGGACGCAGGCTGCGGGAGCACGGACAGCGGTACCGCCTGTGCGGCCGGAGCGCTCATCAGGGTCAGCAATCCGACTGCGAGCGATCGCCACCTGCGCATGATCATCCTTTGTTCGAAGGCGCCCATCATGCGCGCATCCCGACAAGATGCAATACCAATGAGCAGTCCAATGTGATATTGGTCTCTTCATTGGGCTCGATACGGCGGCAGATGTGGTCGTCGGATGGCGGAGAAGCACATGTTCGTCGAACGCGTAGGCCGGTTGATCGCTGGAGAGCCAGGCCCGCTTTACCGGCAACTGGAGCGCAAGCTTTGCGACGCCATCGACGCGCGTATCCTGGCCCCGGGCGAAGCGCTGCCACCCGAGCGCGACCTCGCGGCTGCCTATCACGTCTCGCGCGTCACGGTGCGCAAGGCGATCGACGGATTGGTCGATGCGCGCCTGCTGACCCGGCGGCGCGGCGCCGGCACCTATGTCGCGGCGCCGATCGAAAAGAATTTCGCGAATCTGTCGTCGTTTACCGAAGACATGGAAGGGCGTGGCCGCACGCCGTCGAGCAGCTGGATCACGCGCGGCACCGGTATCGTCACGCCCGAGGAGGCGCTCGCGCTGGGGCTGAGCCCGGGCAGCGCGGTAACCCGGCTGTCGCGCGTACGCCATGCCGACGGCATCTCGATGGCGATCGAGCAGAGCAGCATCCCGGCCGACATCCTGCCTTCCGCCGACGCGGTGGGCGCCTCGCTCTATGCGACGCTCGGCGCGGCGCGACCGGTGCGCGTCCTGCAGCGCCTGCGCGCCGTCCTGCTCGATGCCGAGGAGATCGCACTGCTCGGCATCGATGGGCCCGCCGCAGGATTGCTGATCGAGCGCCGCGGCTTCGCCGCCAGCGGGCGGGCGGTCGAATTCGCCCGCTCGCTGTATCGCGGCGATGGCTATGACATCGTCTCCGAGCTCGGCGGCTCGTGATGCGCGCGGAAGAGACGTTGATGTACCGCGAAGCCGCCGAAGCGGCCGCGGTGGTCCGCCGGCAGCGCCTGCGCAACGCGGCAGCGATGGCGGCGCTCGGCGCGCGGCTGCGCGCGATGAAGCCGCGCAGCCTTGGCACGCTGGCACGCGGGAGTTCGGACAATGCGGCGACCTATGCGCGCTATCTGATCGAGACCCACGTCGACATCGTGACGAGCTCGGTCTCGCCGTCGGTCGTATCGGTCTATGGCGCCGTCCGGGACATGGCGGGCACCGTCATGCTGGTCTTCTCCCAGTCGGGCCGCAGCCCCGACCTGATCGCCGCGGCGACCGCCGCGCAGTCGCAGGGCGCGCTGCTCGTCGCGCTGGTCAACGACGAGACATCGCCGCTCGCCGCGCTGGCCGACGTGACCCTGCCGCTCGATGCCGGGCCCGAACGCAGCGTGGCGGCGACCAAATCCTTCGTCGCCACGCTCGCGGCGATCGTCCACCTGGTCGCGGAATGGACCGGAAGCGCGAGCTTGAACGCCGCGCTGGATGACCTGCCGGCGCAGCTCGATGCGGCATGGGCGCTCGACTGGCACGCGGCAATGCCGCCTCTCGCGGCGGCGCGCAGCCTGTATGTCGTCGGGCGCGGCCTCGGCCTCGGCGTCGCGCAGGAGGCGGCGCTCAAGGCCAAGGAGACCTGCGGCCTTCATGCTGAGGCGTTCAGCGCCGCCGAAGTACGGCACGGGCCGATGGCGCTGGTCGGGCCCGATTTCCCGGTGCTGCTGTTCGCGCAGGACGACGCGTCGGCGGCGAGCGTCGACGCGGCGGCACAGCTGTTCGCGGCGCGTGGCGGGCCGGTCATCGCTGCCGGTGTCGCCGGCACGATCACCCTGCCCACGCTTGCGGCCGATCCCGCGATCCAGCCGATCCTGCTCGCGCAGAGCTTCTATCGCCTCGCCAACGCGCTCGCTCTATTGCGTGGGCACGATCCCGATCGGCCGCCGCATCTCGCCAAGGTGACGGAGACGCTATGACCGCCAAAGCCCTGATCAACGCGCGCGTGCTGCTCCCCGAGGGCCTGCGCCGCGACGTGGTAGTGACGATCGCGGACGGCCGCATCCGCGCGGTATCCCCTGAGCCGGATACGGACGCCGAGCCGATCGATTGCGCAGGCGGGCTGCTGCTGCCCGGCTTCATCGACACACAGGTCAACGGCGGCGGCGGGGCGCTGTTCAACGATGATCCCACGGTCGCCACGATCGCCACCATTGCCGCCGCTCACCGCCGGTTCGGCACCACCGCGCTGCTGCCCACGCTGGTCAGCGACAGGCGCGCGGTGATCGCACGCGCAGTCGCGGCGGTGGACGAGGCGATCGCCGCGGGCGTGCCCGGCATCGCGGGCATTCATATCGAAGGCCCGTTCCTCGCCATGACGCGGCGCGGCATCCACGATCCCGCGCGGATCGACCAGATAGACGACGCGGCGATCGCGCTGCTCTCCTCGGCGACGCGCGGCCGCACACTGGTGACGGTGGCGCCCGAATGCGTCCGTCCCGGCGACATCGCGCGGCTGGTCGCGGCGGGCGTCATCGTCGCGGGCGGGCATAGCGAGGCCAGCTACGAGCAGGTGCGGGCCGCGCTCGATGAGGGGATGACGGGCTTCACCCATTTGTTCAACGCGATGTCGCCATGGGGGTCGCGCGCGCCCGGGATGGTCGGCGCCGCGCTCGAGGATGAGGCGAGCATCGCCGGACTGATCGTCGACGGCGAGCATCTCCACGCCGCGACGGTGCGGCTGGCGTTGCGGATCAAAGGCGCGACGCGGCTGATGCTCGTCAGCGACGCTATGCCGTGCGCGGGCAGCGATGCCGACTCCTTCCTGTTGCAAGGCCGGGTGATCCGACGGGTGGGCGACCGGGTGGTCGGCGCCGACGGCACGTTGGCGGGATCGACGCTGACCATGAACCGCGCGGTCGCGACGCTGATCGCGCAGACGGGCAGCGATCTGGCGACCGCCGTTCCCATGGCGTCTGCCGTGCCCGCCGCCTTCCTGGGTCTCGGCGACAGACGCGGGGCGATCGTCGCGGGCTTCGACGCCGATCTCATCCTCGCCGACGAGGCGCTCGTTGTGCAGCGCAGCTGGATCGGCGGCGGCGAGGTACGGTACGACCGCGCCATGGCCTGATCGGCATTGGCGGCCGGCCGCGCGGCCGTCTACCGGGCTCGGCCCGCCACCCCCCGGGCATGCGCCGGCAGATGATCGGCGGCATGTGGCGCGGCGTCGTCGAACACATATTGGTCGAACCACGCCTTCCATGCGCCGCGGTGCGCGGGCGCGAGGTCGCGCATCGCCTTGATCGCCTGGATCAGCGTCGCCAAAGGCGAGGTCGCGTCGGGCTCCTCCCACCAATAGTTCATCATCACGTTGAACGGGCCGGCGGCCTGGACATTGTGCCACCAGATCGGCGGGATGTAGAGCGCATCGCCGGGTTCCAGCTCCGCCACCTGCGCGTGCGCCTGTGCCTCGGCGAAGCGCGGATAGCGCACCAGATCGGGCGCTCTGAGGTCGACCATGCTGACCGGGGGGCCGGCGATCGTGAGATGGAACGGGCCGACATAAAGGTTGGCGAACTGCTCGGGCGGGAACAGTGTGAAGCGCCGCCGCCCCGCGATCACCACCGCGATGTTGCTGGCCTCGTCGAAATGGGTCGCGACATGCGAGGCATTGCCGATCCAGATCCGCGCCTTGGCGGTCGGCAGGTCGAAGCCGAGCGGATTGGCGTCGGTCCAGCCCGGCAGATGCTCGCCGGCCGCCGCGGCCCCGGCGTAGAGCGCATCGGGCGACGGCGTGCCGCGCAGCTGCAACAGGCGTGCGAGCAGCGCCGCCAGCGCGCCGCTGCGCTTCTGGAAGTTGCAGCCGGTCAGCGCCTCGTTGTAGAAATAATGACCGCCGATCTCGGGCGGGCCGACCAGCACCTCGGCGGGCCGGCCGCTGTCGAAACGCGCGATGTAGGCCGCGACCGCCTCGTCCGACTGCCGCGCCGCCGTCACCGCTGGCCAGTGCGCCGCCTGCCCGCGCAGCACGATCGGGCGGTAGGCCGACAGGATCTCGTCCTGCAGCCGGGCCGGATCGACCGGCCCGCGTTCCTCGACATGCCGGCCGATCGCGCCGCTGGTTCCGCTGGTCATGCGCGCGATATGCCACCGCCGCGCCCTGCGCGAAAGGGGCCGCGGCGGCGGGCTGGATGCCGCCGCGAACTGCCGTTAAGCACGGTCTGCGCAGACGAACGGTCGCGCATTCGGGAGGGGCACATGACGATCCGGCACATTCTGGCGCGGGGCGTCGCCTGCGCGTCGCTGATGCTCGCGACGATCGCCCCGGCGCAGGACCAGCTGGTCGATCCCAATACGGTGCGGCCGTCGCTCGAGCCCGACCGGACCGCCAACGGCCTCGCGCAGACGCCGCCGATGGGGTGGAACAGCTGGAACAAATATGGCTGCGCGATCAACGAGACGGTGATCCGCAAGATGGCCGACGCGATGGCGAGCAACGGCATGAAGGCGGCCGGCTACACCTATGTCGTCATCGACGACTGCTGGCACGGAAGCCGCGATGCGCACGGCTTCATCCACGAGGACCGCAGCAAATTCCCCTCAGGCATCCGCGCGCTTGCCGATTATATCCACGCGCGCGGCCTCAAATTCGGAATCTATTCGGACGCCGGCCGCAAGACCTGCGGAGGCCGGCCGGGCAGCCAGGGCCACGAATATCAGGACGCGCAGACCTATGCCGGCTGGGGCGTCGACTATCTCAAATATGACTGGTGCTCGACCGGCATCCGCAACGCCGAGGAAGCCTATGCGCTGATGGCGGACGCACTGCGCGCGACCGGACGGCCGATCGTCTTCTCGATCTGCGAATGGGGCAATAACCGCCCATGGGATTGGGCGCAGAAGATCGGCAATCTGTGGCGCACGACCGCCGACATCCGCGACGCCTGGGCCGGCCGCGTCACCTATTCGTTGGGCGTGATGGACATCGTCGACCGCAACGAGCCGCTCTATCCTTATGCCGGGCCCGGCCATTGGAACGATCCCGACATGCTCGAGGTCGGCAATGGTGGGCTGACCGATGCGGAGAGCCGTGCGCATTTCAGCCTGTGGGCGATGATGGCCGCACCGCTGATCGCGGGCAATGATATCGCCGCGATGGCCGGTGCGACGCGCGACGTGCTGCTCAACCGGGAGGTGATCGCGGTCGACCAGGATGCGCTCGGCGAGCAGGGCCGCCGCGTCCGCCGCGATGGCGACCACGAGGTCTGGTCGCGCCCGCTCGCCGACGGCAGCCGCGCCGTGCTGCTGCTCAACCGCGGCACGCAGGCGGCGAGCATCGTCGCCGCTTGGACCGATATCGGCTATCCCGCCAATACGACTGCGGCTGTCCGCGACCTGTGGGCACACCGAGCGCTGGGCCGGAAGACGGGCGGCTTTACCGCCGTAGTGGCAGCGCACGGGGTGGTGATGGTGACGGTCCGCCCCTGACCCCGGTCAGACAGCCATGCCGCACGGCGAACGCCTCGCACCCGCCATTATATAAATTGATTTGTTTTTGTGTCCGCGACATGATCGCGCCGCCCGACGAACGAAGCGGGCGCGACGGGCTCCGCGCCGATAGGCCGCGGCAATCGACAAGGTCCGGTTTGCAGATGCGAGGGGATATGATGCGCTTGAACACCGAGAAGACCGCCGCGCGCCTGGCCATGTTGCTTGCCTCCGCGTCGCTGACGGTCGCGGCGCCGGGCCGTGCCGCGCCGGCCGATCCGGTTCCGGCCACCACCGGCGTGGCCCATCCTGCGCTCTGGCCCGCGGCGCACAGCCCGCGCGGCTTCACCGACGCCAAGACCGAGGCGTTCGTCACCCGCCTGATGGCGCGCATGACGGTCGAGGAGAAGGTCGGGCAGCTCGTCCAGGGCGACACGGGGTCGGTCAAGCCGGAGGATCTGCGCCGCTATCCGCTCGGATCGATCCTGTCGGGCGGCGACAGCCCGCCGCTGGGCAGTCCGGACCGCGCCCGTGCCCCCGCCTGGGCCGCGACCGCGGACGCCTTTCGCGCGGTCGCGGTCGAGGCGCGCCCGGGCCATGTCCCGATCCCGACGATGTACGGCGTCGACGTCATCCACGGCAACAGCAACGTCGTCGGCGCGACGCTGTTTCCGCACAATATCGCGCTCGGCGCGACGCGCGACCTGCCGCTGGTCGAGAAGATTGCCGCGGCGACCGCGCAGGAGACTGCCGCCGCCGGGATCGACTGGGCGTTCGGCCCGACCATCGCGACGGTCCGCGACGTCCGCTGGGGGCGCTCGTACGAAAGCTATTCGGAGGATCCGGCGCTGACCGCCGGCTTCGCCACCGCGATGATCGAGGGCCTTCAGGGCACCCCGCGCCAGTGGCCCGCGCTGGCGCATGGCCATGTCGCCGCGTCGGCCAAACATTTCCTCGGCGATGGCGGCACCGGCGGCAAGGACCAGGGCAACAACCTGTCCAGCGAGGCGGATCTGATCCGCATCGCAGCGCCCGCCTATGCCGCGGCGGTCGACGCCGGCGCGATGACGGTCATGGCCTCCTATTCCTCCTGGCAGGGGTCAAGATGCACGGCAACCACAGCCTGCTGACCGACGTGCTCAAGACGCGGATGGGGTTCCAGGGCTTCGTCGTCGGCGACTGGAATGCGCAGGGCCAGCTGCCCGGCTGCACCAACGAGCATTGCCCGCAGGCGATCAATGCGGGCGTCGACATGATCATGGCGGCGAACAGCTGGAAGCCCTTCTACGAGAACACGCTGGCCGACGTCCGCGCCGGACGGATCGACATGGCACGGCTCGACGATGCGGTCCGCCGCATCCTGCGCGTAAAGGTCCGGCTCGGGCTGTTCGACGGCGCCTTTCCGGTCGAGGGACAGACTGCGCTGCTCGGCTCCGCCGACCACCGCGCGCTCGCCCGCCAGGCGGTGCGCGAGTCGCTGGTGCTGCTCAAGAACCAGGCGGGCACGCTGCCGATCCGCGGCACCGCACACGTGCTGGTGGCGGGCGACGGCGCCGATTCGATCGCCAAGCAATCGGGCGGCTGGAGCCTGTCGTGGCAGGGCACCGGCAACAGCAATGCGGATTTCCCCAACGGCCAGTCGATCGGCGCTGGGATCGCGCAGACGCTGCAGGCGATGGGCGGCAGCGCCGAGATCCGCCCCGACGGCCACTACGCCAGCAAGCCGGATGTCGCGGTCGTGGTGTTCGGCGAAAATCCCTATGCCGAATTCCAGGGCGACATACCCACGCTGGAATATCAGCCCGGCGAGCATGACGATCTGGCGCTGCTCAAGCGCCTCAAGGCGAGCGGCATCCCGGTCGTCGCGCTGTTCCTGTCCGGCCGCCCGCTGTGGGTCAATCCCGAGATCAATGCGGCCGACGCCTTCGTCGCGGCCTGGCTGCCCGGCACCGAGGGCGGCGGCGTCGCCGACGTGCTGATCGGCGACGCCGCCGGCAAGCCACGCTCCGATTTCCACGGCAAGCTCGGCTTCTCCTGGCCCAAGACCGCGGCGCAATTCTCGCTTCACCGCGAGGAGCCCGGCTATGACCCGCAATTCGCCTTCGGCTATGGGCTCCACTACGCCGATCGGGTCACCGTCCCGCGTCTATCCGAGATCTCGGGGATCAGCGGCGACGTGGTCAACCTCACCGACTATTTCACCCACGGCAAGATCCACGCCCCCTGGCACATCGCGCTGGCCGACGGCGGCGGCACGACGCGCCTCGAGGCGGTGCCCAGCGGGTCCAGCCCGAACGGTGTCGTGCAGGTCGAGGCGGTCGATGCAGGCGGCGTCCAGGAGGCGGGCCGCAGGATCGTCTGGAACGGTCGCGGCTCGGGGAGCATCGCCGTCACCGGCGCCCCGGTCGACCTCTCGCGCCAGGCCAATGGCGACATGCTGCTGATGCTCTCCTACCAGCGCGACGGTGCGGCGCCGACGGGGCCGGTGCTGCTGTCGCTTGGCGAGACCGGCCGCGGCGTCGACCTGGCGCCCGCGATCGCTGCGGCCGGCGGTGGCGGAACGATCAAGGTCAGGCTGTCCTGCCTGCGCGATCACGGCGCCGACATCACCCATGCCGCGAGCCCGTTCAAACTGACCACCGCGTCGCCGCTGACATTGACGGTGACGACGATGACGCTCAGCTCTGGACCCGAGGGCGCAATCTGCCCGAACTAACGATCGCTCGCGGCGGGGTGGGCCCCTCCCGCCCCGCCATGATGGGCCCGGATTACGGCCGGCGCCTGCAAGCGCGCAGCGGCTGGAGGAGCAGGACGTGCCACTGAGCAGCATCGATATCGTCGTGATCGTCGCCTATGCGGTCGCCATCTTCGGCCTCGCGCAATATGTGTCGCGCGACAAGGCGGGTGCTGGCCCCAAGAATACCACCGACTATTTCCTGGCGTCGAAGAACCTGCCCTGGTGGGCGATCGGCGCCTCGCTGATCGCGGCCAACATCTCGGCCGAGCAGA
>NZ_CALMAW010000082.1 GCF_937859915.1 uncultured Sphingomonas sp. | reverse complement strand
CCGGTGATCTGCGAGGTCATCGAGTTGGAGATGGCGAGGCCGGCGGCGTCGTCGGCGGCGGAGTTGATCCGGTTGCCCGAGGACAGGCGAGCCATCGCCGTCTGCAATTCCATGTTCGCGATGCGGCTGCCGTTCTGGGCACGAAGGGCGGCGCTGTTCGAATTGATAACCGTCATGATGAAATTCCTTTTTCCCGCTACCGAGCCGGCTAGGGACGCTGTCCGTCTCGGCTACGATCCAGGTAACGGCGGGGCGCGACGGGTCTTTAGCGTTCAGTTCCGGGCTTTTTTCCCAACGCGGCGTTAACCATGGCGGTCGGCCCACGCGCGCGGACCCGTTCACGCGCGTGTCGTGCGTGCAGGATTCGTCCGCCCGTATGTGTGAGCGGTCGCGAAAGCGCGCGGGCGCGTTAACCATTTGTTCGGCACATTCCGCGAGATTGTTGCGGCGACGCAATGTCGGTGGGAGCGAATGATGACGACGATCGGGATCAGTGCTCGCGCAGCCCAGCAAAACCCGGCGATTCCGGCGTGGTTGGCGGGTGTTGGTGTTGCAACGCATGTCCTGCAATCCGGCGAAACACTCGGGCGTGACACGGTAAGGATTCTTGCCCACGACGAGATTTCGATCGCGACCGTCCGCGATATCCTGATCGAGGCGACGGATGAAATCGCACCGCGCCTCATCCTTTCGTCTAATGGGATGCCTCATCGGATCCATTTCGGGTTCGACGACATGGCGTTCGGCCTGGCGATGATCGCCGAGCTTTGCCGTCCCGCCATCCGCCCCGCGGTCGGCGAGCCCGAGAGCGCGATCTATCTGAAGCTGGCCGAGAAGGTCGCCGGCTCGGACGCGACCGTGCTGGTGCTCGGCGAGACCGGCACCGGCAAGGAGGGTATCGCCCGCTTCATCCACGCCGCCAGCCCTCGCGCCGACAAGCCGTTCGTCGCGGTCAATTGCGCGGCGCTCCCCGACACGATGCTCGAGGCGATCCTGTTCGGTCATGCCAAGGGCGCCTTCACCGGTGCCGCCGGCGCCAGCGAGGGCCTGTTCCGCGCCGCCGAGGGCGGCACGCTGCTGCTCGACGAGATCGCCGAGATGCCGATCGCGCTGCAGGCCAAATTGCTCCGCGCGATCCAGGAGCGCGAAGTGCTGCCGGTGGGTGCGACCACGCCGGTCAAGATCGACGTCCGCATCATTGCCGCCGCCAACCGCGAGCTCGCCACCGAAGTCGCCGAGGGCCGCTTCCGCGCCGATCTCTACTGGCGGCTCAACGTCATGCCGCTGGCGCTCAAGCCCTTGAAGGCCCGCCGGCTCGATATCCGCGCGATCACCGCGGCGTTGATCCTGCGCCACACCCGTTCGGGCGAAAGCGTCGCCTGGCCGACCGCCAATGCGCTCGACCGGCTGATGGCGCACGATTGGCCAGGCAATGTCCGCGAACTCGACAACGTCGTCCAGCGCGCGCTGCTGCTGCGCATGGGCGACCGCATCGAGGCCGACGATCTCGCCATCGAGCAGATGGTCCACGCCGCGCCGACGCTGTCGGTGGTGCGGCTAGCCCCGGCCCCGACGGCCATGCTGCGCGACGCCAGCCTCGCTGATGTCGCCCGCGACAGCGAGCATGATGCGATCCGCGCTGCGCTCGACGCGACCGGCGGCAAGCGGCTGCTCGCCGCCGCCAAGCTTGGCATTTCCGAACGAACCCTTCGCTACCGTCTCGCGCAGATGCGCGAGCGGCAGGCGGCCTGAGGAATTAGACGATGACCGCGATCACCGCCACCAGCCTCATGGCGCTGAGGAACCAGATCCTCCAGCAGAACAGCGTGCTGCAGAAAGCTGCCGCCAACGGCCCCGCCGCGATCACCTCGGGCACGGCGGCGACGCCGACGCAGGCGACGCCGGTCGCCGACTTCGGATCGGCGCTCAAGGGCGCGCTCAGCCAGGTCAACGGGATGCAGGCCAAGGCCGAGGACGTCTCGAACAGCTATGAGCGCGGCGACACGACGGACATCGCATCGGTCATGCTGGCGCGCGAACAGGCTTCGGTCGGCTTCCAGGCCACGTTGCAAGTCCGCAACAAATTACTGTCCGCCTATAAGGACATCATGAGCATGTCGGTGTAATATGGCTGAACTCGCAGCAACCCCCAACGAACTCGTCGCCTCCGGTCGCAGCCTGCCGATGCCCCTGGGTGCCATCGGCAAGGGCGGGATGGGTGGCATTTTCGACCGCGCGATGGGCTTTGCCCGCCAGCCGGCGGTCGCCAAGAGCCTGCCGATGATCGGCATGCTGGGGCTCCTCGCCGCCGCCGCGCTGATCTGGATGGTGCTCCACCAGGGCCCGCAGCGCGACCTCTTCTCGGGGCTCGGCGATGCCGACAAGGCGGGCGTCGTCTCGGCGCTCGACACCGCCGGGATCAAGTACAGCATCGACAACACCACAGGCACGCTGACCGTCCCTGAGGACAGCTATTACCGGGCGAAAATGCTGCTCGCGCAGCAGGGCCTGCCGAAGTCCGCCCCCGACGGCGACAGCCTGATCACCAATCTGCCGATGGGCGCCAGCCGCGCTGTCGAGGGCGCGCGCCTCCAGCAGGCCAAGGAAATGGATCTTGCCCGCACGATCGAGGCGATCGACGCGGTGCAATCCGCCAAGGTCCATGTCGCGGACGACCAGCCCAGCGTGTTCCTGCGCGACGACGCCAAGCCGCAGGCCTCGGTGATGCTGACGCTGCGCTCGGGCCAGACGCTCAGCGCCGGTCAGGTCCAGGCGATCGTCCATCTCGTCGCCTCGTCGGTCGGCGGCATGTCGCCCGACGACGTGTCGGTGGTCGACCAATCCGGCCATCTGCTCAGCGCCGCCAACCAGGGGGGCGACGCCGACGGTACCGACAAGCAGGTCGCGATCCAGACCAAGGTCGAGGACCGCACCCGCCAGGCGATCGCCGCGCTGCTGACGCCGATCCTCGGCGACGGCAATTTCACCGCCGAGGTCCACGCCGACCTCGACTTCGCCGAGGTCGCCTCGACCACCGAAACCTATCCCAAGGACGGCCAGGTCGTGCAGACCGAACAGGGCAGCTGGACCAGCGATCCCGCATCGGGCTCGACGGGCCCTGCCTCGGGCATTCCCGGCGCGCTGTCCAACACCGCGCCGGCGCCGGTCAAGCCGGCCGCAACCCCCAATGGCAAGCCCGCGGGTCCCGCGGCCCCCGGTGCCGCACCCGGCCAGGCCGCCGCGGCCGCCGCGGACAAGACCAACGAAACCTACAACCGCAGCTACCAGCTCGGCCATCAGGTCTCGGTGACCAAGAACCCTGTCGGCACCGTGCGCCGCCTGACGGTCGCCGTGGCGCTGCGCCAGGCCGCTGGCGCCAAGCCGCTGACGGCGCAGCAGCAGCAGCAGCTCCAGGACCTCGTCAAGGGCGCGGTCGGCTACAACCAGCAGCGCGGCGACACCGTCGCGGTGACGCAGCAGACCTTCGTCGCCGCCGATGCCGCACAAGGGCCGAAATGGTACCAGGCGAGCTGGCTGCCGATCGTCGGCCGCAACCTGACGGCGCTCGCCGTCGCTGCGATCGTCGTGTTCGGCATCGGCCGCCCGCTGATGAAACGGCGCGCGGTGGTCGCCGAGCAGCGTATCGCCAACAAGTCGAAGGAGCGCGCCGCGGTCGGCCGCGAAATCGCCGGCGCCTTGGCGACCGCGCAGGCCGAGACCGGCGGCGACAAGTCGGTGACGCTCGACATGATCGAAGCCGCGCCGGGCTACGCCGCCCGCGCCGCGCTGATCCGCAACTTCGTCCGCCAAGATCCCGATCGCGCCGCGCTCGTCGTCCGCGATCTGATCCGCGCCGACATGCCCAAGGCCGAGGCCGCCAATGGTTGAAGCCGTTCCCGCAACGATGGCCGACGGGGGCCCCTCGGGCTCCAGCGCCGCGGCGATCCTGTTGATGCTGCTCGCCGAGGACGAGGCTGCGCAGGTGCTCGGCCGGCTCGATCCCGACGAGGTCCAGCAATTGGGCCATGCGATGTTCGGCGTCGCCGACGTCTCCGAGGAAGAGGTCGACGGTGTGCTCGACCAGTTCGTCGATCGCGCCCGCGAGCGGACCACGATCGGCTTCGCCGCCGACGGCCAGATCCGCACGATGATGGAACGCGCGCTCGGTGCCGAACGCGCCGAGAACATGCTCGCCCGGATCACGCCGCCGACGCGCCAGTCCGCGCTCGACAGCCTCAAGTGGATGGACGCCAAGACGATCGCGGGGCTGGTCGAGGGCGAGCATCCGCAGATCGCGGCACTGGTGCTCGCGCATCTCGATCCGCCGATCGCCGCCGACGTGCTCCAGCAGCTCGACGAGGATGCGCAGGCCGACATCGTCTACCGTGTCGCCACACTGGGGCCGGTCTCGTCCGAGGCGCTCGACGATCTCGAGCGGCTTCTGCTGCGACAAGTCAACAAAGGGTCGGGCCAGGGCAATGCGCCCAAGCGCGGCGGTGCGACCGAAGCCGCGAAGATCGTCAACGGCACGCGCACTAATGTCGAGCAGCGCGTCATCCGCCAGCTCGCCAAGCTCGACAAGGGGCTGGCGCGGCAGATCGAGGACGAGATGTTCGTCTTCGACAACCTCTCCGCGCTTACCGACAAGGATCTCGGTGCGCTGCTGCGCTCGGTCGACAACGACGTGCTGATCGTCGCGCTCAAGGGCTGCGAGCCTGCCCTGCGCACCCGCATGTTCGGCGTCATGTCGAGCCGCGCCGCGCAGTCGATCCAGGACGAGATGGCCGAACGCGGGCCGATGCGTCTCGCCGAGGTCCAGGAAAGCCAAAAGCAGGTGCTCGCGATCGCGCGCAAGCTCGCAGAGGCCGGCACGATCAGTTTGGGTGGCAAGGGGGGCGACGACTATGTCTAATCCGTTTGCGGGCGCGCAGCGCTGTTCGGTCTGGACCCAGCCCGACGTTTCGGCGCCGGCGCCGTTCGTCGCCTGGGGTGCGGCGCTGCGCCAGGCGTTCGAGGTGCCGACCGACGATCTCGCCTTCGAAATCGAGGAGCCGGCGATCGACATCGACGCGATCCGCGCCGATGCGATGGCGCAGGGCTTCGCCGCAGGCATCGAGGCGGGGCGCCGCGAGGCCGACACGGAACGCGAGGCGCTGCGCACGCTGGCCTCCGGGCTCGAGCATCTCCGGCCCGAGCCGGCGCAGGGGCTCGGCGCGATGATCGCTGCGACCGTCGAGCGGTTGCTCCACGAGGTCGTCGGCGAGGTATCCGTCGATCTCGACACGCTCGTCGCGCGCGCGACCGCCGCCGCCGCGATGATCGGCGACGAGACGCGGCCCTCGATCCTCAAGCTCAATCCCGACGACCTCAAGCGGCTCGCCGGCGTCGAGCTTCCGGTCGTAGCGGAGGCGGACGCCGCGCTCGCGCCCGGCAGCTTGCGGCTCGAAACCGGCGCAGGCTCGATCGAGGACGGCCCCGCCGTCCGGCTCGATCGGCTCAAACTCGCGCTCGACAGGATCGCCGGCACACGATGACATCGCTTCAGGATCGGGCCGCCACGCTGCTCGACAGCCTCACCGTCGGCGACGCCGGGCCGCGCCGGATCGGCAAGCTCGTCGCCTATGACGGCCAAATGCTCGAGGCGACCGGCCTTGCCATGCCGGTCGGCGCCTCGGTGCGCGTGATCGACGCCGACGGCCATGCGACGCGCGCCGAAATCGTCGGCTTCAAGGGCGATCGTTCGCTGATGATGGCGCTCGATGCCGATGCGCCGCACAGCAACGGCGGGCGCGTCGAACCCGATGCCAATGGCGGCATCGCCGAGGTCGGCGAGGCGCTGCTCGGCCGTGTCATCGACGCCTCGGGCGTGCCACTCGACGGGCTCGGCACGATCGACACGCAGGCGACCTGGCCGCTCGCCGGCAAGCCGGCCAACCCGCTCGACCGCGCGCGTGTCACCGAATGTTTCGACATGGGCGTGCGCGCGATCAACGCGCTGCTCACCGCCGGCGTCGGCCAGCGCATCGCGATCTGCGCAGGCTCGGGCGTCGGCAAGTCGGTGCTGATGGGGCAGATGATCCAGGGCGCCGAGGCCGACGTGATCGTTGTCGGGCTGATCGGCGAACGCTCGCGCGAGGTCGCCGACTTTCTTGCGACCAAGCTGATTCCGGGCGTGCGTGAAAAAAGCGTCGTCGTTGCGGTGCCCGCTGACCATCCGCCGGTACTCCGGCTGCGCGCCGCGATGCGCGCCACCGCGATTGCCGAATATTTTCGTGCGCAGGGCAAGCGCGTCCTCCTCCTGATCGACAGCCTGACGCGCTGCGCGCATGCCCAGCGCGAGCTCGGCCTGTCGCTGGGCGAGCCGCCAACGATGAAGGGCTATCCGCCCTCGGCGCTCGGCATGATCCCGCGGCTGATCGAACGCGCCGGCGCCGATGCGCGCACCGGTGGCTCGATCACCGCGCTCTACACCGTGCTCGCCGACGGCGACGACGGCGACGATCCGATCGTCGACACCGCGCGGGCGATCGTCGACGGGCACATCATCCTGTCGCGGACCTTGTCCGAACAGGGCATCTTTCCCGCGATCGACGTCGGCCGCTCGCTCAGCCGCGTGATGGCAGACATCGTCGACGACGAACATGCCGACGCCGCCGCCTCGCTGCGCCGGCTGTGGTCGGTCTATGAGGAGAATCGCGATCTCATCCTGATGGGCGCGTACAAATCCGGGTCGGACGCGACGATCGATCAGGCGATCGCGCGCCACCGCGAGATCCTCGCCTTCCTCAAGCAGAAGCCCAAGGACCGCATCGATTTGGCGCATAGCTCGGCCGAACTCATCGAAAGCTTCGCGATATGAGCAGCGTCGTCCGTCGCCGCGAGCGCATTGCGCGCGTCCGCCGCGTCGAGCATGTCCTCGCATCGGGGGCAGCCGCGGCGGCCGACGCACAGCTGCAGACGCTCGAGGTGAGCGCCGCGCGCGTGCTCGAGCTGCGGCTCAGCCTCACCACCGGTGTCGGCAGCCTGACCTCGCAGACGCTCGCCGCGCAGGGCGAACTCGCGCACCGCCTCGATCTCGCACGCTTCGGCCTCGCCGACGCAATCGCGGGCGCCCGCGCCACGGCGGCGAGCAAGGCAGCCGAGCGTGTCGAGGCGCGGATCCGACAGGAAAGCGCCGAACGTCTCGTCGAGCGCGCCACCAAGGCCGCCGACATTCTCGTCGAGCGCCGCGTCGCGTCAGCCAATCATCGGCCGCCCCGCGGCTGGGGCGGAGAAGCATGAAGATGGGCAATGTCGCAGCACTGAATCCGTCGCTCCTGACGCCACAGGCGGGTGCCAAACCGAGCGTTGGCGACGGACAGGATGCGTCGGTCTTCGCCGCCATGCTGTCCGGCGCGGCAGACAAGAGCGGTATTGTGTCGGACTCGCGAGGCACCGCCGCAATGGCGCCGGCGACCCAGGGTGTCACGGGTTCCCCGTCTGCGCGATCGGGCACGCACGATATGACGGCGACGCGCGAGCAGCCGGATGACGATGCCGCGTCCGTCTCGGCGCCGCTCGCCAATAGGAAGACCGATGCTCCGGCCGTTTCGGCGTCCCTGGAGGCGACCGACGGAAGCGACGGCCCCGCGGTTCACACGGTCATCGTCGCCACCGCGATTGGGACGCCGACCGGGTCGACACCAACCGCGAGCGGTAGCGTCTCGCAGGACCTGACCGCGGAGGCGGCGGCCGACGCGCCTGGCAACCAACCGTTACTCCCACGCGTAGCCGTCAACAATGCGTCGCCGGCGCCTGCCGGCGGAACCGCGGAGCGCGGCATCACGTCCATTCCGGCGTCGTCCGTCGTCATTCAGCCGGCGGGGGCTCCCGCGCCGGTAATCGCGTCGCGCGCGCAGCCGAGGGCGATAGTTTCTCCCGGAGCCGCGATGAGCCGCAGCAAAACCGGTCGCGGTGCCGATGAGACGGACAGCGATATTCCGCGCGCCAAGACCAAGGCCAAGCTCGATACCGCATCGGACCAAATCGTAGCGACGGTCGCACCCGGGTCGCCCGCCATATCCCTTGCACCCACCCCCACGGTATCAATCGCGGATCAGGCATCCGCGGCGGTCGGCAACCCCGCATCTGTCGATGCCGCGCGGCCGGGCACCGAACCTTTGTCGCAACCGAACACGCCGTCCGTCTTGGCTGCGGCCAGCGATCAGCCTGGGGCGAATGATCCCGCTGCGGCGCCGACGGACCCGACGCTGACGCCGGTTCTGGCGGCCCTGACGGACAGCGCCGCGATCCGTGCGCGGTACCAAGCCGATGCCGCGCCAGTGTCCGCGAGACTGCCGGCCAACTCGACGACAGCGACGGCGATGCCGCAGGCGCAGCCACAGCCGCAACTGCAGCCGCAAAGCACCGCCGACTTGATGGCGGGACGGTTCAATACGGTCGGCGCAACGGTCGCGGTATCGGGCACGATCCCGAGCACGTTTGCCGCGACGGACGCGAATGCGCATTCTGCGACCTTGGCGGTATCGGCTCCCGCTCGGACTACGACCCCGGCGCTGGCTCCGGCCCCGGCCCCGGCCCCGGCCCCGGCTCCGGCTCTGACTCTGACTCTGACCCCGGCTCCCGCTCGCACTGCGACCCTGGCTCTGACCCCGAGCCCAGCGCCGGCCGGCAATCCGCTCGTCGAAGCCGATACGATTTCGGTGTCGTCGACCCTTCCCGCCGCTGTCGTGCAGGCAGCTCCAAGTGCGCCGGCATTGCCCGCAGGCGTTGCGGCATCGCCCGCCGCGCCCATCGTCGCCGCTGGCCAGCCTGCTCCACCAATCGCTTCTCCGATCACCGCTGGCGCCGTCGCATCCACCGTCAACCTGACGAAGCCGGTCGCTATGCGGCCCGATGTTCGCGCCGGATCGGCGGCGACGCGCAAGGCTGCGGCCAATATCGACACCGACGCCTCGGCGACCGACGCGGCGTCTGCGGATGCGGTTGCGGACCTGACGCTCCCGACACCGGTCGCCACGCCCGCGATGGGCCATAGTGCCGTGTCCGCGACGACTGTCGCGTCGCCGGCTGCCGATCGCTCCGCCGGTCAGCTTGCCGCCGGCGGCACCGACCGGCAGGTCGATCTCGCCAAACAGGGCGCATGGCTCGACGGCATCGCGCACGACATCGCCGCGACCGGCGACGCGTCGAGCCCGCTGCGCTTCGGTATCGCCCCGCAGCATCTCGGCGCGGTGCAGGTCGAACTGCTGCGCGGCGCCGAGGGCGCCGCGGTAACGCTGACCGCGAGTAACGAGGCCAGTCGCGCGGCGCTCGCCGATGCTAAGCCGCAACTGCTCGCCGACGCGCGGGCGCAGGGCCTGCACATCGCCAGCACCCAGGTCGATGTCGGCGCGCATTCCTCCGATTCGCGACCGCCTTCGCAAGGCCAGGGCGATTCGCGGCCATCGACCGGATCGGGTGGCTTTTCCGCGCAAACCAACAGTCATTCGGGTGCGCAGGCTGATTCTGGGCGCGGTTCGCAAACCCGATCGCAACCTCTTTCCGATAATTATCGCCGCATGACCGGAGTGGGCGAGGTCGCGGCGGGCGCTGAACCGCCGCCGCCGGCCGCCCCGACCGATGCACTTTATGCTTGAGCGTCAAGGACCAGACGATGAGTGACGAAGCGACGCCCGCACCGAAGAAAAAGGGCAAGAAGAAACTGATCCTGATCGTGGTCGGCGGCCTCGTGCTTGTCGGCGGCGGCGTCGGCGGCGGCATGATGGCCGCCGGCATGGGACTGGGAGGCGCGCACGCCAAGGACACGATCGACCCGGATGCGCCGAAGCTCGTCGTCCGCTCGGGACAAAGCGCGGTCGCCGGTGACGATCATCGTGCGGTCGGGACGTTCCGGCCCGATCCGCGACACTATAAGGCGTCCTATTACACGATGGACCAGCCCTTCACGTCGAACCTGCGTGATACCGACGGCATCGCGCAGATCTCGCTTGGCGTCTCGACCTTCTACGACGCCAAGGTGCTCGACGGGTTCAAGGACAATGAGATGCCGATCCGCTCGGCGGTGCTCGAGGTGCTCGCCAACCAGGATGCGTTCGTGCTCGGCACGCCCGAGGGCAAGACTGCGCTGCAGGGACGGCTGCGTGACGCGATCAACAAGGTGCTCGTCGACAAGACGGGTTACGGCGGCGTCGATGATGTCTATTTCACCAGCTTCATCATCCAGTAAGGGTGGTGACGTCAGCGTGAAGGAACCGAAGTGGCCCGGGAGCCGATCGACAAGCAGGAGGGAACGCGGCTGAGCGCGCAGCTGGTGGGCAAGGACGTGCAACCGTTCGCGCTCGGCAGCGAAGCGCTGCGGCCGGGCGCCCGGCTGGCCGGGCTCGACCGGGTCGGCGAGCGGCTGGCGCGGCGCCTGCGCGACGTCTTCGAACCGTTCGCGCGGGTCAAACCCAAGGTCGAGGCCGAGCCCGCGCTGACCTCGCGGTTCGAGACGTGGCGCGATGCGCTGCCCGAATTCACCTCGCTCAGCCTCTATCGCCTGCGTCCGATGAAGGGCGGCATGCTGGTCGCGATCGCGCCCGACTATGTCAGCCGGCTGGTCGACGCTTTTTATGGCGGCACCGGCGGCAGCATTGCCGCGGCATCGCGCAAGCGTGAATTCACGGCGGCCGAGGAACGGCTGCTCTCGCGGCTGACCGACGCGATTACCGGCGCGGTGGTCGAGGTGTGGGCCGACATCGTCCCGCTCGAATCGATGCTGGCGTCGCGCGAGACCAATGCCGGCTATGCCAGCCTGGTGCGCGGCGACGAGTCGGTGGTGGTGCAGCGCTTCTCGGTCGCCGGCGGCGGACCGGGGGCGACGAGCATCGATCTGGTGTTTCCGCTCGGCGCGATGCGTGCCTACGAAGCGCAGCTGGCCGCCAAGACCCATGCCGAGGCGGCACCCGTCGACAGCGAGTTCCGCTGGCGCATGGCGCGCGCGCTCGAGCAGGTCAGCCTGCCGGTGCGCTCGGTGGTGGCGCGGCCGACGCTGTCGGTCAGCGAGCTGCTCGCGCTCAAGGCGGGCGACGTGATCCCGATCACGCTGGCGCCGCGGGTTCCGCTGATCGTCGGCAACAGACGGCTTGCGGAAGGCACGATCGGCGAGCAGGAAGGGCGCGCGGCGTTCCAGGTCGAACAGATCGGCGCGCCTGAGCGCACCGGCGGTCACTGAGCGTATCTGTAAGCGGGGGATTTGGAATTGAGCGATATGAGCGATGCGCCTTTTCCGGGGATCGACGATCCGAGCACGCCGGCGGGGCGCAATTTCCGGCTGCTCGCGGACATTCCGCTGCGGCTGTCGGTCGAGGTCGGCTCGACCTCGCTCAAGCTCAGCGAATTGCTCGATCTCAACGAGGGATCGGTGGTCGAGCTCGACCGCCAGGCCAATGAACTGCTCGATATCCTCGTCAACGGCACGCTGGTCGCCAAGGGCGAGGTGGTGACGGTCAACGGCCGCTTCGGCATCCGCGTGGTCGACGTCGTCGCGACGGAGGCGCGGCTGGCGGGGCTCGAACGCCGGGCATGACCTTCACCTATCTGCTCAACGTCGTCGTGATGCTCGCGCTGGTCGCCGGCATGGCGGTGGGCACGCTGTGGCTGCTGCGCAAGTTCCAGCCGGGTTTTTCGGTCGGCGGTCAGCGCGAGAAGCTGGTGCGGATCGTCGACGCGGTGCCGATGGGCGCGACCGGCGGCCGGCTCGCGGTGGTCGAGTTCGAGGGCAAGCGGATTTTGGTGGGCGTGTCGCGCGGGCGGATGGACGTGCTGTCCGAAAGCCCGATCGACGGCGGCTTCGCGCGCTATATCGACGACGGGGATGCGTAAGTGAGCGTTGATGCTCGCGCATCCCGTTCCCCGGCGAAGGCCGGGGCCCAGAAGTTGCAAGCGCCGCGCCTGAAGCTCTGGGCCCCGGCTTTCGCCGGGGAACGGAAGGCGGTGTTGCTGATCTCCCCTCATCCGTTCGCCCTGAGCCGAACGGGTTTGGGGAAGGCGCTTCCCATGATCGTGACGGTCGCGGCCATTCTCCTGGCCCTTCTCCTCGCGCACCCCGCCTTCGCCGCCGCGGCGCCCGGCACCGGCGCGGTGACTCCGCCCGGCGCGGTGCAGTCCTCGGCGCTCAACAAGGCGCTCGGGCAGGTGTCCGGCGACGGCAAGCCGCTGTCGCTGTCGCTGCAGATCCTCGTGCTGATGAGCCTGCTGACGGTGCTGCCGTCGCTGCTGCTGATGATGACGAGCTTCACGCGGATCATCATCGTGCTGTCGATCCTGCGCCAGGCGCTCGGGTTGCAACAGACCCCACCCAACCAGGTGCTGGTCGGGCTGTCGCTGTTCCTCACTCTGTTCATCATGCGACCGGTGATCGACCAGATCAACGCCGCCGCCGTCACCCCCTATGGCGCCGGCCAGATCCCGCTCGAGGAAGGGATCAAGCGCTCGGGCGACGCGCTGCACGTCTTCATGGTGCGGCAGGTCCGCAAGACCGACGTCCAGCTCTTCTCCGACATCGCGCATGCGCCCAAATTCGCGAGTGCCGCCGACATCCCGTTCACGATCCTGCTGCCGGCCTATGTGACGTCCGAACTGAAAACCGCCTTCCAGATCGGTTTTCTCATCTTCCTGCCGTTCCTGGTGATCGATCTGGTGGTGGCGACGACGCTGATGTCGCTGGGCATGATGATGCTGTCGCCGACGATCATCTCGATGCCGTTCAAGCTGCTGCTGTTCGTGCTGGTCGACGGCTGGGCGCTGACGATGGGCAGCCTCGCGCAGAGTTTCGGATGAGGTGGCTACTCTCATTCCTCCCCACGCGAAGCGGGGGGAGGGGGACCGCTCGCGCAGCGAGTGGTGGAGGGGCGGTGCCCCAAGCGCTTCGCCCGGTAGCGCCGCCCCTCCACCCCCGGCTTCGCCGGCGGTCCCCCTCCCCATCTGCGATGGGGAGGATCTAGATCGTGGAGCCCGCGGTCGGCACCGACTATTTCATCGGCATCGCGCAGCAGGCGATGTGGGTGCTGGCGCTTGCCTCGGCGCCGATCCTGATCCCCGCGCTGGTCGCGGGGCTGATCCTCGGCATGGTGCAGGCGGCGACGTCGATCAACGAGCAAACCTTGTCGTTCATCCCCAAGCTGCTCGTCGTCGCGATCTGCATGGCGCTGTTCGGCGGCGCGATCATGACGCTGCTCGCCGACTTCACCCGCGACATGTTCCACCGCATCCCCGAACTGCTGCACTGAGATGCTGCCAACCGGCCTCGTCGGGATCGAAGCCAATCTCTGGATCTTCCTGGTGGCGATGATCCGGCCGGGTGCCGCGTTTCTCGCAGCCCCGGTGTTCGGCGCGCAGAACGTGCCGGTGCAGGTGCGTCTGATTATCAGCTTCGCGGTCGGTATCCCGGCGCTGGCGCAGGTGCCGTTCGAGCTGCCCCCCGGCGGCATTGCCACCATCGCGGGCTTCGTCATGATCGCGGGCGAGGTGATCGCGGGGCTCGCGCTCGGTTTCGCGGTCCAGCTCGGCTATGCCGCGGCGATGATGGCGGGCGAGGTGATCGCCAATTCGATGGGGCTGGGCTTCGCCTCGATGGTCGATCCGCAATCGGGCGCGTCGACGCCGGCGATCGGCCAGTTTCTGTCGATCCTCGGCACCTTCCTGTTCCTCGCCATGGACGGCCACCTGATGCTCGCGACGATCATCGTCGACAGCTACAAGTCGCTCCCCCCCGGGCAGGCGTGGCTGGGGCAGGGCAGCCTGCACGACGTGTTCGCCTTCGGCGGCGACATGTTCGCCGCCGGCATGGCGATCGCGCTGCCGGTCGGTTTCGCGCTGATCCTGGTGCAGGTGGTGATGGCGATGCTGGCGCGTTCGGCGCCCGCGATGAACCTGTTCTCGGTGGGGCTCCCCGCGACGATACTCGCCGGGGTCGTGCTGCTGTCGATCGCCGCGCCCGCGATCGGCGACGGCATCGCGACCTCGATCGAGCGTGGGCTCGCGCTCTCGCGCAGCCTCGCCAGGAGTCATGGCTGATGGCCGAGGAGTCCGCCGGCGAACGTTCGGAAGCCCCATCCCAGAAAAAGCTCAAGGATGCCGCCGAGAAAGGCGACGTCCTTCAATCCAAGGACCTTGGCGCCGCGCTGGTGATGATCGTCGGCGCAGGCTGGCTGGCGCTGGGCGGGCCGCTGCTGGTCGGTGCGCTGTCGACGCTGCTGCGCGGGTCACTGAGCTTCGGCCGCGGCGCGGTCGATGATTTCGAGCCCGGCGCGACGCTGATCGCGATGCTGGGCCAGATCATGGTGCCGCTGGCGCTGCTGTTCGGCGCGACCGTGGTTGCGGCAGTCGGGACACCCGCGCTGCTCGGCGCCTTCGGCTTTCGCTGGGGCGCGATCGCGTTCAAGGCCGAACGGATCAACCCGCTCGCCGGGATCAAGCGGATCTTCGGCGCGCAGGGGTTGATCGAGCTGCTCAAGGCGATCGCCAAGGTGACTGTGATGGGCGCGATCGGCTGGTGGCTGCTGTCGTCGCGCATGGCGCGGATCACCACCATGGGTCGCGGCGACATGGCGGGCGCGATGACCGAACTCGGCCACAGCTTCGTCTACGCGGTGCTCGTGATGGCGATGGGGCTGGTACTGATCGCCGGCGTCGATGTGCCGGCGCAGATGATCCGCCGCACCGCCAAGCTCCGGATGAGCAAGCAGGACGTCAAGGACGAGAACAAGCAGAGCGAAGGCTCGCCCGAGCTCAAGGGCGCGATCCGTAGGCGCCAGATGGAGGCGTCGCGGCGCTCGGCACGCTCGGCGGTGGCCGAGGCGAACGTCGTGCTGACCAACCCGACGCATTTCGCGATCGCGCTGCGCTATCGTCCCGCCGAGGATGCCGCGCCCGTCGTCGTCGCGCGCGGTCGCGGCGCCACGGCGGACGCGATCCGCGCGCTCGCCGAGGAGCATAAGGTGCCGATGCTCAGCTATCCGCAATTGGCGCGCGCGCTCTATTTCACGACGCGCGCGGGGCAGCTGATCCGCGAGGATCTGTACGTCGCGGTGGCCACGATTCTGGCCTTCGTGTTCAACATCGATCGTGCGGTGGCGGAAGGCCGCACCCAGCCGGTCGTCGAGGTGCCGGGCGAGGTCCGCTTCGACGAGAATGGCCGCCCCTCGGCCTGATACTTTAGTCGAAGACTCTTGGCTTAAGCATCGCCCGATCCTGCCGTCCTTGTTGCCGAGGACATCCGGGACGACGGCGATGGACGAGGCGATCACGGCAGTGGCGGGGGTAGGTGCGGTAGCGCTGACCCGCGGCGCATCGCTCGCCGCGCGACAGGGCCTGGAACGCCGCCAGCGCCGGCTGCGCTGGCTCGCATCGTTGCGCGATGCGCAGCGCGAGCGGGACCCCGATGCCGAGGCACGCCGCGAGCTGGCCCTGCTCGACGACAATCGCGAGCGGATCGCCGCCGCGCTCGAGACGATCGACGAATTCGGCCGCCTCGAGGGCGCCCGCGATGACCCGGACAACAGCGTACCGGGCGGCACGATCACCGCTGCCGATCTCGCCTGCAGCATCTGCGCCGAAGCCGCGCGGTCGCTGCGCGTCCAGGCGCATCTTGGCGCCGCCAGCGTGCGGCGGCTGGTCGGCGACGGAACCGCCGGCGACGCAGTGAACGGGGTGTAAAGTTTTTTGCGGCACGGTCGTATCTGGAGACGAAGGGAAGCTTCATGACGACGACGAGCGCAACCACGAGCAGCACGGCAGCGACGACCGCCGCGACGTCGACGGCATCGACCACGACGAGCAATGCCGCCATCGGCGCGAGCATCCTGTCGAGCCTCAACGCCAATGGCGCTAGCATCGACACGGGTTCGCTCGTCACCAGCCTGACCGCCGCGCAGAAGACCTCGGTCGAGACCCCGATCACCACCAAGCAGACGGCGAACACCGCGCAGATCTCCTCGGTCGCGTCGATCTCGAGCGATCTCACCGCCTTTTCGACCTCGCTCAACACGTTGGTCGCCGGCGGCACGCTGCAGACCCAGCCGGTGTCGTCGGCGACCGGCGTGCTGACCGTCGCGCCCGTCGCCGGACAGGCGATCGGCACGCTTTCCGACACGATCAGTGTGGCGCAGATCGCGACCGCACAGTCGGTCAAGACGAGCACCTACGCGACCAGCCAGGCGTTCGACTACGGGACGCTGTCGCTGACCGTGGGCACCGGTTCGCCGATCAGCATCACCGTCAATAGCTCGAACAACACGCTTGCCGGCCTCGCCCAGTCGATCAACGCCGCCGGGGCCGGAGTCACCGCCTCGGTGATCGCCGACGCCAATGGCAACAGCACGATGGTGCTCAAGGGCCAGACGGGGCAGGCGCAGAGCTTCACCCTCACGGGTAGCAACGATGGTACGGCGACCCAGCCGAGCGGCGGCACGTCGCTATCCGCGCTGTCCTACGATCCGGCCGCGACCACCGCCTCGACCACGATGACGGGCCTGCAGACCGCGCAGGATGCCAAGCTCACCGTCGACGGCGTCACCGTCACGCGTGCCAGCAACACATTCTCCGACGTGATACCCGGCGTGCAGATCACGCTGGTCGGCACGGGCAGCACGGCGCTGTCGTCGACCCCCGCGACCGCTGCGATCACCAGTTCGATCAACGATTTCGTCAGCGCCTATAATTCGCTGCTGAGCGAATTGAACACCGCGACCGCGGCGGCGACGAGCACCGCCGACGCCGGACCGCTGCGCGGCAACACCGCGATCCGTCAGCTGCAGAACCAGCTCGCCAAGCTGACCACGACGCCGCTCAACGCCTCGGGCACGATCCGGACGCTCGCCGAACTCGGCGTCTCGACCGCGCAGGACGGCACGCTGTCGGTCAACGCGACCACGCTGTCGACGATGCTCGCCAATCATCCCAACGACGTCGAGGCGATGTTCATGACCTCGCAGAGCAGCTCGGCGTCCGGCGTGCTGATCACCAGCGCGGCCGGTGTCGCCGCGTCGGGCGTCTACACGGTTAGCGGCATTACGCCGGCCACCAATGGCGGCAATGCGACGGGCAGCATCAACGGTGTGGCGATGGGCGCGTCGAGCTGGACGCTCACGGCCGGTGCCGGCAACAATGCCAGCGGGCTGATCCTGCAGATCCTGTCGAGCGCGCCGTCGAGCGCGACGGTCACGATCAACCAGGGGCTGGGCGGCGCGCTCCAGGCGATCCACGACGTGCTGCTCGGGACCTCGGGTGCACTCACCACGCTGTCGACCAGCCTGACCACGCAACAGACCGCGCTGGCGGACGCGCTGACCAAGGCCGACGCGCAGGTCACCGTCTATCACGATCGTCTCGTCACCCAGTTCACCCAGATGAACACGCTGGTCTCGGGCTACAAGGCGACGTCCAGCTATCTCACCCAGCAGGTCGATCTGTGGGACAAATCGTCCTGATCGTTCCGCCTGCCGCCGCTCTACGTTAAGGAATTCACGATGTTCGCCTCCGCCGGTTATGCCTCCGCCAAGCGCCAATATGCCACGATCGATCTTGGTTCGAAGGTCGAGGGCGCCAGCCCGCACCGGCTGATCGCCATCCTCTACGACGAGCTGCTCAAGACGATGGACGCGCTGACGGTCGGGCTGGCCGCCAACGGCACGCTGTCGCAGGAAGGCGCGATCAAACGGCGCGGACGGGCCAGCTCGATCCTGCTCGGGCTCGAGGGCAGTCTCGATCATGCCCAGGGCGGCGACCTCGCGCGCGGGCTGGCAGCGGTCTATCGGGAAGCGCGGCGGCTGATCGATCTCTCGGTCGCGCAACATAATCCGAAGCCGATCATCCAGGCGCGCGAGATGATCGTCGAGATATCCGAGGCTTGGGCGCGGATCGGCTGACTCCAAGACCCGTCCGGCACGGATCGCATCCGTTCCGGATTCGTTTGCCAAGTGACCTTCCTCCGTTCCGGTGTATACCGGAACAGAAATGGAACGGAGGTTGCGATGCGCGCCGAACCTGTCGACATTCCCTATGTGTTTCTACACGCGCCGAGCGTGTTGCTGTTCGGCGACGAGCCCCAGCGGCGTGACCTGCTTGCTGACGCGATCGCAAGGGTCGGCGGCCGGGTGGTGGCGAGCGGGCCGCTGTCGGTGGCCTGCGAGCGGCTCGATCAGCGCGCGGCCAGCGTCGTCGTCGATATCGGCACCGACGAGGGTGCTGCCCTCGACGACATATTGGACCGGGTGAACGGTCTACGCACGATCGGGGGGCGCTTGTCCGCGCTGGTGTTCACGCCCGCGGATCTGATCGATATCGTTGTCGCGCGGATCGACGATCCGGGTGTCGCGATCCTCGTTGATGCCGATGCCACCGAACGCGACGCGGCCCTGTCCGAATTGGTGATCGCGCCGATTGCGGGCGTCACCGAGGATGGCGAGGCCGACAATCGCCGGCGCCTGGCGCAGCTTAGCGAAGAGGTCGGGCGGATCGCGCGCGCGCTCGCCGCGCTGTCGGGCGACCCGGCACCGGCACCGGTGGAGGCCGCCGCGGCCCCGCTCGTGTCGCATGGCCCGCTGGTGCGGACGATCCTGCGGCTTCGGCGCATGCGCGGGCAGCATTTCGAGCCGGCGCTGTTTGCGGATCCGGCGTGGGACATTCTGCTCGACCTTGCCTCGGCCCGGATCGAGATGCGGACGGTGGCGGTGTCGAGCCTGTGCATCGCGGCCGCCGTGCCCGCGACCACCGCGCTACGCTGGATCACGCAGATGACCGAACAGGCGCTGCTGGTCCGCCGCCCCGACCAGCATGACGGTCGCCGCGTGTTCATCGATCTGAGCGAGGGCGCGGCGTTTGCGATGGAAGCCTATCTCGGCGCGGCGCAGCGTATTCTTGCGCCGGCAGACAAGGCGTAGCACGCTCGGTGCGGTGGCTTCAGGACGATGCGTCAGCCTGCAGGCTGCATGTCGTCGCTCGCTGGCAGGCTTTGCGCCTCGCGCGGCACGCGGACCGGATATGCGGCCGAGACGGCGTGCGGCCACGCTGCGCGAGACTGGTGGGCGGTGACGGGCTCGAACCGCCGACCCGTTCGGTGTAAACGAACTGCTCTACCAACTGAGCTAACCGCCCGGCCTCGCGTCGCCGCCTCATAGCCGTGCGTCCGGCGGCGGGGCAAGCGCGATTGCATGGCGTGACGCGATCGGCACAGCGGCCGTTGCCATGACGACCGGCTCGGTCCTAAGGCGGCGTCGATGTCCGCACCCGATCTGTCGCTGCTCGGCACGCGTCGACTGGGGCCGCTGTTCGCCGTCCAGTTCCTCGGCGCGTTCAATGACAATCTGCTCAAATTCGCGCTGCTGTTTCTCGCCAATTTCGGAGTCGGTGCGGTGGCGCCCGGCGAGGCGGCCGAGCTGGCGACGATCGCGACCGGCTTGTTCATCCTGCCTTACTTCCTGTTCTCCTCGCTCGCCGGCGAACTGGCGGATTCCTGCGACAAGGCGATATTGGTCCGCGTCGTCAAGGCGGCGGAGGTCGCGATCATGCTGGTCGCGCTGATCGGCTTTCGGATCGGATCGATGTCGCTTCTGCTGCTCGCGCTGTTCCTGATGGGGGTGCATTCGACGGTCTTCGGGCCGATCAAATATGCGATCCTGCCACAGCATCTCGAGGGCCGCGAAATCGTCGGCGGCACCGGGGTGATCGAGGCGGGCACCTTCCTCGCGATCCTCGGCGGCCAGTTGCTGGCGAGCGTGATCGCGCCGTGGCAATCGGGCGTGGTCGCCTGCGCGCTCGCGATTGCCGGATTTGCAACGAGCTTCGCGATCCCGTCCGCGCCAGCCGCCGCCGCCGGGCTGCGGATCGATCGCAACCTGGCCCGCGGCACATGGCGGATCGTCGCGCGCGCGTATCGCGATCGCGGCGTCTGGCTTGCGATCCTCGGGATCAGCTGGTTCTTCTCGGTCGGCGCGGTGTTGCTTTCCGAATTCGCGCCGCTGGTCAGCGACGTGATCGGCGGACGCCAATCGGTGGCCACGCTGTTCCTATTGGTCTTCTCGATCAGCGTCGCGCTGGGCTCGCTGCTGGTCAACACGCTGCTCGGCGGCAAGGTGACGGCGCGCGGCGTGCCGGCCTCGGCGGGAGCGCTCGGGGTGGCGATGATGGATCTCTGGTGGTCGACGCATGGCGCACGTCCGCCGGCGACGCCATTGGGGGTCGCCGCCTTCGTCGCGGCCCCGGGCAGCTGGCGGATACTGCTCGATATCGCGGGCATCGCGGTTGCGGGCGGTACCTTCGTCGTGCCGCTCTACTCGATCCTCCAGACGTCGAGCGCCGCGGCGGAACGGTCGCGCACGATCGCGGCGAACAACATCGTCAACGCGGGAATGACGGTCGCGATGGTGGCGCTGGTCGTGGCTCTGCTGCGCGCCGGCATCGGCATCCCCGCGCTGATCGGACTGCTCGGTCTCGCGACGCTCGGCGTGGCGCTGCTCGCGCGGCGGCTTCCGGCGGGCGGCTAGCCGAGCGTCCGCACGAGCCGGGTGGCGACGCCCAGCCAGGCCGGATCGCTGAGCACCTGCTGGCGGCCGCCGCCGGCGAGCGGCAACACCTGCAGCTTGCCCGGATCCCGGCCGATCAGCCGGCCGAACAGGAAGCGGCCGGCGGGCCGGGGCAGCAGCACGTCGCGGTTGAGCGCACGACCGAACTCTTCGGGGGCGAGCCGATCGAGCCACAGCGTGTCGCCCGCGCGATACTCGCCCTGGCTGGTCTCGACGAGCAAGGCGAGCGCGCCGGGGCCCGGACGCGGCGGGGTCGCGACCGAAGGCTGGCGCGGCGCCGTCACGCCCGCCGTGCCGAGGATCGCCGCCACCGGCAGATCGACGACGTCGGGCAGGCTAACCAGATCGGCCGCCTCGACGCCGAGCGCCGCGGCGATGCGGTTGAGCCAGCCGACCGAGACGGTGCGCGTGCCGGTCTCGAGCCGCCCGATCGTCTGCGCGGTCGTCGGTGGCAGGCAGGCGGCGGCGACTTCGGCGAGGGTCATGCCCTTGGCACGGCGAACATCGCGGATACGCGTGATCATGACATTTCCCCGAACCGGACCGGTTATTCTCTTTCCTACAGCATATCCGTTATGGCATGCGATTCCACCCGGAACAAAAACGGAACATAGGTCATGGCATATCGGCTGAGCGTGCAAGGCCAACGGGTGGTCGACGCCCTTGCTGCCGGAAGGCGATTTCGACGCACCGCGAACGGGTGGGCGGCGGGGTCATTGCAGGCGCCTGCGAGCCTGGCAGCCGAGCTCGATCGGGCCGGCTGGGTACGGCGCGTCGATGGAGGTCTGGCGCTCGGCCCGGCCGGCGAGCGCCGGCAGCAGCAGCAGCGGATCGGCGGCGAAAACCGCCTGCTCGTCGAGCGCGCGTTGCCGCAGGATGACGCGGCCAAGCCCGGCACCCCGACTCGGCGGGTGCGCAGCGTCACGGTCAATCTCGCCGAGTCGCCGCTCGGCTGGCTCAAGGCGCGCGGGCTCGTCGACGCGCGGCAATATGAGGCGGGCGAACGACTGCGCGCTGATTGGACGACCGCGCAGATGGCGCCGCGCGTCACGATGCGCTGGGACGCGGGCGCGCCCAGCACCGGCGAAGCGCTCGACCCGACGCTGGCGCAGATCGCCGCCAAGCGCCGGACGGATGCCGCGCTCGCGGCGGTCGGCGCAGGATTGAAGGACGTGCTGTGGCGGATCGTCTGCGCGGGCGAGGGGATGGACACCGCCGAACGCGCCCTCGGCTGGCCGGCGCGCGCGGGCCGGGTCGTGCTGACCCTGGCGCTCGATCGGCTGGCTGACCATTATCGGCTTGAACGCGGGCGGGATTCGACTGAGATTTCGCCGATGGGGCGTGGGTAGCAGTGCCGAGCAGGGGACATTCGATTTTTGCCAGGGCGGTACCGATGATCGATCCGCCGGGCCGCCGCGGCGATCCGTCGTCTGCGGGTGCGCGCGCACGCGCCGCCGGCGTCGCGCCGGCTGGGGCGATTCGCGATCATAGCGAGATACGGCGATGAGTCGCGGTCCGGCGCATCATGATGTCGACGTCGTCGTCCATGCGCTGCTGGCGTTGGGCGTCGTTGCGGCCGACCTCTATGTCTTCCTCTTCCTCGTGCCCGATCTGTTCGATCGCCATCGATCGGAGCTCGATCTCGCCGCCCTCGCGCTGGTCGGCGGCGCGGTCGCCTTTTCCTACCTCGCCGGCCGCCATCTCTGGCGGTCGATCGACAGCTTTACGGACGGAGACAATTCATGAACCGCCTCGTCGTCGTTGCCGCGCCCGTCGTCGTCGCGGTTCTGCTCGTGTCGAGCGTCGGGCTGGTCTCCTGCTCGAAGGTCGAGCCGGGGCATGTCGGCATCAAGGTCAGTAATTTCGGGTCGGGCGCGGGTGTGTCCGATCAGGCGCTCGGGGTCGGCTATTATCTGACGCCGCCGGGCACCGCGATCTACGAATACCCCGTCTACACCTCCACCTACGCCTGGACCGCGGGCAAGGAGCAATCGGAGGCGAACGAGGAGATCAGCTTCCAGGACAAGTCGGGCCTCGGCGTCTCGGCGGACGTGTCGGTTGCCTATCACGTCGAGGCGGCCAAGGCGCCGATCCTGTTCCAGAAATACCGCACCGACATGATGGGCATCGTCGCGGGTCCGTTACGCAACGCCGTGCGCAACGCGATCGTCGAGCGCGCGTCGGGCATGGGTGTCGAGGATATCTACGGCCCGCAGAAAGCGGCGCTGATCGCGGGCGCGCAAAAGGACGTCTCGGCCTATTTTGCGCCCTATGGCCTGATTATCGACCAGCTCTACTGGGCGTCGAACATCCGCCTGCCCGAGACGATCCTGGCGCAGATCAACGCGCGTGTCGCCAACGAGCAGCAGGCGCTCGCCGCGCAGGCGACCGTCGCGACCAAGGAGGCCGAGGCGCGCGCCGAGGTGGCCGAGGCGCAGGGCCATGCGCAGTCGACGCAGATCGAGGCGGCGGCGCTGAAGGCCTCGCCGGAGATCCTCAAGCAGCGTGCGATCGAGAAATGGGACGGCAAGCTGCCGACCTATATTGGGGCGAACGCGCCGATCCCCTTCATTGGGGGCCAGTGAGGCGGGCAGCCGCTCTCCAAACCGCCACATTTTTAAGCTAGACAGCATAACGGCCGGCGCGAAGCCGACTTGCGGTCGCCACCGAAACATCGGTCGCCCGCCAACAATGAGAAGAGCAGGAGACCTCGCCCCTTGACGATGACGACCACCACCATCGCCGAGATCCCCGCGATCCTCGATGCGCTGATCGCGCGCCACGAGGCCTCGGTCGCAGCGCTCCGCCGCGCGCTCGCCGCTTATCTCGCCGACCGCACGCTGCCCGATCCGGCGACGCGCGCGGAAGGCCTGTTCGCCTATCCCGAGCTGCGCGTCGATTATGAGGCCGAGGGCGCGATCCCGCGCTTCACGCGCGCCTTCGCGCGGCTCAACCAGTCGGGCAGCTATGCGACCAGCATCACCCGCCCGCGCATGTTCCGCCGCTATCTCGAGGATCAGCTCAGCCTGCTCGTGCGCGACTATCGGGTGCGGATCAGCGTCGGGCGGTCGCGGCAGGAAATCCCCTATTCCTACGTGCTCGACGGCGCGGACGAGCTGTCGCTCGACGGCGTGCAGGCCGCCGAGCTGGCGCGCGTCTTCCCGAGCGTGCGATTGTCCGACATCGGCGACGAGATCGCCGACGGTCTGTTCGCCTTCTCGGAGGATCCGACGCGCCCGCTCTCGCTGTTCGAGGGTCCGCGAGTCGATTTCTCGCTGGCGCGGCTAAAACATTATTCGGGAACGCCGGCAGCGGATTTCCGGCCCTACATCCTGTTCACCAATTACATCCGCTATGTCGACGAGTTCGTCGCCTGGGCGCTGGGCGAACTGCAGAAGCCGGACAGCCCCTATGAGGCGTTGTCGGTGGCCGGCGGCGTATTGGTGACGCGCGAGACCGCCGATCCCGAGCGGGCCATCGCCGAGGGCAATTGGCGCAAGGTGCAGATGCCCGCCTACCATCTGATCGGGCCGAACGGCGCGGGGGTGACCTTGGTCAACATCGGCGTCGGGCCCTCCAACGCCAAGACGATCTGCGACCACCTCGCGGTGCTGCGCCCCGAGGCGTGGCTGATGATCGGCCATTGCGGCGGCCTCAGGCCCAGCCAGACGATCGGCGACTATGTGCTCGCCCACGCCTATCTGCGCGACGACCATGTCCTCGACGACGTGCTCCCGGTCGAGATCCCGATCCCGCCGATCGCCGAGGTGCAGCAGGCCCTGTTCGCGGCGGCGGAGAAGGTCTCGGGCGAGAGCGGCGACGATCTCAAGCGGCGGCTGCGGACCGGCACCGTCGTCACCACCGACGACCGCAATTGGGAGCTGCGCTACACCGCGACGACGCTGCGCTTCAACCAGAGCCGCGCGGTCGCGATCGACATGGAGTCGGCGACGATCGCGGCGCAGGGCTATCGGTTTCGGGTCCCGTACGGGACTTTGCTGTGCGTGTCGGACAAGCCGATCCACGGCGAGATCAAGCTGCCGGGCCAGGCCAACCGTTTCTACGAGCGCGCGATCTCGCAGCATTTGCGGATCGGGCTCGAAACGATCGATATTTTGAGGGCGGAGGGGACGAAGCTGCACTCGCGGAAACTGCGGAGCTTTGACGAGCCGCCGTTTCGGTAGGCTGCGGACAGCGGCTACCGCCCACTAGCGGACGAAAGCGCGACCGACTGGTAGGCATTCGGACATTCCGGTA
>NZ_CALMAW010000081.1 GCF_937859915.1 uncultured Sphingomonas sp. | reverse complement strand
GAGAATCACAACATCAATCCCGCTGCAAGGCCGACTTGCTCAGAGTTTCCCTAAGGATATCGCGGCCATCGGCCTCGCGGATGTCGTCGGCCTCCGCGATCGCGCTGGTGACATAGGCACCGCGTTCGACCGAAAAATAGCGGGCGACCCATGTCCCCTTGCGTGCACCGCGACGGTAGCCGAGATGCGCGCCCTCGGAGAGGGTCCGCCAATAGGGTTTGTTGCGTGGCCCAAGTCTCACACGGGCGGTGCGGTCCTGGATGCGGGCTTCGACGACGGTGCGCGACATGGCTGACGAGTGTCCCTGACTCGTCCAATAAGATAGTCGGATCATATCGGATACGCAAGGACGAAGACTCGCTAAGCTGTTGTCTTTATTACCTTCCGAGGACGTCCGAGGGTGTTTTCGGTGACGGCTCTCACGGCGAAAACACGGGTTCGATTCCCGTAGGGGTCACCAATCTTTTTTGCCGCGGTATCGCAGCATCGGCGGACAAGCTCCTGATATTCCAGTTCTTCCGAGCGCCCCTGTCTTGGACGCGGGCCGCCCAGGGAAGAAATATGGAAGAATCCGGGTTTCGCACGCCCGAACACCGCGTTCAGCTTGCGTATCTTGCGGCCGTTGTCGCCGCTCGCCGGAGAAAGCTCCCTCGTCGATCTAGCGGTCGGCCACGGACATGCGGTCACGCTTGATGCGGCACCCGTCGAGTTCACGGCACCCGCCTCGGCGCGCCAGGCGAAGGCTCGGCGAGGACGCCGAGGGGACCGACGAGACGACGGATACCCGTTACTGTGAAAAGGATGCCCTTCGATCCGGCCCGCGCAGACTTCGGCGCCTGTCCACTATGTAGAGGGCCTGAGCTCGGTTTCGCGTTCGGCCAAGTTACCGATCATACGAAAGACGGTCGGCATCTCTACGGACCGGCCGAGCGGCCCGACAGGCCGGACTCCGTGTTGGCGTTATCGCGCGACCTTCCTGCTCCCCGCCTGCTGGCGCTGGGCCGCTTGACCGAGAAGGCGCCGCCCGAAAAGTGCGGCTTGGTCCTGCCGTTCGGACTGATCCCGATCCGCCCGCTCTGGGCGCTCGGCCGCCGGTCTCGCAACTGAGTCCGAAGACCGCGGCCATCGCCTCTTCACGGGTCGCAGTCCGTCATCGAGGCCGTGCCGGCACAATTGGAAGGCGCCGATCCACGGATCCGTGATAGTGTTCGTCGGCCGCCCGTAATGCGAGTCTCTATCGTCGGTGGCCTCACCGGTGCGTCGGGACGTGCGCCTCGTGGCGGCCCGTAGCTGCTTGACCGCTCACAAGGAGACGTGAAATGCCGATGCACAGCACGAGTGACGGAACACAGATTTATTATCGCGACTGGGGCAAGGGTCAGCCGGTCCTGTTCAGCCACGGCTGGCCGCTGACCGGCGACGCGTGGGAGGGGCAGATGATGTTTCTGCGCGCCCATGGTTTCCGCACCATCGCGCATGATCGTCGCGGCAATGGCCGCTCCGATCAGCCGGATTTCGGCAACGACGTCGATACCTGGGCAGACGATCTCGCCGGCCTCATCGAGCATCTCGATCTCGAGCAGGTCGTCCTGGTGGGTCATTCCACGGGCGGCGGCGAGGTCGCGCGCTACATTGGCCGACATGGCACCAAGCGTGTTGCCAAGGTCGTGCTGCTGGACTCGATTGTTCCAAGGATGCTGCAGGCACCCGACAACCCGGCCGGCGTCCCCATCGAAGGGATTGATCAGATCAGAGCCGGGACGCTCGCCAATCGATCGCAATTCTTCAAGGATGTCGCGACACCCTTCTTCAGCGCCAATCGCGAAGGCTCCAAGGTTACCCAAGGGATGCGCGACCTGTTTTGGTTCCAAGGCCTGCAGGGAGGGCTGCTCGCGGAATATGAGACATCCTATAGCTGGCAGCTCGATTACACCGAGGATGCGCGTCGTATCGACGTGCCGACGCTGATCATCCACGGCGACGACGATCAGATCGTGCCGATCGACGCCGGAGGACGGCGTGCGGCTGAGATCATCCCCGATGCCCGCCTAATCGTTTACGCTGGTGGTAATCACGGCATCGCGATTAGCGATCCGGATCGGGTCAACGCCGATCTGCTCGCTTTTCTGAACGAGTCCGCCCAAACGCCAGCGTCCAAGGAGGCTTTGGAGGCTGCGTCCGCCTGACGCGACCTGACCTACGGCGGGGGTGCGAGATGCGTCCTCGTTCCCTCGCCGCAATGTTGGAGGTCCCCTGTACGTCGGATTGCAGCGGACCGTATCGGGCAGATTCAGGCCAGCAAGACCCACCGATGAACGCGCCGCCGCCCCCCGCTGCGTCTCACCTTCGGCCGTACGTGCAGCTTTTGTCGATGTGAGCGCGACCGTCCCTACGCCGTGCTCCGCATTTGCCTCAGTCGGCGCATTTGGCTTCAGCGTCGCCCAAGACCATTATTGGCGTGCCGCGCGACACCTTCTGACATGGCGGCGCGCACCGCGAAATTGGCGCAGCATCACAGTCGGACTAGGTCGCAGGTCGTCTACGATAGCGGCTTGCCAGCCCGTCAGTAATGGACGGAACCAAGGCTCTGGCCGCGCCAGCAACCGGGACGACCGGCGACCATTGCGCGCGTTTGGTGACCAGCATCGCGGATAGGCTAGCCGGATGAGCCCCGCGCTAGCCGTCCGTCGTGTGGCGCACCCGCTGTGATGCGAGGCGGCTCAGACGTGGGCGGACAGCTGGAACGACAAACGCGGTGCGCGGTTTCGCGTGTCGAAGCGATCCTCATTCAAGGGGAATGCGACTTCTAGCCCGCCGTCGAAGACACTATGGCCGATCCGAATGCCGGCGCCTGCGGACGCGAGACGGCCGCCGCCATAGCCATTCCGCAGATTGGTCACGACGCCGCCGTCCGCGAACAGGTAAAGTTGCGCGCGGGACGGCAGAGGGAGACGGAGATGGGTGAGATCAGCGCGCAGTTCGGCTGATCCGAGCACGCCGTCGTCGCCGGTCCGTTCGCTATAGTCGTAGGCGCGACCGAAGGCTGGGCCGCCCAGGCTGATCTCCGCGGTTGCCAGCAGCGGCCGCGACGCCACTTGCGCGACGCTTGCCAGCGCGACGCTGAACGGCCCGGAAATCGGGTGCGTCCAATCGACGACCACGCTGCTCGTGACGAAGCGCGCGTCTCCGTCGGGACGCGAGGCGAAGGCGTCGCCCGCGTGCGTCATGCCCGGCAGGGGCAGGCCCCACGAAATCGCAAGATTGGCGTGGTAGCCCCCACCGACGATCGTGCCCGCACTTTTGAGCGTGGCGGTTAGGACGGTGATGTCGTCATCGCGAAACCGCCTGCCGAGCACCGATTGGTTGGAGACGAGCGTGCGCAGCTCGAGATCGAACCACAGGCTCGATCGTCGAGACCGGCGCAGCGGAAGACTGTAGTCGATCGCCCCGCCATAGCTGTGGCCGATCAGATCGAGCGTCGCGAGATCGCCGCCCGCATGGGTTCGGCCATAATAGCCGGTGATCGAGGCGACCCCGCCGGTCTGCCCGACCGGCGCGGCATAGTGACCGCTGAGGAACGCGAACTGCTCCGGATGCGCGGGTGTCGTCGCAGCGACGAGGCCGATCTCGTCACCCGCCACGAAATTGTTGCGCAGGTCGGCCAAGCCGGTAGCGCGCAGGCGTCCGATCTCCGACGTGCCGCGATTGTCGATCTGGCCATAGAGCATAACGCGGTCGCTGGTCAGTGTGACCAGCAGGATGCCGAATCCGTCCTGTCGCAGATATTGCGTGCTGGCGATCCGCACGCCGGGCAGATCACCGACGAGCAGGATCGCCCGTTCGAGTTCAGCCTTCGTGACGGCGCGGTGCGTGATCAGCCTCGATAGAATGCGGTCGGCGGATGCGTTGCTCCTGCCGATCGATCGCACCGCGTCGATGCGCCCTTCGTCGAGCGTCACGCGCAATATGTTGTCAGCGAGTGACTGTGGAGCAATCGATGCACTTGCAAAGACCAATCCGCGGGCGCGGGCGACGCTGGCGACGGCACCGGCCAGTTGACTCAGATCGCCTTGGGTCAAAGGGCGATGCAGGTAAGCTGCTGTCGCGGCCGAATAATCGGTCGCCGAGGTGGCGAGTGCGTCGGCGACCACGATGCGATTGGCGACGATCCCCGTTGCGGCGAGCGTGATCCGTGCGGGGCTTGGAGGAGTCGTCGAGGCCGGTCGCGGCGGTTGGGCGCGCATATCGTCGTGCGCGATCGACGGCAGCGAACGCGTCACCAATGCCGGGTCGACCTGATCAGGGACGACTTGCGCCGCGGCCCCACCAGCAAAAATGAAAGTGCCGCAGAGGAAGACTAATATATGTTTGTACATTGCATACTCGCACGACCCGATGATTGCGAATGGCCGAGAATAGTTGAGGAAGGGTTCCATTAAGCCCCTGTTGACCATCAAAAAAAACGTTCTGGGAACGGCGGGCCATCTAAGGATCCCCAGCCTGCAGCAACCGCGGGCGGCGAAGTGGGGATGAGATGCGGCATTGTTGGATTATCTGCGCCGCATCGATGTGGTCTGTCACCGCCGAGGCGCGGAGCCCTATTTGGTCGGTTAGTGAAACGTCAGGCGCGGTCACCGTTCAGCGCGCCGGGCTCTCACGCGTGGCGCTGCGCGGCAATATCCTCACGCCTGGCGACGTGGTCCGGACGGGCGCGGGCGGCCGCGCCGTGCTCGTGCGTGGCCAGGAATATATGATGATCGCGCCGGGATCGCAGGTTCGCCTGCCCAGCGACGCGCCGAAAGGTCAAATCACGCAGCTTGTGGAGGACGCAGGCAATGTCGTCTTCATGATCAAGAAGATGGCAATGCCGCATTTCGGGGTGCAGACGCCTTATCTCGCCGCCGTGGTAAAGGGCACCACCTTTAGCGTCGGTGTTGGTGAGAGTGGTGCCACCGTCAAGGTTCTCGAGGGTGCAGTCGACGTCGCTACCATCGACGGTGGCGCACATCAGATGGTGTTGCCGGGCGGCTCGGCGTCCGTTGGCGCCGGCGACCTCGCGTCGATGAGCTTGGTCGCTGACGGTCATCAGCGGATGGTTCGATCGCCGGGCAAAAGCCCGACAATGAATGCGACGCGCGCGCCTTCTGCCATCGCAAGGCCTGTGCCGATCGCCGCGAACACGATCGCCACGTCGATCGCGGAACCGTTCGTGTCGCTGGCCATCGTCACCGACGGTCTCGTCACCGGCGCACCCGCGACGATATTTGCGGCGCCGACGAGCGCGCAGGCTGCAAGCTCGAACGTCGGGGTCTTCGCATCTGCAACGCCGCAAGGAACGCAGCAAGCGGCAAGCCAGGCAGAGGTGACGGTCAAGCAGGCTCAGACCCAGCTTGCCGACGCGCGTGTCGCCGCGAACGCTGCGTCCACCGCTGTAGCCGCGGCCCAGCAAGCGGGTCAGGCCGCTGCCGCGCAAGCCGCTGCGACGGCTGCCGCTAACGCCACGGCCGTCGCGCAGCAGCAGATGGCCGCGCAGCAAGCAGAACAGGCCGCAGCGGCCCAGGCGACTGCAACTGCACAAGCAGCCGCCGCAGAGTCTGCGCAGCAGCAGGCGATGGCTTTGGCTGCGGCGCAGGCGGCTACTCAAGCCGCTCAACAGATCGCCGCCCAATCTGCGGCGCAACAGGCTGCGGCCGCTCAAGCGGCCGCCGCAGAGTCTGCGCAGCAACAGGCGATGGCTTTGGCTGCGGCGCAGGCGGCTACTCAAGCCGCTCAACAGATCGCCGCCCAATCTGCGGCGCAACAGGCTGCGGCCGCTCAAGCGGCCCAGCAGGCGAGCGAAGCGGTTCAGGCGGCACAAAGCGCGGCCGCGCAGTCCGCCCAGCAGACTGTCGTGGCGCAAACCGCAGCCGTTCAGCAAACGGCCTCAGACGTAGCTGCCCAACAGGGCGCACAAATTGCCACTGCTCAGAACGCTGCTCAGCAGCAAACGGCCGCAGCTCTGGCGCAGACTGCGGCCGCTCAGCTTGCCGCCCAGCAAGCCGCTGCTGCTCAGGCGGCCGCCGCGCAAGCTGCGGCGACGCAGGCAAAGGCTACAGCGGATTTGCTCGCCGGACAGCTGGCGGCTGCGCAAGCGGCGGCACAGGCGGCCGCCAAACAAGCCGCCCAAACGGCGGCGGCGCAGGCGGCCGCTCAGGCGGCGGCGCAAGCCGCCACCGCCCAAGCCGCCGCGGCCGCCAAAGCGACCGTCGACGGCGCGGCCCACGCCTCGGCGCAAGCCGTCGCCAATGCCTCCGCAAAAAGCGCCGTTCAGGCCGCACAGGCTGCGGCTTCGGCGGCACTAGCGACTGCGGCGCAAGCGGCAGCAAATGTCAGCACCGGACTAGCGTCTCTGCTCGGCGGTCATTGAGCTTGGCTCGCCTGTTCCGGCACGGCGCGACCACGTCCTCCGGCAGTTTGGGAACGACAGATCGGGCCGATAGCTTGCGCATGCGCTGGTGTGCGGTCGCGGTGGCCGTGCTGATTTCGATCGCCAGCGTCCTGTGGGGTAGCGGGACAGGTATCGAGTCGGCGGCGCGAACTCTACGGGATGGCTGGCGCACGCATCCGGCTTCGGGTGACGTGATTGTCGTCGAAATCGACGCGAAGAGCGTCCGTGCGCTCAATCATTGGCCATGGCCGCGCGGTCTTTATGCGACGGCGATCGACCGCCTTCAGGCAGATAGCGCACGCTCGATCGGCTTCGATATCGATTTTTCCTCGCCGTCTCAACCAGCCGAAGACGAACGATTTGCAGCCGCGCTTCGTCGCGCAGGCGGATCCGTTATTCTGCCGACCTTCCGGCAGCGGGCCGACGCGCAAGGCGAAGCGTGGATCGAGAGCCTGCCCATACCTTCGCTCCGCCCGTTCGCCTTTCTCGCCGCGGTGAACGTGATGCCCGACGTCGATGGTGTCGTCCGCCATTATCCGCTGGGAATATCGTCGGCGGGGGCGCCCCGTCCGTCGATCGCGGCGATGCTCGCCGAGACCGATGCCGGCACCGGTCGCTCCTTTCCGATCGACTATGCGATCGATCCCACTACGATCACGCGGGTCAGCTTCGTGGATTTGGTGACCGGCCGCGTCCCAAGAGCGCAGATCGCGGGCAAGCGCGTTTTGATCGGGGCGACCGCGATTGAACTGGGCGACCGGTACCCGGTGCCCGGCCGTGGCATCCTGCCCGGCGTGATCGTCCAGGCGCTCGCTACCGAGACATTGATCCAAAAGGGAATCTGTGTGTCCCTAGGGTCTTGGCCGCTCGCCGCCGCAGCGATCCTGATCGTATTCCTGCTGACGAGGGCGCGAGATGAACGAATCTGGCTCGCTGCGATGTCGGCGCTAGCCCTATCGCTGCCGATCGTTCCCATGCCTTTCGCGGGCGCAGGGTTCGAGATCGACATGGTCCCTGCCTTGTTCGCCACCCTCGGTGCGCTTGCCGCCGGCGTGGCAATGATCGTGTACGCCGAATTGCACCATCGTCGGTTTGTCGATCTGGAAAGCGGTCTGCCCAATGCGCTCGCGCTCGAACATGCCGCGCGCGATCTGGCTTCGATTGACCTGACCGTGGCGCGCTTCGACCGGTTGACCGAGATGACGGCAGCCGTGGGCAGCGCTGTGAGCGCCCAGGCGTTGCGTCAGATCGCGCACCGGCTGGAGGCGACGCTGAAGACCGCCATCTATCGGATCGACGATAGCTCGCTTGCCTGGCCGTCCGCTGGCGGCAAGCTCGACGACGAAGACGGTCATTACATCGGCCTCGGCGCGATCCTCCGCAGCCCGGTTGTCGTGAATGATCTGTCGCTCGATGCCAGCCCGACGTTCGGGGTGGCGAGCGGAGACGGTCGCGAGGCGAGCAAACTTGCCGCAGGCGCGACAATTGCTGCCAAGCGGATCCGCGCAACTGGCGGTCGGTGGGATCGCTATGTCGATGGCGATAGCGATGTCCGTCTGTGGAAGCTGTCTCTTCTCAGCGAATTTGCAGCGGCGCTCGGCTCGGGCGACATCTGGATCGCCTACCAGCCCAAATATGACGTCACGCTCGGCAGGATCACTGCGACGGAGGCGTTGATCCGCTGGCGTCACCCCAGCCGCGGCGCCATTCCGCCCGACAGTTTCATCCCGCTCATCGAGGAGGAAGGCCGTGCGGCGGAACTCACGGCCTTTGTCCTCAACCAGGCACTGCAGGATGTCGCCGCATGGCAACGGCAAGGGCTTAGCATCGGTGTCGCGGTAAATCTGTCGGCGACGCTGCTTGGCGACGCGAGCCTCGTGCCGATGGTGCGGTCGGCCTTGGAGCGCCATGCTGTCCAGCCCGCCATGCTCACGCTCGAGCTGACAGAATCCGCTGTGATCGCCGATGCGGAAGCCGCCTCCGGCGCGCTCTCGGGCCTCAAGGCGCTCGGACTTAAGCTGTCGATCGACGATTATGGGACGGGCCAGTCGACGCTCGGCTATCTGAAGCGCGTTCCAGCAAGCGAGCTCAAGATCGACAAGAGCTTTGTGCAAGGCGTCGTCTCCAACAGCGGCGACCGTCTGCTCGTCCAGTCGACGATCGAACTCGCGCACGCGAAGGGCATGACCGTGGTTGCGGAAGGCGTCGAGGACCAAGCCTGTTTCGACATGCTGGCGAGCATGAATTGTGACACGATCCAGGGGTGGTTCACCGGGAAGCCGATGGCCGCGGCGGATTTCGCGATGCAGCTGCGCGAGATCGCGCAGGCGGCCTGAGCCGTTTGCGATAGCAAGATCCGAAGAAGCGGATCGATCGGCGCCGCTGGAAGCTAGGCTGGGAAGGCCAGATCGCGGCCGTTTATCCAGATCACGCAGATCTTAGCCGACGTCCTGACAAGATCGATATCCGTCGTCGCGCGCCGCATCTGGATCACCGCGTTCACGACCGCATGATTGCTTCCGTTACGACCCATGCGGTTTGCTAACGGCAAACCCTAGGCGCCTGGCGACCGGCAGCGCGCGTCCGCGCCGAACCGTTGGGCGGGCGCGGACCAGAGCACCGCAAAGATACCCCCGTCTCGGCCGGGCTAAAATAGCCCGATCTCAGCCCGCTAGGACCGTCGAGCCGAACAGCGGTGGCAACCAACGCCGGGGTCGGATGTTGGGTCGCTATCAGGAGAGAATGTGATGGCGACCCGTTACCCGACGACCAGCGTGCTGGCGTCGACCCCTTTTGCGTGCGCAGATGTCCCGGCCGCCGTCAGGACCGATCGATGAAAGTCGATTTTTCGTCCGGCGGGATGGCATATGATGTCGGCGGCACGGTCGGTGCGGTTCAAACGCAGGCATGGGGCCTAGCCTCCGAAAGTGATAGGCTGACCGACGTCCTGCTTGTGTCGCCCGATCATCTGACCCCTGTGCCATGCTGTTCGGTGACGCGCGAGAAGCTGCGTGGCGGCCATTGCACCGATACGACCGCGGCCGGACTCCAGCATGCTGCCCTGATCGAGGCGCTGTGCGCCGCCGGCGTCCGCGTTCAGACCGTCGAAGGATCGGCGGGTCTGCCCGACATGGTCTATGCGCGCGATGCCGGGCTGATGACGCCGTGGGGCTATCTGCCGCTCGCGCCGGGTGCCGCGCATCGTCGGCGAGAAGCGGTCGTTCTTGCCGCTCATATCCGGTCGCTCGGCATTCCCGTGCTGCCTCAGGTGTCGGCCGGTACGATCGAAGGCGGCGACATCTCGGTCTTCCGAGACGGGCTGGTGCTGATCGGCTGCTCGGGCGATCGCACCGACGAGGGCGGCGCGCGGGAGGTGGCCGAGCTCTTCGAGCGACACGGCTGGCGGGCGATCGTCTACCGCTTCGATGCGCATTTCCTCCATCTCGACACGCAGTTTTCGGCCCTGTCGGGAGACCAGGCTCTGGCCTGCATCGACGTTCTCGACGACGGCTTCCTGGCCGCGCTCGCTGGTGAGGGCATCGATCTCCTTCCCGTCTCCTACAAAGCCGCACGCCGGCTCGGATGCAATGTGCTGGCATTAGGTGACGGCCGCATCCTGGCCGCCAAGGGCGCTGGGCTGACCGGGACACTGCCGGCCGAAGGTTATCGGATCACCGAACTCGAGCTCGACGAGTTCACGAGCTGTGGCGGCGGCGTGCATTGCCTGACCCTCCCCCTTGCCCGCCAAACGCCATGACCCCGTTCGCCAAAGCCGCGTGCGGTCCGTCGGCGACGCTTCGACATCCTGTCTCCCCGACGGAAACGGCCTAGCAATGGATCAGCATCAGACACCGCTGGTCGACGCGCTCGCGGCCGTCGAGCGCCGTCCCGTCACCGGCTTCGGCGCACCGGGGCACAGTGCCGGCAAGGCAATGCCGACGGGCATGCGCCGTCTGCTTGGCAAGCGCGTGTTCCAGGCGGATGTGCTGACGCCGAAAGGCCTCGACGACCGCACCGAGGGCTTGCTGGCGCTGCAGCGCGCGCACGAACTTGCCGCCGATGCCTGGAGCGCCGATTTCTGCCGGTTCGTGACCGGCGGATCGACGCAGAGCCTCCATACCATCCTCGCCGCCGTCGCCCGTCCGGGTGACACGATCCTGATTGCCGCCAACGCGCATAAGGCCGAGCGGAATTATGCGCTGGCCGCAGGGCTTGATCTGGTCCCGCTCCCCGCCGCGGTGGATACGGAATGGGACATCGAACATGGTCCAACGCCAGCCACGGTCGCGGCCGCGCTTGAAGCGCATCCGGCTGCCAAGGCGGTGCTTGTCGTCAGCCCCAGCTATTACGGCGTCTCTCTTGATATCGCCGCTCTAGCGGCGGTGGCGCACGCCCATGGCGTTCCGCTGCTGGTCGATGCGGCCTGGGGCGGCGCGTTTGCCTTCTCGCCGCGTCTGCCCGCCGACGCGCTCGCCCAGGGCGCCGATATCGCAGTCTATAGTCTGCACAAGACGATGGGCGCACTCGCACAGGGATCGGCGATCCTGTCACGCGGCGACCGGGTCGACCGGCAGCGGCTGTGGCAGGCCTATGAGATGTTCGAGACGACCAGCCCGTCGATCCCCATCCTCGCGACGCTCGATGCGACCCGCCACGATCATGCAACCGGCGGCGAAGCCTTGTGGGACCGCGTGCTCGATCTTGCCGCGTCGCTTCGCACCAAGCTGACCAAGATACACGGGCTTCGGATATTCGACCGAACGAACCTGCCGGGAGACATGGATCTCGACGCCAGCACGGTGCTGATCGACATTTCGGCCTGGGGGGTCAGCGGATACGCCGTCGATGACTGGCTCTACAAGCATCACCGCATCAGCGTCGGCCTGTCCGATGGCCGTCACCTCCTCGTGATCCTGTCGCTTGGATCGACGAACAGCGATGTCCGAAAGCTCGTTCGCGCGCTCAGGGATCTCGCCAATCGTCTGGCCGCCGATCCGGCGATCCTCCCCGCCGTCGGCCCACTGCCCGCAATTGCGAGCCTCGACGTCGAGATGGCAATCGACCCGTCGGCCGCGTTGTTCGGTCCGGTCGAACAGGTCGGGTACGAAGCCGCCGCCGGACGGATCGCCGCCGAGACGATCGCCCCGGCACCGCCGGGGGTCCCTCGCCTCGTTCCCGGACAGCGAATATCCGAACGCCACGTCAGATGGCTCGTCGCCAACCGCGATGCCGGTGCCTTCATGCTAGATCCGATCGACCCGACCGAGCGGACGATCCGCGTCGTCGTCGAAGCGGCAGCGGCACCGGTCGGCACCGGAACTCTCGCCAGACGCTAGGCTCGGCGAACAGGATTGCTCTCGGCGCGGCCTGCGCGCTCGGCCGGATCGGGGCCCGCCGGTGAAACGCGGCTGCCACGACTGCCGGCTTGCCGCAGTGTCGACGACAGCGCGCTGACAATCGCGTCGGGCCCGGCTAGGGCCGATCGTCCGTCCGGCCAAAGGATCAGCGTATGCCGTCTCTCGATTTCGCCGCCTTTTCGTCGCGTGTCCTGGACGACGCCACGATCCCCGAGCTTCCCAACCATTATCGCGGCAAGGTGCGCGACAATTACGATCTCGCCGATGGGCGACGGATCATCGTCGCCAGCGATCGGCTGAGCGCGTTCGACCGCATCCTGTGCGCCATCCCCTTCAAGGGCGAAGTCCTCACCCAGACCGCGCGTTTCTGGTTCGAGCAGACCGCCGACATCTGCGCCAATCATGTGCTCGCCTATCCCGATCCCAATGTGCTGATCTGCCGGCGTCTGGACATCCTGCCCGTCGAGATCGTCGTCCGCGGCTATCTCGCGGGAACCACCGGCACCTCGATCCTTACCCTCTACCGCAAGGGGCAGCGCGACATGTACGGCATGACGCTGCCCGACGGACTGCGCGACAATGCCCGGCTGGCCGAGCCGATCATCACCCCGACCAGCAAGGAGTTCGACGGCGGGCATGATTCGCCCCTGACCGCGTCCGAGATCATCGACCACAAATTGTTGACACCGGCGCAATGGGACGAGGTCAGCGCGACCGCTCTGGCGCTGTTCGCACGCGGGCAGGCGATCGCGGAGACGCGCGGGCTGATCCTCGCCGACACCAAATATGAGTTCGGCGTCACCCCTGACGGCACGATCCTGCTCGCCGACGAGATCCATACGCCCGACAGCAGCCGCTATTGGCGGCAATCGACCTATCAGGCGCGGTTCGAGGCCGGCGAGCGGCCGGACAGTTTCGACAAGGATTTCGTGCGGTCGTGGGTCGCGGCCCGGTGCGACCCCTATGTCGATCCGATCCCCGCAATCCCGGAGGATCTGATCGCGGGCACCGCCGCAGTCTATGTCGAAGCCTTCGAGACGATCACCGCACAGCCGTTCGCGCCGAGCCTGGAGGGCGGGACGGTACTGGAGCGGATCCGCGCAAATCTCGCCCCGTTTTTCGGCGTCGACTGACCGCCCGGCATGCCGCGCGCCCGCGGCCCCGAGAGGGCTACGATTCTTGCGCGCCGCTGCGCCCGCCGTGATAGGCCGGCGCTGCGGCAGCGCGATGTGTCGCCGTCGCACAGGAGAAAGATCCGATGTTGAAAGCCCTCGCCGCCGCAGCCTTGCTCAGCGTCATCGTCGTTAGCGCCGCGCCTGCCGACGCCAAGGTCTGCCGTAACAGCCATGGCCGTGCGTTCCCGTGCCACGGTGTCGTTGCGCCGCGGATCAACCTGAAGGCCAAGCATCCCGTCAAGGTCGTTCGCTGCCGCGGACATGTCGGCAAGTTCAACAAATGCTGACGATCGCGTCGCCGTCGCGCGCCGGTTGCTGATCGGTTCGCGGACGATGGCGCACGCGGCGCGACCGGGCCGGTCGGCGGCAACCCCGCCGGATCGTGTCATGGCCGCGCCGCGTCGGCGGCCGCGATCGCGCGATCGCGCAGGAGACTAGCCGGCAGCGACCGCGGCGGATCGAGCGAGGCGTGCCGCGAACCAGGGCTGCATCCGCGCGATTGCATCCTCGATCCGATCGGTCGAGACGGCAAAGCTGAACCGCATATAGCGGCCGCCATCGAGCGGATCGAAGTCGACGCCCGGCGCGGTCGCGACCCCGGTCTCGATCAGCAGGTCCATGCAGAACGCCAGGCTGTCGTCGGTGATATGGCCGATATCGGCGTAGATGTAGAAGGCGCCGTCGGGCGGTGCGATCCGGCGCAGCCCAAGCGCGGGCAGCGTCGCCAGCAACAAGGCGCGATTGTGCGCATAGGTATGGAGATGCCCTTCGAGCTCGTCGCGGCACTCGAAGGCGACCAGCCCGGCATGCTGCGCGAGCGACGGCGGCGTCAGGAACAACGCCCCCATCCGCGCGCGCGCCGCCGCGATCAGCGACGGCGGCACGATCAGCCAGCCCAGCCGCCAGCCCGCCATGCTATAATATTTGGAGAAGCTGTTGACGACGAGCGCCTCGGGCGCGTCCTCCAGCATCGACCGCGCGGGCGCGACATAGCTCAGCCCGTGATAGATCTCGTCCGAGATGATGCGAATACCCCGCATGCGGCAGACGCGGGCGATCGCGGCGAGTTCGTCGTCGGCGATGATCGTGCCGGTCGGATTGGCGGGGCTCGCGAGAATCAGCCCCTGCGGCGCCGGGTCGAGCTGCGCGATCGCGGCGGCGCTGATCTGGTAGCGCGCATCGGGACCGCAGCCGATCTCGACGGGGACGAGATGCAGTGCCTTGACCGTATTCCGATAGGCGACATAGCCCGGCCGCGCGAAAGCGACGCGATCGCCGGGCGCGAACAGGCAGGACAGCGCGAGCACGAACGCCGGCGATGCGCCGCAGGTCAGGATCACCTGCTCGGGATCGATCTCGACAGCATAGGCGTCGCGATAATGGCGCGCGATCCGCGTCTTGAGCGGCATGCTCTCCCAATAGCCCATGCCGTCGGTGTCGAGCACGCGGTGCGCCGCCGCGATCGCCGCCGCCGGCGCGCCGGTCGAGGGCTGGCCGAACTCCATGTGAATGACCGACCGGCCCTCGCTGGCCAGCTGGTGCGCCTTGCGACTGATCGCAATCGCGTGAAACGGTTCGATCTCGGCGGTCATCCGCCTGCCTTAGCCGTTCGAGAGCGTGCCGCAATCGTCGCGACCGTCGAGCGGGGGGTGTCGAGCGTGCGACCGTTGGTCCGGCATAAGCCCTGGAATAGAAGTCGATCTCGGCACGCTTGCGATCCGCCAAGCCGATTAGACATAGGCTGTCCGTCCGGCTTGCCACGTCGGGTACGCGGGCTTAGGCGACATCGGACGCAGTGACCGTGCGCCGTCGCGCACGGCCGGCGCGTGCCTGTCGATATGAGCACCGGATTCCGCATGACGCAGCAGCCCGACATGATCCGCTCGATCGCCATCATCGGCGGCGGTTCGGCGGGATGGATGGCGGCGGCGGCGCTCGCCAATGCCACCGCGGGCACGATCGCGATATCGCTCGTCGAGTCGGACGAGATCGGCACGGTCGGCGTCGGCGAGGCGACGATCCCACCGATCAAGGCGTTCAACGCGAGCCTCGGCATTTTGGAGGCGGAGTTCGTCGCCGCGACCAACGCGACCTTCAAGCTCGGCATCGAATTGGTCGGCTGGGGCCGCGCCGAGGATCGCTATTTCCATCCCTTCGGCACCCATGGCGCCGATTTCGACCGGGTCGAGCTGCATCATTATTGGGTACGCGAGCATCTGCGCGGCGATCCCACCCCGTTCGACGACTATTCGCTGTGCAAGGCGCTGGCGCAGCGCAACCGCTTCGGCCCGCCTGTCGACAACCCGCGCGACGTGCGCTCGACGCATGCCTATGCCTATCATTTCGATGCCGGCCTCTATGCCGGCCTGATGCGCCGCTACGCCGAAGCGCGCGGCGTGGTGCGGCACGAGGGCCGGATCGTCGACGTCGCGCGCGATGCGCAGACCGGCCATGTTGCGCATGTCGGGCTGACCGACGGCCGCCGCGTCGAGGCCGACTTCTTCGTCGACTGCTCGGGCTTTGCGAGCCTGTTGCTCGGCCGCGCGCTGGCGACCCCGTTTGAGGATTGGACGCACTGGCTGCCCTGCGACCGCGCGGTGGCGATGCCCAGCGCCAACAGCGGGCCGCTCACCCCCTATACCCGCTCGACCGCGCATGCTGCGGGCTGGCAGTGGCGCATCCCGCTGCAGCATCGGCAGGGCAACGGCCTGGTCTATGCGTCGCGCATGATGGGGGACGACGAGGCGGCCGCCTTGCTGCGCGGCACTGTCGACGGCGAGGCGCTCGCCGAACCGCGGCTGCTGCGCTTCACCACCGGCCGACGGCGCGAGGCCTGGCGCCACAATGTCGTCGGCCTGGGGCTCGCCGCGGGGTTCATGGAGCCGCTCGAGTCGACCAGCCTGCATCTCATCCAGACCGGCGTCGAGCGGCTGCTGCGGTTGCTGCCCGATCGCCATCACGACCCGCTCAATGCCGCAGAGTTCAATCGCGCCACCGCCGCCGAATGGGAGCGGATCCGCGACTTCCTGATCCTCCACTATCATGCCAATAGCCGCCCCGAGCCCTTCTGGCAGGCGTGCGCGCGCGCGCCGCTTCCCGACGAGCTCGCCTACAAGATCAAGCATTTCGTCGCTGACGCTCGGCTGGTCTCGCCGCAGGACGAGCTGTTCCGCAACCCGAGCTGGCTGGCGGTCTATCTCGGCCAGGGGATGATCCCGCAGAGCTACGACCGGCTCGCCGATGCGCGCCCCGGGGTCGATGCAGCCGCCCAGCTGCGCAAGCTGCGCGATCTGGTGCGCGCGGCGGCGGAAACCTTCCCGACGCACGAGGCGGCGCTCGCGCGCCTTGGTCGCGCGCCGCAGGCCGCCTGAGCGGCGATGGTCGCGCATTCGGTCATCCGGATCGGTCGCGAGGCGCAGCCGGTGGTGGTGATCGACGATTTCGTGCCGGATGCCGGCCGCCTGCGTAGCACCGCCGAGGCGCTCGATTACCGGACGCTCGGTCGCCACTATCCGGGACTGCGCGCGGAGGTCGATCCACGTGACGTCGCGACCTATCTCGATCCGATACGCGACTTGATCGCCGACGTGTTCGGCTGCGCGCATGGGCTCGACATCGTCTCGGCGGGCTATTCGATCGTGACCACGAGACCCGCCGATCTCACGCCGATCCAGCGCCTGCCGCATTTCGACGGGTTCGAGGCCGCGCGCATCGCGCTGCTCCATTATCTCGGCGGCCAGGCACAGGGCGGCACCGCCTTCTACCGCCACCGCAGCACGGGTTACGAGACGATCACCGCCGACCGCCACGCCGCCTATGACACCGCGCTGCGCCGCGACGTCGCCCAGCATGGTTTGCCCGCGCCGGCTTATATTGCTGGGGACACGCCGCTGTACGAGCGGATCGCGCGCTTCGAGGCCAAGCCCAATCGCGCGCTGATCTACCGCGGCCATCTGCTGCACTGCGCCGACATGCCCGACGATCTCGACTTCACCCCCGACCCCCGCTCGGCGCGGCTGACGGTCAATACCTTTCTGATGGCGCGCGGCTAAGCAGGACGTCGATCGAGCGCAGGTAAATAATACCCGTTCGCGTGATCCCGACCGCTCGCCATCTCAGCCCGACCGACAATGCTGCGCGAGAAATGCGGCATGATCCGGCATCCCCGCGACATGCTTCGCGACCGTCTGGCGGACGAGCGCGAGATAGTCGCGCAGGTCGGCGTCGCTCGGGCCGTCGGCGAGCGGATGATAGCCCGCGGGCACCACCCCCTGCCCGACCATCACCTGCAGCCAGCCGGGCTCGCTGAACAATTCCTCGCCCGCGCGGACGATGCGACCATTGGCGCGGAACAGCTCGAGCTTGGCGGCGAGGCTGTCGGGCACCGCCATCGCCGCGCACTCCCGCCAGAACGGTTCGGGCCGCGCGTTGGCGTGATAGTGCAGCACGATGAAGTCGCGCACCCGCTCCCATTCGAATATGGTCTCGGCATTGTAGGCGGCGACGTCGGCGGCGCGGATCGGGCCGTTGGGCAGATATTTGAGCACGCGCTCGATCGCCGACTGGACGAGATGGATACTCGTCGACTCGAGCGGCTCCATGAATCCCGCGGCGAGCCCGAGCGCCACGACATTGCGGTTCCAGAAATTCTTGCGGCGCCCCGTCGTGAAGCGCAGCATTCGCGGGTCGGCAAGCGGGGCGCCATCGAGCCCGCTTAGCAATAGGGAAGCCGCCTCGTCGTCGCCGATCGCCGCCGAGCAATAGACATGGCCATTGCCGGTCCGCCCCTGCAGCGGAATCCGCCATTGCCAGCCAGCACGCTTGGCGGTCGAGCGCGTATAGGGCGTGATATCCGGAAGTCGGGCGCTGGGCACCGCGAGCGCGCGGTCGCACGGCAGCCAGTGCGTCCAGTCCTCATAGCCGGTGGCGAGCGCCTCCTCGATCAGCAGCCCCCGGAAGCCCGAGCAGTCGACAAACAGCTCGGCGGCATGGCGGGTGCCGTCGGCGAGCACGACCGCGGCGACGTCGCCCGTCTCGCCGTCGCGCTCCGCATGGGTGATGCGGCCCTCGACGCGGCAGACGCCTTGCGGCTCGGCGCGACGGCGGAGGAATTGCGCATAGAGGCCGGCGTCGAAATGAAAGGCATGGACGAGCCCGCCCAGCATCTTCGACTGCGCCGCTGCCCCGCGCGCGAATTTGTCCGCGTAGGCCGCCGCGGCGTTGAGGCAATAGGCATCGAGCGAGGCGGTCTCGCCCAGCCGCTGCCCACGCAGCCAGAAATGGTGGAACGGGGTCTGCCCGATTGCGTGACCGGTGTTGCCGAAGGCGTGGATATAGCGGCTCTCGGCGGTGCCCCAGCCGACGAACTCGATGCCGAGCTTGTAGCTGCCCTGGGTCGCGCGGAGGAATTCGTCCTCGTCGATACCGAGCACGGCGTTGAGCAATTGCAGCTGCGGGATCGTCGCCTCGCCGACGCCGACCGTGCCGATCTCGTCGGATTCGATCAGCGTGATGGCATAGGCCTGCTGCGGCAGCAGCCGCGACAGCAGCGCCGCCGCCATCCAGCCCGCGGTGCCGCCGCCGACGATGACGATGCGGTACGGCGTGCGCTTGTCCGTACCCTGCCCCGTCATGCCGCTCTCCTCATCCGTCCCCAATGAAAAAGGGCGGGCCGCTCTTCCGAACGGCCCGCCCTCTTAAGCGCCTCGGATCAGAAGCGGTAGGTGACGCCGGCCAGATAGGTCGAGCCGTACTGGTCGCGGATGTTGATCTCGTTGGGATCGTTGTTGACGTAGGAGACGGTCTTCGAATTCGTCAGATTGTGGCCCTGGATGTAGAGCGACAGCCCGTTGAACGGCCCCGAGTGGAAGTCGTAGCCGACCTGCGCATCCAGTGTCGTCTGCGGCTTGGTCAGGTTGGCGGTGACCTGCGCGTTGAACAGCTGATAATCCCCCAGATAGGACGAGCGATGGGTCAGCGACGCGCGGGCGTTGTAGCCCCACTTCTCGAAGAAGATCTGCGCCTGATAGACGCTCTTCGACAAGCCCGGCAGCGTGATCTGCGATCCGTTGGTGAACTTGATCGAGCTCTTCGCATAGGCATATTGGCCGATGATGCTGAACCCGTCGAGCACATGCGTCAGCGTCGCGAGCGGGATCGTGGCGCTGGCCTCGAAGCCCTCGACATAGCCGCTGCCGTTGTTGGTCGGTGCCGTCGAATAGCAGGACAGCGTCTCGTTGGCGGTCAGCGGCGTGGTCAGCAGGCCGACGAAGGCCGAACAATCCTGAGTCGACGTCGTGTTGCTGGTCGGGCCCGAGCTGTTGATGTTGCCCGTGTTGAGGTTGAGGTTCTGCGTCGTGAAGTTGGTGATCGACTTGTAATAGCCCGCGACCGCCAGCTTGCCGGTGTCGTGCGCGAAATATTTCTCGATCGAGATGTCGCCATTGTTCGAGAAATAGGGGCGCAGCGCTGGGTTGCCGCCCTGCGCCTGCAGCACCGGCGTCTTGCCGTTGATCTGCGGCACGGTGGTACAGCCCTGCGTGCCGCAATAGCTGACCGAATAGGACGAATTCTCGTCGTCCATCGTGGCGCGCGCCAGCGTGCGGCTGCCGCCGAGGCGAAGCAGCAGGTTATGCGCGAGCTCGATGTTGATGTTCACGATCGGCAGGAAGTTGGTGTAGTTCGCGCCGCCGCCCTGCGCCACGACCGTGGTCGTGGTCACCGCGCCGTAGCCGGTCGAATGCTGGTCGGTGTTGACGATCTGGACGCCGAAATTGCCCGAGACGCGCTTGCTCCACACGTCCGTGTCGAAATTGGCCTGGAGATAGCCCGTGAGGATCTTCTCATCGACGGTCCAGTCGCGCGCGACGTCGCTGGCGACCGGCTGTGCGGCGGTGCGCAGCAGATTCTGCGCGCCGATCGAGTTGAGCGCGATGATCCGGGTGCCGGTGACCGCATAGGGCTCGACGCTGCCTTCGATGATCGAGGCCGGGATCGTGACATAGGGCACATTGCCGTCGGTCGTGCCGCAATTGCCGATCGATGCGGCGCCCGGCAGACAGATGTAATAGCCCGAATAGGAGGAGACCTTGCGCTCGTCGCTATAGTTGACGCCCGCCTGCCAGCTCTTGAAGAAGCCCGAATGGATCTCGCCGTCGAGTTCCGCGCGGAAGCCCTTCATCGTGTCCTTGAGATCGGGCACGTTGTTGAAGCCGACCTGGTTCCAGCCCTGCGGATCGGTGAGCGCGACCTGCGTCGGATCGGCCAGGTTGATGTTGCTGATGTCGACGCCGTAGGTGCCGTCCGACTTGCGCGTGATGTTCGCGGTCGCCAGCGCGCCATTGGTGGTGCCGCTATAGATCTCATAGGTGTTGTCGTGGCGCTTGGCGTGCGAATAATTGGCGTCGAGCAGCAGCTTGATGCTGTCGCTGACGTGATATTTCGCGTTCCAGCCGAGCGCGAGCGTCTTCGCGTCCGAGGTATTGTAGTCGTTGCGTAGCACCGGATCGACCAGCCACGTCTCGGACGTCACATAGCCGTTCTTCGACATTTCGGTGCCGGGGACTTCGCTGTCCTTGCTCCAGCTCGCCAGCGGCATTTCCCAGCCGCGCGACAGCTCGTTGGTCTTGCTCTGCGTGTAGAGCCCGTCGACCGACATCTCGAAGCGGTCGCTCGGCTTCCAGGTGATGTGGCCGAAGCCCGACTGGCGATAGAGCGTGTTGGTGTTGGCGTAGTTCTGCAGATCGTCGGGACCGATGTTGCCCAGCGCGTCGCGGCTGGTCGGGCCGTAATAATTGCCGCTGCCGCCGCCGGTCGCCCAATGATAGTCCTGCGTGGGATCCTGGATCGCCGAGACGCCGAACGAAACGCCGAGCGTGTCGTCGAGGAACTTGTGCGTGAAGATCGCCGAGACCTTGTAGCCCTTGTTGGTGCCGTCCGGATTCAGCTTGCCATATTGGCCGACCTCGCCCTGCATGTTGATCGCGACGGTGTTCTTCTGCGTCAGCGGATCATAGGTCTGCAGGTCGACGGTGCCGGCGAGGCCGAAGTTGATCAGGTCCGCCGACGGCGTCTTGATGACCTCGATCTGCTGGAAGAGATCGCCCGGCAACTGGCCGTAGTCGAAGCGGCGATTGTCGTCGACGGTGGCGATCACGCGGCCGTTGAGCGTGGTCGTGGTGTAGTCGGGACCGAAGCCGCGGATCGAGATATATTTCGCGCGGCCGGCCGATTCCTGCACCGCGACGCCGGTCAGGCGCGACAGCGAGTCGGCGATCGACACGTCGGGCAGCTTGCCGATGTCCTCGGCGGAGATCGCCTCGATGACGTTGACGGCGCGCTTCTTGATCGAGTTCGCGTCCTGGATCGAGCGCGCATAGCCGGTGACGACGATCGAGTCGCTCGGGGCGGTGGTCATGTCGGGCGTGCCGACCGCCGACTGCGCCGGAGCGGTGTTGACCGCGGTGCTCGAATCCGCCGGAACGGTCTGCGCGAAAGCCGGAAATGCTGCAGCAATCGCGAGCGCAGCAACGCCGGATTTCAGAATTGCCTTATCGGCCCCCACGACAGCGCGGGAACCCGAAAAACGATTGATCACTCTATCCTCCCCAACAAGCGCGCTCGAACCGCCGTGCTTTGTGCAATCGATTACCCACCAGTGAGGGACGGTGACAAGTGGGTGCCGCAAAGAATCGCGTTCTGTGTATTTATTGCAACTATGCGACAGCACCGTCGCATCTCAGTCATCGTTGCGCGCGCGTACCGATCCGCACTATCGGCCGGTCCTGCGGGCAATATGGATCGTTAAGCATCGCCGCTCGCACTGATACGCGACAGCGCGCTGAGCCCGATGCTCGAACGATCGCAGACTTGACCTGTGCCAAGGTGAGACGCCTTGGCACAGGTCGAGCGTGTCGACGTCAGTCGTGCGCGATGGTGACGATTCGGTCTTGGCCGCTATCCGGCAGCGTGAACCGCAGCTGCTCGCCTGGCCGCGGCTCGGCAGTGACGGTGGCCCCGCCGACGGTGACGCGGCCCCCGCCTTTCCAGCCGTGCAGCGTCACCGCGACCGAATGCCACCATGGCGCGTAGCGGCCTTGGCGTGCCGAGAAGTGCAGCGAAAGGCCCCGCGGCGTAACGCTGCACGTCAGGCCTTGCCGCAGATACGCGCCGCGCGTGTAGCCGAGCGTGTGGCCGTCATCGAGATAGAGCGATCCGCTGCAATCGTCGCCCGGATAGACGTCGAGCTCGAGCGGACCCTGCGGCGTCTGGCTGGTGCTCTGGACGAGCGGCTGGCGCGGCAGGATCGTGCCGGCGCGCACGAACACCGGCAGCATGTCGAGCCGCGGCACCTCGGTGACCTTGAGTTCAGCGCGCGCCAGCAGTTGCGCGGCGGCCTGGGTCGCCGACTGGATCGGCGCATCGCCTGCTGCGGTCGCCTGGCCCTGCACCGCAAGCCCGGTCCAATAATCGAACCAGCCGCCGGTCGGCAGGCAGACGTCGTAGCTCTGCGGCGATTCCGGATTGGGCGACGGCGCGACGAGCAACTTGCCGCCCAGCGTGAAGGTCATGCTCTGGTCGCAGGACGAATGGAGCGCGCCCGGATAATCGTAGAACAGCGGCCGCATCAGCGGATCGCCGACGCGCGCGCTCTGATCGGCGAGCGCATAGATATAGGGCAGCAGCCGGTAGCGCTCCTCGACATAATGGCGACGGATCGCCAGCTGCGCGGGTCCGTCGACCCAGGGCTCGGCGCGCGGCGTGCCCTTGGCGGCATGGTCGCGGAAGATCGGCGTGAAGGTCGCGATCTCGAACCAGCGGGTGAGCAGTTCGGGGCTCGGCCCGCCCGCGAACCCGCCGACGTCGGCGGCGCTGTAGGCGAAGCCCGACAGGCCGAGATTGACGATCTGGTGCACCGACAGCCGGAGATGGTCCCAGGTCGCGCTGTTGTCGCCGGTCCAGGTGACCGCATAGCGCTGACCGCCCGCATAGGTGGCGCGCGTCATCACGAACGGCCGCTCGTCGGGGCGCAGCGTCTTCAATCCGTCGAACGTCGCGCGGCTGTTCTCCATGCCGTAGACATTGTGGATCTCTGTGTGGAGCGCGGTGCGCGGCGCGAAGCCGTCGCCGTCGACGCGGTGGACGATGTCGAGCGGCATCGTCTTGGTCGGCGTCGCGAACACCGCGGGCTCGTTCATGTCGTTCCAGAAGCCGGCGATGCCGTCGTCGAGGAACGGCTTGAACAGCGTCCCCCACCAGCGCCGCGCGGACACGTCGGTGAAGTCGGGGAACAGCGAAGGCCCCGGCCAGACCGGCGCGACATAGGGCTTGCCGTCGGGGGCATGGACGAAATGGTTGCCCGCCGTGCCGCTGTCATAGGGCGCGTAGTGCTGATGGGGCAGATCGGCGACGTGCAGATCGGTGATCGCGATCAGCTTGATGCCCTGCTTGCCCATGTCGGTCGCCAGCCCCTTGAGATCGGGGAAGGTGACCGGATTGGTGGTGAACGGGCGATTATGGTCCTGATAGTCGATGTCGAGCCAGATCACGTCGGTCGGCATCTTGTCGTCGCGCAGATGCTTGGCGATGCCGCGGACCTCGTCGGCCGACATATAGCTGTAGCGCGACTGCTGATAGCCCAGCGCCCACAGCGGCGGCAGCGGCGCGCGACCGGTCAGGTCGGTGTAGCGGCGCACGACCTCGGGGGTCGAGGGTCCGGCGATCAGATAATAGTCGATCGGGCCGTCGGGCGCGGCGATCGCCAGCGTCGACGCGTCGGCATGCGCGAAATCGAACGACGCACGGAATGTGTTGTCGAGGAACAGGCCGTAGCTGCCGCCGTCGCCGCCGACCCCGATGAAGAAGGGGATCGACTTGTAGATCGGATCGTCGCTGCTCGCGAAACCGAAGGCGTCGGTGTTCCAGTCGACGAAGCTGCGCCCGCGCCGGTCGGCCGAGGCGCCGGTCTTGTCGCCGAGCGCATAATAGCCCTCGCCCTGCGGTGCCTCCTGGCGCAGCGTGAAGGCTTTGCCCGACAGCGTCATCGGATCGGCGGCGTCGCGCACGATGGTGTGGCCGTCGGCGGTGGTGACCGTCATGCGCAAGGTGCCGGGATCGAAGCGGACGCGGATATGCGCGGTGGCGAAGCCATCGGCGGTCGCGGTGACGGCGGCGTGCTGCGCGCGAACCTCGGCGGGCACCGCCCAGCTCGCATCCTCGGGCAACATTCCGTCGCGGCCGATGCGGACGCGCAGGATGTCGTCGGTCAGCGCGGTGACGCGCATCACGACGCTGCCCTGGTGCAGTTCGATGCCGTCCTTGAGCGGCGCCGACGATGTTGGTGCGGCGATGGCCTGCGTGGGTGCGGCGGTGGCGATCGCCGGTGCTGTCGAGGCCAGGATCGATGCCAGGAACATGGCCACGCCACGACGGCCGACAGACGGTACCCGCATCACAACCCCCAGGATGATTTTCTGTTTTGAGTAATCGATTGCGCAAATGCCGTTTCGCCGCGCGGTCGTCAAGTCGCCTTCAGGCGGACTGGCGGTGGATCAGCGACAGGGGGACGCGCGTGGACGGAGCATCCTCGCCCTGCATCCGGCGGAACAGCAGGTCGACCATCAGCGCCGCCGCCATCGTCAGATCCTGCCGGATCGTGGTCAGCGGCGGCACCATGTGCGCGGCGACGGTGACGTCGTCATAGCCGACGACCGCAACGTCGTTGGGCACGCGGCGACCGCGCTGGGAAAGCTCGTGCAGCGCCTTCATCGCGATCATGTCGGAGGCAGCGACGATGCCGTCGATGTCGGGATGACGGTCGAGCATCGCATAGAGGTCGCGCGACGCCGCCTCGAAAGCGAAGGGGACCGGAATGTGCGGCCCGGGCTCGACGCCGGCCTCGCGATGCGCCTCGAGATAGCCGTCGTGGCGGGCGACCAGTTCGGGCGTGTCCATCATCCCCGCGAACGCGATCCGGCGCCGCCCGCCGGCGAGCAGGTGCATCGTGCTGAGCTTGCCGCCACGCTTGTTGTCGGTGCCGACGCAGCAATAGGGCTCGTCCTCCGTCTCGCCCCACACGACCAGCGGCCGGTAGCTGCGCGCCGCCTCGCGCAGCACCGCGTCCTGATCGGACTGGCACAGCACGATGATCCCGTCGGCGCGGCCGCTGCGTGCGATCTGCGCCAGCCAGCCACCATCGGACGGTGCCACCGCGGAGAGCAGCATGGCATGGTCGCGCCGCGCCAGCTCGTCCATCAGCTGGCCGATCATCGTCGTGTAGAAGGGGTCGGAGATGCGCTGCGCGCTCTGGTGGCCGAGCGGCACGACGATCGCGATCGCCTGCGTGCGCCCGAGCCGCAGGTTGCGCGCGGTCTGGTTGGGGCGGAAGCCGTGTTGCTCGGCGATCTCGATGACGCGGCCCCGCGTCGCCGCGCTGATCCGGGTATTGCCCGACAATGCGCGCGATACGGTGGCGGGGGTGACGCCGGCCAGCGCGGCGATGTCGGCGAGCGTCGTGAGCGGTCTGGTCATGCGCGCCGATCTTGACGTGTTCGGCGCGCGAAAGCGAGCCGTCTCATCGCGTCGGGCCAGCCGCACAGACGATATAGTCGAGCGGCGCCAGATCGATCGCGAGACTCCCCGGCGCCGCCGCGGTCGCGGCGCAGGCGCCGTGCAGCGCGGTGAAATGGCTGCTGCCGAGTTCGACCTGGACGTGGCGGTGGATCGGCGCGGTCGAGGTGTTGAACGCGACGACGATCTCGCGACCGGTGCGCGGATCGATCCGCGACACCGCGAACAGCCCGGGCGTGTCCTCCGACGCGCGCACGATCTGGCGGCCTTCGGTGAGTGCCGGGTTGGCGGTGCGCAGCCGTGCGAGCTCGGCCAGCGCATGGAACAGCGGCCCGTCGGTCTCGAAATGCGCGCGCGCGCCGGTCTCGCCGGTGCCGATCAGATGCTCGGCCGCATAGGGCGCGGTCTGGCTTGCGAACATGTCCTCGCGGCCGGCCTGGTCCTCGCCGCCCGAAAAGCCCTGCTCGTCGCCATAATAGAAGGACGGCACGCCGCGCAGCGTCATCAGCATCGCATAGCCGAGCGTCACGCGGCGGCGCAGCTCGCCGTCGGCGATGCCGGGATGCGCCTTGAGCACCAGCGAGGCGAAGCGGCCGTTGTCGTGGTTGCTGATGAAGGTGGTGAGCTGCTGCGCCGCCGCCGCGCCGCCGCGGTAGAGCGCGTCGCCTGCGAACAGGTCGGCGAGTTCCTCGGTGCCCTTGCCGTCGGCGACGGTGTCGATCACCGCGCGGCGGAAGGCGAAATCGAGCACCGCCGGCAGCCGATCGACCTGCGTATAATGCGCGAGATAGCCCGGATCCATCCGGTCGATATTGACCTCGCCGAAGATGTGGAAGTTCGGGATGCCGTCGGCTTTGGCACGCGCCAGGATCGCGGGCACGAAGGCCTGCCAGAAGGCCGGGTCGACGTGGCGCGCGGTGTCGATGCGGTAGCCGTCGATGCCGTAGCGGTCGATCCACGCGCTGTAGATGTCGATGAAACCCTTTATGACGCGCGGGTTCTCGGTGAACAGGTCGTCAAGGCCGCCGAAATCGCCCATCGTCGCGCTTTCGCCCGTGAAGGTCGTATGGCCGCGGTTGTGATAATAGATCGGGTCGTTGAGCCAGGCGGGCGTCTTCTCATGCTCCTCGCCGGCCGGGATATAGGGCGTATAGGCATAGTCAGGCCGCGTGAGCTTGGCGAAATTGGCGGTGCTGCCGTCCTCGTCGCCGGCGAAACCTGCGTTGATCGGCGCGCCGTTCGGGCCGCCCTGGCGCTGATAGGGATAGTCCGCCCGGCTGCGATAGGGGCAGACGTGCGTCGGGCATTCGCGATACTGGATCACGTCGGCGGTGTGGTTGACGACGATGTCGAGGATCACCTTCATCCCGCGGGCATGCGCGGCACGCACCAGCGCGGCGAAATCCGCGTCGCTGCCGAAATGCGGATCGACATGCGTGAAGTCGGTAATCCAATAGCCGTGATAGCCGGCAGAGGGGTGCGCGGGCGACCCTTGCACCGCCTTGTTGGTGAAGATCGGCGCGATCCAGATCGTCGTCGCGCCCAGCGCCTGGATATAGTCGAGCCGCTTGACCACGCCCTTGAGGTCACCGCCATGATAGAAGGCGGTGTCGGTGGGATCGAAGCCGTTGGTCAGTCGGTCGGTGCCGAGGCCGCCACGATCGTTCGCGACATCGCCATTCTCGAAACGATCGGGCAACAGGAAGTAGATCACCTCGTCCTGCGGCAGCCGGGCCCGCACCGCGGCGAGATCAGGCGCGCGCGTTGACGCCGCCATCGCAGTGGTCGTGGCGGTCGCCATCGCTAGCGCCGCCAGGATCGTCTTCAACTGCATAGCCCCTCCCCTTTTGGGGGCCTATGTGCCGAGGTGCGCAAACGATTACAAGATCGCGCTTCCGGCGCGCCGGCCGACCAATCAGATCAGATCAGATCAGTAAGTACCGCGCGGCGAGCGCGGACAGCAGCAGCGCGACCAGCGATGACGCGACGATCACCAGCAGCGGCCGCGGACCGGTGCCGAGCAGCGAGCTCATCGGTGCGCGGATCCCGGTCGCGGCGACCGCACACGCAAGGCAGGCGGTGGCGCCGAGTTCGGCGCCGTGCCCGACGACCGGCGGGATGATTCCGGTCGAATTGATCCCCGCCAGCACGAAGAAGCCCGCGACGAACCAGGGCAAGGGCGAGGTCTTGGTCGCGGACGGCCCGGTGCGCGACAGGAAGGCGCCGACGAGCGCGAGCACGGGCGCCAGCAGCGCGACGCGGGTCAACTTGACGATCGCTGCGACCTGGCCGGCGCGCTCGGAGAAGGAATAGCCCGCGCCAAGAGCCTGCGCGACATCGTGGACCGAGGCGCCGAGCATGAACCCGGCCTGGTTGTCGCTGAAGCCGAGCGCGTGCGCGAGCAGCGGGTAGAAGAACATCGCGGTCGCGCTCGAGGCGGCGATGCCGACCAGCACGAGTGCGAGCTGCGCCTGGCTGACGCGCTTCTCGCCCAGCGTGGTCGCCAGTGCGAGCGCCGCCGATGCGCCGCAGATCGCGACCGAGCCGCCGGCCAGCGTTCCGAACGCCGCGTCGAACCCCAGCCAGCGCGCGACGACGACGCCGCTGGCCAGCGTGACGAGCAGGATCACCACCACCGCGAGCAGCGTCAGCGGCCCCAGCCCCCAGATCTGCTCGAGCGTGATCCGCGCGCCGACCAGCACGATACCCCAGCGCAACAGCGTGCGCGACGCGAAGGCGAGCCCCGGCGCCATGCGCTTGTCGGCGCCGAGGAAATTGAGCGCGAGCCCGATCAGCAGCGCCATCAAGGTGATCGGCGCACGATAATGATCGGACACGAAGCCCGCCGCCATCGTCGCCAGCCCCGCCACGATCAGGCCGGGAATATGCGCGCGCCAGGTGACGGGCACGTCGGGCTGGATGTCGCCGTAGAGATCGGCGCCCATCGGCAAGGCGGTTTTCATCGTCTGGTCCAGCGGATCGTCCCTCTCATAGGCGCCGAGCTATGGCACCGTTATCACGCGATAAACAGACTGCTCATGCCGCCCCGCAACAGCGCTTGTGCTTCTTGCCCGATCCGCACGGACAGGGCTCGTTCCGTCCGACCTTGACCGGCCGCGCCGCGACGGGCGCCGCGGTATCAACCCGGCGCGCGCGCCACGCCTGCAGACGCGCGACATGGTGCGGGATCAGCCGCGGCGCCTCGTCGCAGATGCCGTTGATCTCGACACTGGTGAGATCGCTTGCGTCGGTCGCGATGTCCGCCAAGACGGTCATCGCCTCCAGCGCCGCGATCGCTGCCGCGTCGTCGTCTTCGGTCAGCGCCGACCAGCCCTCGGGGCGCAGCGACCGCGCCGCCGCGAACCCCTCGACCCAAGGCTCCCAGAGAATCTCGCCATTGCGCTCGTCGACGTCGAAGACCGGCTTGAGGCGACCGTTACCCAGATCGCGCACGACCTCCTCGTACCGCGCGACAACCATGTCGCGCAGCCACTGCACGTCGGCCGGCTCCTCGAACGGTACGACGCCGTCGCCACCCCACACCAACGGCAGCCATTCGAGCGGTTCGATCGGCACCGGGCAGACCGCAAGGCCGGCGAGATAGCCGTCGAGCTCGCACAGCAGCATCGCATCGTCTTCGAAGGCGGGATCGGCAAGCGCGTCGTCGAGGCGGCGCAGGCGGGAGGGCAGACGGATCATGCCCGACGCCTACGCGGGATCGGCCGACGGTGACAACTCCACGATATCGCCGCGCCCTACGCGATCGTGCTGGATAAAGCGGGCCAGGCACGACACAGGAGCGGTCCGCTCAAACCCCGGAGCAACCAGAAGAATGTGCTTCTCCGCCACCGCCAGTTTTACCGGCGCCGCTATCCTCGCCGCGGTCGGCATCGCGACCGTGCGCCAGGTCCGTGAGCCCCGCACGCTGCTGTTTGCGTCCGTCCCGCTGCTGTTCGCGCTGCATCAATTTTCCGAAGGCCTGGTCTGGCTCGGCCTCGAGGGCCGGATCGGAAAGCTCGCGCTCGACCATGTCTCCTTCCTGTTCACGCTCTATGCGCAGGGTCTGCTGCCGTTTCTGATGCCGGCGGCGGTCGCGCTGATGGAGCCGGCGGGCTTGCGGCGTCGCGTGATCGTCGGGCTCACCGGGATCGGTGCGATCGCGGCGGCATGGGATGCCTATGGACTGGTGTTCGTGCCGAGCCGCGTGTTCGTCGACCATTTCTCGATCGCCTACCGCAACCCGCTGACCGGCAATCTGTGGATCTCGCTGCTCTACATCCTCGCGACCTGCGGCGCGCTGCTGCTGTCGACGCACCGCGTCGTGCGCGTCTACGGCCTGGTCAACGTGGTCGCGCTGACGATTGTGCAGATCGTCAAATCCTATGCCTTCGCCTCGACCTGGTGCTTCTACGCGGCGATCATGAGCGTCATGATCTACTGGCAGTTCCGCCAGCAGGGCATCGACATCGCCGCGCCGAACAGCCGCCCGCAGCGCTTTGTCTGGCCGCGCCTGCCGCGGCGGGTGACCGACTAGCGACGGACGGCGTCATCGCCGGACGTCGCGCTCGCCGCTCAAAAAGGCGCTGACCTCGGCGGGCCCGGAAAGGCTGAAGTCGCCCGGCGTATAATGTTTGAGCACCGCCAGTGCGAGCCCGGTCTCCACCGCGGCCGCCGGATCGTCGCGCAGCAGGCCGTGGAGCACGCCGGCGGCGAAGGCGTCGCCGGTGCCGATGCGGTCGACGATGCCGCCGATCGCAATCTCCTCGGCCTGCCACTCGCGCTCAGGGCTGTCGAGCCGCGCCGACATGCGGTTATGCTCGGCATCGACGACATGGCGCGCGGTCGAAGCGATCCAGCGCAGCCCGGGAAAGACATCGAATGCGGCGGACGCCGCGATCCGGCGGCGCTCGGGTCCGTCGCCGGCAAAGGGCGCCTCGAGCAGAAGCGAAATGTCGCGATGATTGCCGAACAGCAGGTCGGTCTCGCCGACCAGTTCGCCGAGGATCGAGCGTGGGTCGTCGGTCCATCGCTCCCACAGCCGGGCGCGGTAATTGCCGTCGAACGACACCGCGACGCCGGCCGCCTTCGCCGCGCGCGCCGCTGCGAGCGCCATCTGCGCCGCCGCCGGTCCAAGCGCCGGAGTGATGCCCGACATGTGCAGCCAGTCGGCGCCGGCGACCAGCCGTGGCCAGTCGAAATCGGCCGGGGTCGAGGTCTCGAACAGGCTGCCGGCGCGATCATAGACGATCGAGGCCGCGCGCAGGCCCGCGCCCGCCGCCAGATAATAGAGCCCCATCCGGCCGTCGCCGCGGCCGATCCCGCCGACATCGACGCCGTTGCGCCTGAGCGCCTCCAGCGCGCCGTCGCCGATCGGCCCGGTCGGCAGCCGCGTCGCGACCGCGCTGTCGACACCCATGCGCGCGAGCCCGACCGCGACATTGGCCTCGGCCCCGCCGAAATGCGCGTCGAGGTGCGGGACCTGGAACATCCGCTCGCGCCCCGGCGAGGACAGCCGCAACAGCATCTCGCCAAAGCATATGATACGGCCCGTCTCCGGCATTGCGATCCTTCTCCCTTGGCGCACGACCGCTCCCGTTCGGGGTTGCTTGACAGCGTGCTCGTCTTGTGGTGATGGTAGCGCTATCAAATAAAGAAGTCGAGCGAGGGGAATATGGAAGAGCAAGGCCGCTTCGTCCTCGGGGCGATGCCCGAAGACTGGCAGACGGGCCGCTTCGTCGGCCGCATCGTCACCACCGAGGGCCCCAGCCCGATCCTCATCCAGGGCGGCGAAGCCTATGACATGAGCCGCGCCGCGCCGACCGTTGCCGCGATGGTGCAGATGCGCGCGTTCGATTCGGCCGCCGGTCGCGCGCTCGGCTCGCCCGACACGCTCACCCTGCTCAGCCCGATTGACCTGCAATGCGTCAAGGCGTCGGGCGTCACCTTCGCGGTCTCGGCGATCGAGCGCGTGATCGAGGAACGCGCCCGCGGCGACGCCAATGCCGCCGCCGAGGTGCGCGGCCGTCTCGAATCGCGGATCGGGGGCAGCATCCGTTCGGTCGTGCCGGGCAGCGACGACGCCGCATCGCTCAAGGCCGCGCTGATCGAAGACGGCATGTGGTCGCAATATCTCGAGGTCGCGATCGGTCCCGACGCCGAGATCTTCACCAAGTCGCCGGTGCTCTCGACGGTTGGCTGGGGCGCCGAGATCGGCATCCGCTCGGACTCGACCTGGAACAACCCCGAACCCGAAGTCGCGCTCGTCGTCGACCGGGACGGCCAGGTTGTCGGCGCGACACTCGGCAACGACGTCAATCTGCGCGATTTCGAAGGGGGCTCGGCGCTGCTGCTC
>NZ_CALMAW010000080.1:32649-46765 GCF_937859915.1 uncultured Sphingomonas sp. | reverse complement strand
GCCGAGGTCGGGATACCAGGCGCGCGCCGCCTCGCCGGGATCCGCGTCGGTCTCCAGCACGGCCAGCCGGCGGTTGACCTTCTGCCGCCAGTTCATCCGCGCGGTATTCTCCTGGCCGACATAGCAGCCCTTGGTGAAGCTGACCCCGCCCAGCTCGACGGCATTGGCCTCGAGCCACAGCGTCTTGTCCTGGCCGAGCTCGGCGACGCCTTCGGGCACGCCCAGACGCAGCCGATGCGCGCGATTGGCCTCGTCGGCCGGCTCCCCGCCGGGCGCCGCGAGCCAGCGCCGGCCGAGCGCGGGCAGGCGGGGGTCGGCGTCACCGGCCACGGCCCCGTCGGCCGACCAATGCACGCCGAGCGTCTCGTCGCGCGCGATCGTGATCGCGCGGCGCAGCCGGTACATGCTCAGCCGCTTTGCCAGCGCCTCGGCCTGCGACGCCTCGCAATCGACCAGCACCTCGTCGCCGTCGGGCCACAGCAGAAAATCCCACTGCGCCTTGCCCTGCGCGGTGAGCAGCGCCGCCCAGATCGGCCGGCCGCTGGCCAGCACCGCGGTGTCGTTGGTGACGAGGCCCTGCAGGAAGCCGGCGACGGCCTCGCCCGAAAGCCGGATCAGCGCGCGATGCGCGAGGAGGGTGGCGGTGGTCATGTCGGCAAGGTAGGGGGTTCCGCGCCACATTCCACCCGTTCGTGCCGAGCGACGACGATCCCAGCCAGCCAGGGCAGACGCATGACGACCCAGATCACGATCCGCCGCCCCGACGATTGGCACGTCCATCTGCGCGACGGCGACATGCTGCACGCGGTCGCGGGCTACACCGCGCGCCAATTCGCCCGCGCCATCGTGATGCCCAATCTGACCCCGCCCGTCGTCACCGTCGCGGCCGCGGACGCCTATCGTACGCGGATCCTGGCGGCGTTGCCGGCGGGCAGCGACTTCACCCCGCTGATGACCTGCTATCTCACCGACGATGCCGACGCGGCGGAGATCGCGCGCGGCCATGCGCAGGGCGTGTTCGCGGCGTGCAAACTCTATCCCGCCAATGCCACGACCAATAGCGCGCATGGCGTCACCGATATCGCCAGGCTCGCGGGCGTGCTCGAGACGATGCAGCGGATCGGCATGCCGCTGCTGGTCCACGGCGAGGTCACCGACGCGCAGGTCGACATCTTCGACCGCGAAGCGGTGTTCATCGACCGCATCCTCGCGCCGCTGGTCCGCGATTTCCCCGCGCTCAAGATCGTGCTCGAGCATATCACGACCAGCGAAGCGGTCGACTTCGTCACGGGCAGCGGGCCGCAGATCGGCGCGACGATCACGCCGCAGCACTGCATCATCAACCGCAACGCGATCTTCGACGGCGGCATCCGTCCGCACGCCTATTGCCTGCCGGTCGCCAAGCGCGAAGCCCACCGCCTCGCGGTGCGCGGGGCGGCGGTGTCGGGCTCGCCCAAATTCTTCCTGGGCACCGACAGCGCCCCCCACACGGTCGGCCGCAAGGAGACGGCGTGCGGATGCGCCGGGATCTTCAACGCGCCGTTCGCGCTCGAAAGCTATGCGCAGGTCTTCGAAGAGGAGGGCGTGCTCGACCGGCTGGAGGGGTTCGCGTCCGTCCATGGCCCGACCTTCTACGGTCTGCCGCTCAACGAAGGCCGTGTGACGCTGGAACGCGAGGCTGTGCCGGTACCGGCGGTGATCGCAGACGGCGGGATCAGCCTCGTCCCCTTCCATGCCGGCGAGACCGTGCGGTGGCGGTACGTCGGCTGAGCTGGCCGGACCGGGCAGGTCTCGCCCGGAATGAACCCGTCTCCGGCTTGACGCCCATGCCCGCGGCGTAATCTCCTCGGCCGCAGCGAGGCGGGGGCGGATCGCATGCGGTTTCGGATGGTCGGCGCGTTTCTGGGGCTGTGCGCGAGCGCCGCGGCGTTGCCGGCCGAGGATCTCGCGGTTCCGCCCCGCGCGCTGCTCGCGATGACGCCGGACGATTTCGCGCGCACCGCCAGCGTCAAGGACGATGCGCTCGAGGTCCGCGCGACGATCACCACCGAGCCCGGCTATCTCGAGCGCCATGGCCTGCTCCGCATCGTGCAGAGCGACAATTTCCTGCGCGCCTTCGTCGACAAGACCAGCGGCCGGACCACGTTCCAGCTCTATCAACAGATCCTCTATGTCCGGCGGCTCTACAAATATTTCGACAGCGTCAATTACGAGACCCCGGCCGGGCCGCGGGCGGTCGAGACGATCAATCTCGGGCGCATCGAGCATTGTCTGCGCTCGGCGGTGCTCGTCGACCGCTGCACGCGGATCGAGAGCGTCGCGGTGCCGCTCGACGAGCCGCTGCTCAAGACGATCGCCGCCGGCTACGCGCCCGGCAATGCCGCGACCTGGCATTTCCGCTTCAAGGCGCAGTCGGGCGACGATTTCGACGGCGTGATGGTCCCCGCCGAGGTCGCGGGGCTGCTCCAGGCGATCGCGGACTATAAGCGGACGCATGGGCTGACGATGCGGTGACCCTGTATCGCATCGTTCCGATGCACGTCGGGATCGGGTCCACGCGCCGCGCCTGACGCCCTGGATCCCGGATCAAGTCCGGGATGACGTTGAGCCGGCTGTCCGCGCGGCGCGTCTCTTCGCCGCCGAGCCTAGGCCACCTCGAACTGCAGCTTCGCCAGCCGGGCGTAGAGCCCGCTGCCCGCAAACAGCTGCTCGTGCGTGCCCTGCTCGACGATGCGGCCTTCCTCCATCACGACGATGCGGTCGGCCTTGCGCACGGTCGCGAGGCGGTGCGCGATCACCATCGTGGTGCGGCCCTGCATGAGGCGATCGAGCGCGTCCTGGACGAGGCGCTCGCTCTCGGCGTCGAGCGCCGAGGTCGCCTCGTCGAGCAGCAGCAGCGGTGCGTCGCGGAGCAGTGCGCGCGCGATCGCGACGCGCTGGCGCTGGCCGCCCGACAGCCTGGCACCGCCTTCACCCAGATAGGTGTCGAGTCCATCGGGCAGCGCGTGCAAAAACGTCGCGGCGTTGGCGGCCTCGGCGGCGGCCCACAGCGCCGAGTCGTCGGCATCCCAATCGCCGTAGCGCAGATTGTCGCGCGCCGAGGCCGCGAAGATCACCGTGTCCTGCGGCACCATCGCGATCCGCTTGCGGACGAGCGCGGGATCGGCGTCGGCCAGCGCTACGCCGTCGAGCAGCACGCGCCCGGCCTGCGGATCGTAGAAGCGCTGCGCGAGCTGCAGAAGCGTCGACTTGCCCGCCCCCGACGGGCCGACCACCGCGACGGTCTGGCCGGCTGCGATGTCGAGCGTGACGTCGTCGAGCGCGGCGATCTCGGGGCGGGTCGGGTAGCGGAAGGTGACATGGTCGAACTGGAGCCGCCCGGCGCCCGACGCCGGCAGTGCGACCGGATGTGCGGGGGCACGGATATCGGCCTCGGCGCCGAGCAGTTCGCTCAGCCGGCTGGCCGCGCCGGCGCCGCGCAGCAGGTCGCCATAGACCTCGGCGAGGCTGCCGAACGAGCCCGCGACGATGCCGCAGGTCGCGACGAAGGCGGTGATCGCGCCGCCGGTCATCCGGCCATGCGCGACGTCGAGCGCGCCTTGCCAGAGGATCAGCACGATCGCGCCGAACATCAGCCCGATCACCAGCGCGGTCATCACCGCGCGCAGCGCGATGCGGCGGCGCGCGGTGCCGAACACCGCCTCGACCGCGCCGCGGAAGCGGGCGGCCTCGCGGCCCTCCTGCCCGAACGCCTGGACGATCCGCATCGCGCCCAGCGTCTCGGTGGCGAGCGCGCCGACGTCGGCGATGCGATCCTGCGAGCAGCAGGATCGGCAGCAGCACCAGCGGCATGCCGATCACCATCAGCGCCGCCAGCTTGACCGACAGCGTGAACAGGAAGATCAGCCCGCCCACCATCGTGAAGCTCGAGCGCAGCGCGACCGAGACGGTGGTGCCCACGACCTGCTCGATCAGCGTGGTGTCGGAGGTGAGGCGCGAGGCGATCTCGGACGGGCGATTCTCCTCGAAGAAGCGCGGCGACAGCGTCAGCAGATTGGCCTGCACCGCGATGCGCAGGTCGGCGACGACGCGCTCGCCCATCCAGGCGACGAACCAGAAGCGAATGGCGGTCGCCAGCGCCAGCGTCGCGACGATCATCAGCAGATAGTGGAAGGAGGTGGTGACGCCGTGCGGGTCGACCCCCGAGGAGAAGCCGCGATCGATCACGCGCTTGAGCCCGTAGGGGATGCCGAGCGTCGCCGCCGAGGAGACGCACAGCGCCGCCAGCGCGGCGGCGATATGCCCCGGATAGCGCAGCGCGCGCGTCCAGACGATCCGGAGGTTGCCGAGACGCCGCTCGCGCGGATCGGTCGGGGCGGCGGGTCGAGGGGGGCGGGCCATGCCGCGATCTAGCATCCTGCGCGGAGCCGCTCAATCGCGGCGCGCGCGGCGGAGCGGCCGCGCTTTCCGCCGTCCGTCATCCTGACGACGGTCAGGATCCAGACGCGCGGCGATCAAAGGTCGGGTGCGGCGTGTCTGAATCCCGAACCACGTTCGGGATGACGAGAGGTTTGGGGGCCAGCCCGCCACCTGGCTCGTCCGTCATCCTGACGAAGGTCAGGATCCAGACGCGCGGCGTTCGAAGGTCGGGTGCGGCGTGTCTGGATCCCGAACCGAGATCGGGATGACGGGACGTTTGGGGGACGTCCCGTCACCGGCCCCTACCGTCACCGGCCCTGTCCGTCATCCTGACGAAGGTCAGGATCCCGACGCGCGGCGTTCGAAGGTCGGGCGCAGCGTGTCTGGATCGCGAACCGAGTTCGGGATGGCGAACCGGGCGGACGCCGGACTGTCCCGCAACCGCATCGCGCACCTGCTTTTTTTGCAAGTGCGAACACCCCATATTGCTTTAGAAGGTCGTTCAGCCGTTCCGTGCTATCGGGCAGGATGCACGCGGCCCGCGGGAGATCGATTTGCTCTACGATGCCTATGAGTTCCAGCGCAATTGGTTGACCGGGGCGAGTTTTCTCGCGGACATGGGCAAGGGCTGGTTGCAGAATCCCGCCAATCCGCTCGGCCGGACCAGCTTCGGCCCGATGATCGCCTCGGGGCTCGACGTGTTCGCGCACGCCTCGCAGCCGCGCGGCAAACCCGAATTCGGCTTCGAGAGCACGATCGTCGACGGCAGGACCGTCACCGTGTTCGAGGAGATCGTTCTGCGCAAGCCGTTCGGCCAGCTCAAGCGCTTCACCCGCGAGGGCATCACCGATCAGCCCAAGCTGCTGATCGTCGCGCCGATGTCGGGCCATTATGCGACGCTGCTGCGCGGCACCGTCGAGCGGATGATGGCGAGCCACGAGGTCTACATCACCGACTGGCGCGACGCCAAGGCGGTCCCGCTCGACGCCGGGCGCTTCGATCTCTCCGACTATATCGACTATGTCATCGACTTCCTCGCCGAGATCGGCCCCGGCGCGCATGTGCTCGCGGTGTGCCAGCCCTCGGTGCCGGTCTATGCCGCGACCTGCCTGATGAACGCGGACAAGCATCCCTGCCGCCCCGCGACGCTGACCATGATGGGCGGCCCGATCGACACGCGCGAGGCGCCGACCGCGGTCAATACGGTCGCGACGCAGCGTCCGCTTGCCTGGTTCGAGCAAAATGTCATCGCGACGGTGCCGTTCAACTATGCCGGCGGCGGGCGGAAGGTCTATCCGGGCTTCCTGCAGCTCGCCGGCTTCATGGCGATGAACCTCGGCAACCACATGATGAGCCACTACCGCATGTATCAGCAGCTGGTCGATGGCGACGGCGAGAGCGCGGATGCGACCAAGGCTTTTTATGAGGAATATCGGTCGGTCTGCGACATGACCGCCGAATTCTACCTGCAGACGATCGAGGATGTGTTCCAGCAGCACAAGCTGCCCAAGGGCGAGCTCATGTACCGCGGCCGGGTCGTCGATCCGGCGGCGATCACCGACACCGCGATCCTCGCCATCGAGGGCGAGAAGGACGACATCTCGGGCGTCGGCCAGACCCGGGCGGCGCTGACCATCGCCACCAGCCTGCCGGCGGAGAAGAAGAAATATCATCTCGCCGAGACGGTCGGCCACTACGGCATCTTCAACGGCCGCCGCTGGCGCGAACAGATCGCCCCCGTGCTCGAGCAGTGGATCGCGGAGCATGCGCAGGGTTGAGCCGGGCATGACGGACGAGATGGGGGTGGCGCCTGAGCTGCGTCTCATACCTCCCCCGGAGGGGGAGGGGGACCACCCGCAGGGTGGTGGAGGGGTGGACCACGCCTCCGACGGGTGGCGCATGTTCCGGGCCTCGGATACCCCTCCACCATTCGCTTTGCGAACGGTCCCCCTCCCCCTGCGGGGGAGGTTTTTGGGTTTCGCGCTCGCGGCCTTCGCGACGCCCGCTCTCGCTACCGTCGCCCCGCCGCCGCACGCGGCGACCCCTTCTGCCACGCTCGACGCCACCGTCGCCAAGGCGCTGCCGCTCGCCCAGGCGAACGACTGCAAGGCCGTGCTCGCGCTGCTCGATCCCGCCGTCGCAGGCGGTGCTGGCGCAGGCACCCCCGGCCGCTTCTCCGCGCAGCTGCTGCGGCTGCCCTGCCTGCCGGGCGCGGGGCGCTTTGCCGAGGTCGCGCCGCTGCTCGCCGAGCTGCGCGCGCAGGCGCCCGACAATGCGATGCTGCGCGGCTACCAGATCCTCAACGACGTCGACGCCGGCCGCATCCCGCAGGCCGCCGACGAGCTCGCCGCCGCCGCCGACCAGCGCTCGACCGCGCTCACCCTCATCCCCGGCGAGCTGTGGCGGCAGGTCGCGCAGGCGCTGACCATCGCCGGCGACACCACGCGGCGCGACCGTACCGCGCTGGCGCTGGCGCTGGCCGACTGGGACCCGAGCGACCGACCCGATCTCGCCGAGACGCTTGCCGCCGACGCTATCGGCGCGCTGCTCGACACGCACGCGACCGAGGATGCGCGGGCGCTGCTCGACCGGATCGACAAGCCCGAACTGCTCTGGGAGATGGCGATCGAGCGGCGCTATGCCGCGCTGTGGCCCGACATCGAGACGCGCATGGGCCCAGCCGGGGGCACCGCGATCGACGGCTATGCGCGCACCGCGCTCGACGCCTATGCCAATGCGCCGCAGGACGTCCATGCGACGCTCGACGCGGCGCAGGCGTTCGGCGATCTCGGCCGCTTCGACGACGTCAGCGTCACCGCGGCGGCGACCAAGATCGCGCCCGGCATGAGCGAGGACCAGATCGACCTCGTGCTCGCCGATGCCGACGCGCAGGCCGCCGCCGGGCACCGCGACGCGGCGCTTGCACGGTTGCGCCCGTTCGCGACCGCGGACCTGTCGAAAATGCCCGAGGCCGCGGGCGCTCTGATCGGCTTCGCCGAGCAGCTCGACGAGGCCGGGCGCTTCGACGAGGAGCTCGCGGTCGCGACCGCGGGTCTCGCCGCGCAGCCGAGCTATCTCTCCGCCTTCGGGCTGGCCTGGCTGCGGCGCAACCAGGTCTGCGCGCTGGTCGGGCTCAAGCGCGGTGCCGAGGCCAAGATCGCCGCCGACGCGCTCAAGGCGGTCGCCGCGGACAACCAGGCCGCCGCGATCGAGGGGCTGCTCTGCGACGGGCGCGAGGCCGAGGCGGCGCCGATCGCGATCGCCGCGCTTGCCACCACCGAAGGCGCCGACCGGCTCGCCGACCAGTTCCAGCCCGACGCCGCGTTGCTGCCGCATGCGTCCTCGCGGCTGCGGCTGCTGTGGGCGAAGCTGCTGACCCGCGGGGACGTCAAGGCGGCGTTCGAGCGTGCCGCGCGGATCCTGCCCAAGCCCTATTGGCCGCTGGCGACACCGCGCGCATTGCCCGCGTCCGCCGGCGACTCCGCCTCCACCACCTGACCAGATGACGAGGATCGCATGACCGCAACGCGGCTCGCCGCGCGCATCGAACGCTGGCCCGTCGCGGGCGCGTTCGTGATCGCCCGCGGCGCCAAGACCGAGGTCGACGTCGTCGTCGCCACGCTCGCCGACGGCGACGCGCGCGGCCGCGGCGAGGCGACCGCGATCTATTATCATGGCGAGACCGCCGAGAGCGTGCGTGACCAGATCCTGTCGGTCGCCGGCGCGATCGCCGACGGGGCGTCGCGCGCCGACCTGCCCCAGCTGCTGCCGCGGGGCGCCGCGCGCAACGCGGTCGACACCGCGCTGTGGGAGCTCGATTCGAAGCGCTGCGGCGTGCCGGTGTGGCGGCTGGCGGGGCTCGCCGAGCCCAAGCCGCTGGTCACCGCCTTCACCATCTCGCTCGGCGAGCCGGCGAAGATGGAGGCGGACGCGCGCGCGGTCGCGGGCAAATATCCGCTGCTCAAATTGAAGCTGGCGGGCGAGGGCGATGTCGAGCGCGTCGCCGCGGTGCGCCGCGGCGCGCCCGCGGCCAGGCTGGTGGTCGACGCCAATGAGGCGTGGACCGGGCGCGACGTCGCCGCCGAGGCCGCGACGCTGCTCCCCTTCGGGGTCGAGCTGATCGAGCAGCCGGTCAAGGCGGGCGAGGACCATCTCCTCGACGGGGTGAAATCGCCGATCCCGCTCTGCGCCGACGAAAGCTGCCAGGACCGCGCCGATCTCGCGCGCTGCGTCGGCCGCTATGCCGCGATCAACGTCAAGCTCGACAAGGCGGGTGGCCTCAGCGAGGCGCTGGCGCTGATCCGCGAGGCCCGCGCGCAGAAGTTGAAGCTGATGGTCGGCTGCATGCTGTCGACCTCGCTCGGCGTCGCGCCCGCCTTTCTCGCGGCACAGGGCGCGGAATGGGCCGACCTCGACGGCCCGCTGCTGCTCGCGCACGACCGCCCCGACGGCTTCACCTTCGAGCGCGGGCGGATGTTCAACGCGCCCGGGAGTCTGTGGGGGTAGGGGACAGGAGGGCTGGTTGCCGCTGGAAGCGCGCAGGCCCGGCGGTCGATCTCGCCAGGCACAGGTCCATCGTCGCTAGGGGGTGACGCGTGTTCGGCTCGGCTGGAAATGCCACATCTGCCCGGTATAATTGCCGCACGGGGCGAGCCGGGCCTGATCGTTCTCCGGGCCGCCGTTGACGATGTCGAGGCACATGGCGGGCCCGCGGAATGCGGTGGTCAGTCGGTAAAACCCGCCTTGTTGGCTGATCGTCCAGAGCTGCCCGGTGTAGTTTCCGCAGGGCGCGAGGTGGACCATAGTGTCGAGGGCGCCGCCATTGACGACGTCCAGGCAGCGCGATTCGCCGCGAAACATCGTGGTCAGGCGCCAGGCGCCGCCGCCGGCCGGCATCAGGTGCCAGAGCTGGCCCGAGACATCATCCGCCGGAGCGAGATGCACGAAGTCGTTTCTGTCGCCGCCATTGACCACGTCCAACTGCATGTCTGGGCCGCGGAACTGCGTTGCCAGACGATAATAATAGCCCGTGTCGAACGACGGCGCTTGCGCCAGAACCAGTCCCGGACTCAGTATGGCCGACAAGCAGACAGCGTAATGTCCGATCCGCATATGTCCTCTCCATAGTATTGGCCGGTCTCTGATTCCGGGAACGCAATGACGGAGTCAATGGTGACGCGAGAGGGCGTCGCCGCCGCCACGAAAAACGCCGTGGTAACATGATCAGCAATGGATGAAGTCACGGTCCGGCTGCGCAGACGGGTTAGCTACCATCCACTCGACGATCTGCGCGGAAGCGCGGCAAACGCCGATTTGGCGATATGCAATCCGAATCCCGTTCGGATCGGCGGACGGCGGCCGGCGCGGCGATGTGGCGGCTTCCGCTGCGAACCGGTCCGCGCGAATCGATCTTCCAAAGCGCCATCCCGTCTGTCACGCTCGGGTCATGATCATCGCCAGCGACCGCCACCCCGCAGACATCATTCTCACCGCAATCGCTGCCCGATGACCTTCTGGGGCCCCCGCAAGCCGATCGAGCTCGTGCCGGTCGACGGCCAGCACGCGCTCCGCCGCACGCTCGGCTGGCCGCATCTGATGGCGCTCGGTGTCGGCGCGATCGTCGGCACTGGCATCCTGACGCTGACCGGGGTCGGCGCGGCGCTGGCCGGGCCCGGCGTGCTGCTGTCCTTCCTGATCGCAGGCGCAGTGTGCGCGGCGGCGGCGCTCGCCTATGCCGAACTCGCGACGCTGATCCCGCAATCGGGCAGCGCCTACACCTATTCCTATGTCGCGGTCGGCGAGACGATCGCGTGGATCGTCGGCTGGAGCCTGATCCTCGAATATTCGGTGGTCTGCTCGACCGTCGCGGTCGGCTGGTCGGGCTATTTCACCGGGTTCATGGACGGCATCGGCTGGACCATCCCCAAGGCGCTCGCCACCGGCCCCTACGAACCCGGCGGCGTGATCAACCTGCCCGCGATCGCGATCATCGCGCTGGTCGCCGGGCTGCTGCTCGTCGGCACGCGCGAGTCGGCGACGCTCAACGCTTGGCTGGTCGGGCTCAAGATCGCGGCGCTCGCGCTGTTCGTGGCGGTGACATTGCCCGCGTTCAAGGCAGCCAATTTCCATCCGTTCATGCCGTTCGGCTTCTTCCAGCATGCCGGCCCCGACGGGGTGAAGCAGGGGGTGATGGCGGCCTCGTCGATCATCTTCTTCGCCTTCTACGGCTTCGATGCGGTGTCGACCGCCGCGGAAGAGGCGCGCGACCCGGGCCGCGACCTGACGATCGGGATCGTCGGATCGATGGTCGCCTGCGTGATTATCTATGTCGCGGTCGCCGCCTGCGCGATCGGCGCGGTGCCGGTGGCGCAGTTCGCGCAGTCCGCCGAGCCGCTCGCGCTGGTGCTGCGCACGATCGGCGCGTTCACCACCGCCAAGATCTTCGGCGCGGTCGCGGTGGTGGCGCTGCCGACGGTGATCCTCGCCTTCCTGTTCGGGCAGACGCGGATCTTCTTCGTGATGGCGCGCGACCGGCTGCTGCCCGAGCGGCTTGGCCGCGTCTCCCCGCGCAGCGGCGTGCCGGTGGCGGTGACGATCGGGACCGCGGTGATCGTGGCGGGGATCGCCGCCTTCCTGCCGCTCGCCGAGATCGCCGCGCTCGCCAATGCGGGAACGCTGTGCGCCTTCGTCGCGGTCGGCGCCTCGATGCTGATCCTGCGCCGCCGCGAGCCGGATCGCATGCGGGCGTTCCGCACGCCCTGGGCGCCGCTGGTCGGCTTCGTCGCGATCGCGGGCTGCCTGTACCTGTTCTGGAACCTGCCGCTCGGCACGCAGCTGCGCTTCTTCGCGTGGAACGCGCTCGGGCTGGTGGTGTATTTCGCCTATGCGCGGAAGCGGAGCGTGGCGAGATAGGTCTTCGGCGACCGCCGGGGGCAGGCCCGACGTCGCCTTGGCCGTCGCGCCTGCCCCACATCGCGGGCCTGGACCCCGGCGTGCGCCGGGGAACGGTTAGACGCGCAGCGCCGCCGCCGCTTCGGCGCGCTGGCGGATCGCAGCCTCGTCGAGCGTGCCCGAGGGCACCAGCCAGCTGCCGCCGACGCACAGCACCGCAGGCTCGGCAAGCCATTGCGGCGCCGACTCGGCGCTGATCCCGCCGGTCGGGCAGAAGCGCACGTCGCGGAACACCGACGCATAGGCCTTCAGCGCCTTCAGCCCGCCGACCGCCTCGGCCGGGAAGAATTTGAAGCGGGTGAGGCCGAGATCGAGCCCGGCCATGATGTCGGCGGCATTGGCGACGCCGGGCAGGAAGTCGATGTCGGCGGCCGCCGCCGCCTTGGCCAGCGGCGCGGTCAGCCCCGGCGAGACGATGAAGGTCGCCCCCGCCGCCTGCGCGTCGCCCAGCTGGCGGTCGTTGAGCACCGTGCCCGCGCCGACGATCGCGCCCGGCACCTTGGCCATCGCGCGGATCGCATCGAGCGCGACCGGCGTGCGCAGCGTGACCTCGAGCAGCGGCAGGCCGCCGGCGACGAGCGCCTCGGCGATCGGCACCGCGTCCTCGAGTCGGTCGATCACCAGCACCGGGATCACCGGCGCCTTGCGCATCAGGGCATCGACATCGGCCATGGTCATCTCCTAAATAGGCGGCGCCTGCCTAGCGTTGTCATCGGCGCGGCGGAAGAGGCCGCTGGCCATCCGCCGAAGGTGTATTTATGGTAATGTCGGTCCGGTCAATTCGGTACCGATCGGTAGAAAAAGCTTGCGCTGTTCCGATCGCGGGGTATTGCTGCGCCGCAATAGAGGAAAACCGGATGACCCGTACCGCCGCAGCCGTCGTTGCGCTTGCCCTGATCACTGGATGCTCGAAGGGCGCCGACAAGCCGCCGGCGCCGCCGCCGCCGCATGTCTCGGTCGGCCAGCCGCTGGTCCGCGACGTCGTCGATTGGGACGAATATATCGGCCGCTTCCAGGCGCCGCAGTCGGTGACGCTGAGCGCGCGGATCAACGGCGTGGTGACCCAGATCCTGTTCAAGGACGGGCAGGACGTGCGCGCCGGCCAGCCGCTCTTCATCATCGATCCGCGTCCCTATCGCGCCACGCTCGAGCAGGCGCAGGCGCAGATCGCCAGCGCGCGCGCGTCGCTCGCCAATGCCACCTCGGTCGCGGACCGCTCGGCCAAGCTCGTCGCCGTCCAGGCGGTCAGCAAGGAGGAGCTCGAGACCGACCAGGCGACCGTGCGTACCGATCGCGCGACCCTGCAGGCCGCGATCGCGGCCGCCGACAATGCCCGCCTCAACCTGTCCTTCACCACCGTCTATTCGCCGGTCTCGGGCCGCGTCTCGAGCCGCCGCGTGTCGCTCGGCGACCAGGTGACCGCGCAGTCGACCGTGCTGACCACGGTCGTGTCGCTCGATCCGATCTGGTTTACCTTCGACGGCGCCGAGAGCTTCTACCTCAAATATCAGCGCGAAGCACAGAAGGGCTCGCGCGGCTCGTCGCGCACCGCGCAGAATCCGGTCGATATCCAGCTCGCCGACGAGACCGACTATCCGCACCACGGCCGCATGGCGTTCGTCGACAATGCGATCGACCCCGGCTCGGGCACGATCCAGGCGCATGCCGTCGTGCCCAACCCCAACCACTTCCTCACCCCCGGCATGTTCGGCCGCGCCCGGCTGCTCGGTTCGGGCACCTACCGGGCGATGCTCGTCCCCGACGAGGCGATCGTGACCGACCAGACCCGCAAGACGGTGTTCGTCGTCGGGCAGGACGGCAAGGTCGTGTCGCGCGTCGTCCAGACCGGGCCCGAGGTGATGGGGCTGCGCGCGATCCGCGACGGCCTGGCACCCACCGAATTGGTCGTGCTCGACGGGCTCGCGATGCTCCAGCCGGGTACCAAGGTCGACGCGACCAAGATCGTCATCAAGCCGCGCTCGCAGGATGCCGGACCGTCGACGACCTCGGTGACGGTGCCGCAGGCCTCGACCGCCTCGGTATCCGGCTCGGCGAACTGATCGGACGCAGATGCGCTTCCCCCATTTCTTCATCGAGCGGCCGATCTTCGCGGCGGTGCTGTCGATCCTGATCGTAATCGTCGGGCTCGTCGCCTATCCCTCGCTCCCCGTCGGCCAATATCCCGACATCGCGCCGCCGACCGTGACGGTCTCGGCGACCTATCCCGGCGCCACCGCCGAGACGATGGCGGAGACCGTCGCCGTTCCGCTCGAGGAGCAGATCAACGGCGTCGAGCAGATGATCTACATGTCGTCTTCGTCGATCGGCGACGGGACGCTGACGATCACGGTCAGCTTCGCGCTCGGCACCGACGTCAACAACGCGCAGGTTCTGGTGCAGAACCGCGTTTCCGAGGCCGAGCCGCGGCTGCCCGAGGAGGCGCGCGAGATCGGCGTGACCGTGCGCAAGGCATCGCCCAACTTCCTGATGGCGGTGGCGTTCAGCTCGCCCGACCATTCGCTCGATCCGCAATATGTCTCCAACTATGTCGGCATCCAGGTCGAGGATCGCATCAAGCGCATCACCGGCGTCGGCAACGTCCAGGAAATCGGCGCGCGCGACTATTCGATGCGCGTCTGGATCGATCCCGATCAGGCCGCCGCGCGGAATCTGACCGTCGACGAGGTGATCGCCGCGATCCAGGGCCAGAATGCGCAGGTCGCGGCCGGCTCGATCGGTGCCCCGC